>NZ_JAKRMS010000032.1 GCF_022346185.1 Cellulomonas sp. ACRRI | reverse complement strand
GACAGGGGGTGGGCGTGGGGTCGAGGGCGGGCGTACGGTCGGCGTCCGGGTTCACCCACCCACCGTCCGCTCACGACGGTGCCGGCTCAGCCGGTCGTCCACAGGGAACGCTCGACCAGCACCTCTCCGGCCCCTGTGGTCGTCCCGGCACCCGCTGATCGCGCGGGTCCCCCCTCGCCGAGATAGGGCCCTCGCCTCGAGATAGGACCGTCCTGGGCCCTATCTCGGGCGGGCGGTCCTATCTCGGCGAGCGGACGGGACCGGTCAGCGAGGGGGTCAGGGGCGGACGAGGGGGTGGAGGTCCGCGGAGCGGGCGACCGCGTCCCGCTCGCCCGTCAGGGTCAGCCAGTTCGCCAGCAGGCGGTGGCCGCCCTCCGTGAGGACGCTCTCCGGGTGGAACTGGACGCCGTGCAGCGGCAGCGTCCGGTGCTGCAGACCCATGATGATCCCGTTCGCCCGGGCGGTGACCTCGAGCTCGTCCGGGACCGTGCCGTCGACGACGGCCAGCGAGTGGTACCGGGTCGCGGTGAACGGCGTCGGCAGGCCCTCGAAGACGCCGTGCCCGTCGTGCGACACCAGGCTCGTCTTGCCGTGCATGAGCTCCGGGGCGTGGGTCACCGTGCCGCCGAACACCTCGCCGAGCGCCTGGTGCCCGAGGCAGACCCCCAGCATCGGGGTGCCCGCCTCGGCGCAGTCGCGGATGACCTGCATCGACGCCCCGGCCTCGGACGGCGTCCCGGGACCGGGCGAGATCAGCACGCCGTCGAACTCCCCGCGTCCCGAGACCGGCGGGACGGCGTCGTTGCGCACGACGACGGTCTCGGCGCCGAGCTGGTCCAGGTACCCGACGATCGTGTAGACGAACGAGTCGTAGTTGTCGACGACCAGGATGCGGCTCATCGTCAGCCCTCCCCCACAGTGGTGTCGTTGAACGGCATGTACGGGGCGAGCCAGGGGAACACCCACGCGAAGCAGGCGGCCAGGACGGCCACCGCGAGGACCAGCAGGACCAGGACGCGCACCAGGGCCGGTCCGGGCAGGTGCCGCCACAGCCACCCGTACATCAGGAGACCTCCGCGAGCTCGGCGGGCACGCCCTCGGAGACGGGGGCCCAGTAGTCCAGGACACCGTGCACGATGTACCGCTCGCGCGCGGAGAACATCGGGTGGCAGGTGGTCAGGGTGATGAACCGCTCGGTCGGCTCGGCGCCCGGCTGGTCGGGCACCGGGGCGATGACCTGCACGTCGTCCGGCATGACGATCTGCGAGGACGTGACGCGGTAGACGTACCAGGTGTCCTCGGTCCAGACGACGATCGGGTCGCCCTCCTGGAGCTCCGCGATCCGGTTGAACGGCTTGCCGTACGTGGTGCGGTGCGCGGCCAGCGAGAAGTTGCCGACGCCGCCGGGCATCGCGGTGCCCTCGTAGTGCCCGACGCCGAGCGGGTTGAGCACGTTCGGCCGGTCGGTGCCCTGGGTGATGGTCCGCGTCGGCTCGCCGTCCCAGCGGGGCACCCGCATGGAGGCGAACGTCGTCAGGTACTCCGGCTCCTCGAGCACGGGCGGCTCGTCGTAGCGCGGGGTCACGACGGCAGGCCCGTCGGCGGCCTCGAGGGGCGCGAGCGGCTCGTCCCACCCCTGCTCCTGGACGAGCTGGGCCTGCTCCCGGTTGGACTCGACGTCGGTCCACCACAGCTGCCAGGCGAGGAACGCGAGCAGCAGCACGCCCGCGGTGATCAGCAGCTCACCGAGCACGCCGACGGCGCCGAGGACGACGCCGCCCCCGCGGGTGGCCCGCCGGTCGCGCGACCCGCGCGCGCGGTGCTCGGCCCGACGACCGCCGCCGGGGCGCCCGGGCTCGTCGTCGCGCCCGCCCACCCCGGGCGGGGCGACCTCCGTCCCGCTCATCCCTCGGTGCCCTCCTGACGCGTGCCGGTGCTGGTCGCGGTGCCCTCCTCGGCGACGAGCCCCGGGAGGACCTCCGTGCCGGAGGGCACGCTGGCGTACCGCATGTCGACCGCGCCATCGTAGGCGGGCACCTGCACGCCCTGGTCCGGGCGGGTCACCTCGTACCCGAGCCCGACGGCGTCGACCCAGGACCGGTACGCGCGCACGGCGGGGTCGGTGGCCAGCGCGTCCAGCAGGTCCTCCGGGTCGCCGACGGCGGTGACGACGTAGGGCGGGGAGTACCGGCGGCCCTGGAGGGACAGCACGTTGCCGATGCACTGGAAGGCGCTGGTCGAGATGACGCGCTGGTCCATCAGGGCCATCGCCTCCGCTCCCCCGGCCCACAGCGCGTTGATGACCGCCTGCAGGTCCTGCTGGTGCACGACCAGGTCGTCCGGGCCGGTTCCCGCCGGGCGGGGGCCGTCGGCCGGCGCGTCGTCCAGGCTGACCGTGATGCCGGTGCCGGTCACGGCGACCTTGCCCGAGGCGATGTCGAAGGCCTCCCCGGCGGACTGCCACTCGAGCCCCACGGAGTCGGTCTGCTGCTGGGTCAGGGCGTCGACCTCGGACCGCAGCGCCGCGACCTGGTCCGCCAGTCGTTCCCGGCGCGCGTCCTCGTTGGACTGGAGGCCGGCGAGGTCCTGCGGCTGCCGGGCGTCCGTCCCGCGGGCGAGCCGCGCGTTCGCGGTGAACAGGGCCCCGGCCAGCGCCATGACCAGGCCGATCGAGAGCGTCCCGCGCAGCGCGCGGCCGCGGCGGTGCCGCTGGATGCGGTGCTGCGCGTGCTCCCGCGCGGCCCGGAGGCGCGCCGACGGCTCGGCGGGTCCGGACGGCTCCGGGGCCGGCGCGGGCACGCCCGGGACAGCCGGCGCGTCGGCCGCGTCCGGTGCCGCGTGGGCCCCGTGGGCCCGACGCTCAGGGTGCTGCTCGGGCACGCTCATCCCCCTCGGTCTTCCCCCACTACGCTAGGCCACGTCCACGCGGGTCCGTGCGCGCGTCCGCTGCGCGGCGCGGGCGAGATCCGCCGAGCCAGACGGTCGACGTCAGGAGCATCCCGTGCCCAAGTCCAGGACGCGGCAGAAGTCGCACTACACCGCGCCCACCGAGCGCCCCTCCGGCCCCACGGTCAACCCGCCGTGGTTCGTCCCGGTGCTCGGCGGCCTGCTCGTCGCGGGCCTGCTGTGGATCGTCGTCACCTACCTGACGAACTTCGGCTACCCGATCCCCGGCATCGGCTCGTGGAACCTCGCCATCGGCTTCGCCTTCGCGCTGGCCGGGCTCGGGATGGCCACGCGCTGGAAGTGACCGCGGTGCCGGGGCCGGGACGACACCGCCGTCGCCCGGACCGGCGCCGGGTCGCGTCGGCGCCCCGGCTCCCGGAGCCGGGCGCGACCGTCGTCCCCAGGCGGGGCCGGGTTGTCCCCAGCGTGTCCCCCGATGATCCTGCGGCGGATCGGCTCGATCCGGGCCGGTGTCCCCAGCGGTGCACAACCCTGTGGATAACTACACGGGTGTAATTCCACACCTGTGAGCAACGCTGGGGATCGGCCTCAGACCCCCGCGTACATCACCAGGGCGGCCCCCACGAGCAGCACGGCGACCGCGGCGCACGACCCGACGGCGACCAGCGTGCGCCGGTCCCGCGGGGCGTAGGCGAACGCCGCACCGAGCGCGGCGCCGACGATCAGGCCGCCCAGGTGCGCCTGCCAGGCGACGCCCGGGAGCACGAAGCCCAGGACGGCGTTGATCACCAGCACGCCGACGATGCCGCCGGCCGACCGGCCCACCCGGCGCAGCACCACCAGCACCGCCCCGAACAGCCCGAACACCGCGCCGGAGGCGCCCACCAGCACGGTGAACCAGGACGCCGAGTACGGCGTCGCCAGGAGCAGGAACATCACGGACCCGCCGATGGCGCTGAGCAGGTAGAGCGCGAGGAACCGCCACCGGCCGAACGAGGCCTCCAGGAACGGTCCGACCGACCAGAGCGCCACCATGTTGAACAGGATGTGGAACAGGCTGCTGGGCGAGTGCAGGAACGCCGACGTGAGGAACCGCCACGGCTCCGTCTCGCCGAGGAACGGCACGAAGGCCAGGTCGATGGTCCAGCGGTCGCTGACCTGCTGGAGCACGTAGCTGACCACGCACAGCCCGATCAGCGTGAGCGTGACGACGGGACGGCCGCCGGCGACCCGGCCGCCGAACGCGGTGCGCGCCGGGCGCTGGGCGCGCTGCCCCTCGCGCACGCAGTCGACGCACTGGATCCCCACCGCAGCCGGGCGCTGGCACTCCGGGCACGTCGGCCGGCCGCACCGCTGGCACCGCACGTAGGCGATGCGGTCGGGGTGCCGCGGGCAGACGGGGGGCGGGGTGGGCGCAGGGCCCGGCTGCGGTTGGGTCATCGAGGCGTCAGGACTCGAACGAGACCGACTCGATCACCACGTCCTCGACCGGGCGGTCGCCCGGGCGGGTGCGCGTGGTCGCGATCGCGTCGACGACCGCGCGGCTCTCGTCGTCCAGGACCTTGCCGAAGATGGTGTGCTTGCCGTTCAGGTGCGGCGTCTCGGTCACGGTGATGAAGAACTGCGAGCCGTTCGTGCCGCCCACCTGGCCCGTGATCGGGTCGCGGCGCAGGCCGGCGTTCGCCATCGCGAGCAGGTACGGCTCGGAGAACCGCAGCTCGGGGTGGATCTCGTCGTCGAAGGTGTAGCCGGGGCCACCGGTGCCACGACCGAGCGGGTCACCGCCCTGGATCATGAAGCCGTCGATGACGCGGTGGAAGATCACGCCGTCGTAGAGCGGGGCGCCGGTGCGGGTCTCGCCCGTCGCCGGGTCGGTCCACTCCTTCTCCCCGGTCGCGAGGCCGCGGAAGTTCTCCACGGTCTTCGGGGCGTGGTTCTCGAACAGCTCGAGGCGGATGTCGCCGCGGTTGGTGTGCAGGGTCGCTCGCATGCCCGTCATCCTGTCACGGTCCGCGGGGCGGTGACCCGGTGAGGATCGCGTGTTCACGCGGGACGAACACACGTCTGCCACCTGCGCGGGAGGCCGGACGGTGGCAGAGTGGGAGGTCACCTGACCAGCCCGAGCAGGAGAGTGTGGACATGGCGTTCCTGACCCGACGGAGCAAGATCGAAGCCGTCACCGACCACCTGACGTCCGAGCGCCTCAAGGGCCAGGCCGCCGCGGCCCTCGCCGACGCGGGCAGCAAGGCCGCCGACGGCGCCGGCAAGCTCGCCGCGACCGCGAAGATCCAGGCCGGTGAGGCGGCCGTCCTGGCCAAGGGCGCGGCGGAGCAGGCGGTCGAGTGGACCCAGCCGCGCGTCGAGGCGGCGGTCGAGTGGCTCATCCCGCGGATCGACCACCTCTACAAGGAGAGCGTCAAGGCCGCGGCCCCACGGGTCGAGAAGGCCGCCGAGAAGGCGAGCCCGGTGATCGACACCGCGCACGACAAGCTCGTCGACGACCTGCTGCCCAAGCTCGTCCAGGCGGTGAACGACGCCGCCGAGCGCGCCGGCGCGGCCGTCGAGCACGTCGCGGACAAGGAGGCGGGCAAGAAGAAGGCGCGCGCCGCCGCCGCTGCGGCCGCCGCCGCTGCCGCCGCCAAGAAGGCCGACAAGAAGCAGCACAAGGGTGCCAAGCGCTTCTTCCTGGTCGCGGCCGTCCTCGGTGCCGGGGCCGCGGTGTTCGCGTGGACCCGCTCGCGGACGACCACGGACCCGTGGGCCGAGCCGTGGGAGCCCGAGGCTCCCGCCGGCGACCAGATCCGCGCCCGCGCGGGCGACGCCGCCGACGCGGTCGGACAGGCGGCCGGCGAGGCCGTGGCCCGGGGCCGCGAGGCGACCCACAAGGCCGCCGAGCGCGTCGCGGAGGTCCGCGAGGCCGCCGAGGAGCGCGTCGCCGAGGCGACCGAGAAGGTCACCGAGGCGGCCAAGAAGGCGAGCCCGCGCCGCGCGGCCCCGAAGAAGCCGGACACGCCGGCCGAGGGCGGCGCGACCGAGGGCACCGAGGGCAGCACCCCGACCGCCTGACCCGCACCCGCACGACGACGACGGCCCGGCTCCCCGCGAGGGGGCCGGGCCGTCGTCCGTCGCGAGGCGGTGCGTGGCCGGGGGGTGCGGCTGCCCGTCCTCGCCCGAGATCGGTGCTTCGCGCCGAGATCGGCCGTCGTGGGTGCCGATCTCGGGCGGGACCGCCGATCCCGGCGGGATCACGCCGCGCTCAGCGGTGCTGTGGTGGAGCCAAGGGGACTCGAACCCCTAACCCCCTGCTTGCAAAGCAGGTGCGCTACCAATTGCGCCATGGCCCCGCGTGGACGTCCGCCCCGGGGGCGGCGGCCAGGTCCCGCCGCGCTGCCGGCGGCGGACGGGTGCGGGCGGGTCCTACTCGACGGAGTCGGTGACCTCGGCCCACAGGTCGCGGTCGTCGCGCTCGGCGGCGTACCGCGTCCAGAGGACGTAACCCGCGGCGGCGACCGCCACGAGGAGCAGCAGCTTCTTCACGGAGTCCTCCAGCGGGTCTTCGGGAGTGGGCCTAAGAGGACTTGAACCTCTGACCTCTTCCTTATCAGGGAAGCGCTCTAACCGTCTGAGCTATAGGCCCTCCGCACACCAGGCGCGCTGGCGTGCCGGACGAGACTACCCCAGCCGGGGCGTCCCGCCCAAACCAGGGGTCACTCGTCCGTCATCGTCACGTGCACGCCGCCGACCAGGGCGGCGGTGATGTTGTACAGGAACGCGCCGATCGTGGCGAGCGCCGTGATGAGGAAGATGTCCACGACCGCGACCAGCGTGGCGATCGACAGCACCCGGTCGAACTCGACGTACTGCATGAGGTCGATGGTCGAGTCCGCGAGGATCTCGGTCACCAGGTCGTTGATCGTGGCGAACACGTGCAGCGAGTCGAGCGTGATCCACACGACGGCGGTCGCGACGACGATCATGATGCCGATCGCGACGGACATGAGGAACGACAGCTTCATGACCGACCACGGGTCGACGCGCGAGATCGCGAGCCGCACCCGGCGCGGGCCGGAACCCGTGAGCGTGGACGTCCCGGACGGCCGCGCGGCGGTGGCGGTCGACGTCCCCGCGCCGGCGGCACCGGACGCGGCGGCACCCGCTGCAGCGGCGCCCGCCGTGGGGGCCGGCCTGGCCGACGCACCGGTCGCGGACCCGCCCGTGGCCGGCCGGACCGGCTCCTGGGTGGTCGTCGGCGCCGTGGACGCGGACGTCCGCCCCGTCCCGCCGGCGGAGGCCGGGGTGGCCTTGGTCGCCGGGCTCGAGGCGGCCGGCGCCTTGGTGGCGGGCGCGGGCCCGCGCTCGGCCTGCTCGGTGGCGGTGCGGCCGCCGGCGGGCTTGTCGCCGGCGTCACCCTTGCGGGGCGGGATCGACGGAGGCGTGTCGGTCACGCGTCCTCCTCGGAGGTGTCGTCAGCCACCGGGGCGTCCGGAGCTGTGGTGGCGCTGGTGTCCTCGAGGGCCGCGGACGTGGTCACGTCCGGCTCGCCCGTCTCACCCACGGTACCCGCCTCGTCACCGAGGTGGCGCTCGATGTTCCGCGCGACGGCGATGATCCGGTCCCCGTTGTCGGGCTTGGCGAAGATGACGCCCTGCGTGGTGCGGCCCGTGGCGTTCACCTCGGACGTGGCGGAGCGGACGATCTTGCCGCGCTCCATGATGACCAGCACCTCGTCGTCCGCGTCCGTGACCAGCGCGCCGACCAGGTCGCCGTTGGCCTCGGGGAGGTTCGCGACCTTGATGCCGAGGCCGCCACGCCCCTGGACGCGGTAGTTCTCGACGGTGAGCGCGGTGCGCTTCGCGATGCCGCCCTGGGTCACCGTGAACAGGAACGCCTCCTCGCGGACGACGTCCATGGCGAGCAGCTCGTCGTCGGCGCGGAACTTCATGCCGGTGACGCCGGAGGTCGCGCGGCCCATGGGGCGCAGCGCCTCGTCGGTGGCCGTGAACCGCAGCGACTGGCCCTTGCGGGACACCAGGATCAGGTCGTTCACGGAGTCGACGATGCGCGCCGACACCAGCTCGTCCGGCTGGCCGTCCTCGTCCTCGCGCAGGTTGATCGCGATGACGCCGCCGGACCGGTTGGAGTCGTACTCCGACAGGCGGGTCTTCTTGACCAGGCCGCGCTTGGTGGCGAGCACCAGGAACTCGGCCTGGTCGTAGTCCCGCAGGTCCAGGACCTGGGCGATCTTCTCCCCGGGCTGGAACGCCAGCAGGTTCGCGACGTGCTGACCCTTGGCGTCACGGCCGCCCTCGGGCAGCTCGTAGGCCTTGGCGCGGTAGACGCGGCCGAGGTTGGTGAAGAACAGCAGCCAGTGGTGCGTGGTCGTCACGAAGAAGTGGTCGACGATGTCGTCCTCGCGCAGCTGCGCCCCGCGCACGCCCTTGCCGCCGCGGCGCTGGGCGCGGTAGTTGTCCGACCGGGTGCGCTTGGCGTAGCCGCCGCGGGTGATGGTGACGACCATCTCCTCCTCGGCGATGAGGTCCTCGACGGACACCTCGCCGTCGAACGGCAGGATCGTGGTGCGCCGCTCGTCGCCGTACTTGTCGACGATCTCGTCCAGCTCCTCGCGGACGATCGTGCGCTGCCGCTCCGGCGACTCGAGGATCGCGCGGTAGCCGAGGATCTCCTGCTCGAGCTTGGCGTACTCGTCGAGGATCCGCTGGCGCTCGAGGGCGGCCAGGCGCCGCAGCTGCAGGGTGAGGATCGCGTTCGCCTGGATCTCGTCGATGTCCAGGAGGGCCATCAGGCCGGAGCGCGCCTCGTCGGCGTCGGGGGAGCGGCGGATGAGCGCGATGACCTCGTCCAGCGCGTCCAGCGCCTTGAGGTAGCCGCGGTAGATGTGGATCTGCTCCTCGGCCTTGCGCAGCCGGAAGTTCGTCCGCCGGACGATGACGTCGAGCTGGTGGGTCGTCCAGTGCCGGATGAACGCGTCGAGGCTGAGCGTGCGCGGCACGCCGTCGACCAGCGCGAGCATGTTGGCGCCGAACGTGTCCTGCAGCTGGGTGTGCTTGTACAGGTTGTTCAGCACGACCTTGGCGACGGCGTCGCGCTTGAGCACGATCACCAGGCGCTGGCCGGTGCGGCCCGAGGTCTCGTCGCGGATGTCCGCGATGCCCTGGACACGGTTCTCACGGACCAGGTCGGCGATCTTCTTGGCCAGGGTGTCCGGGTTGACCTGGTACGGCAGCTCGGTGACGACGAGGCAGATCCGGCCCTGGATCTCCTCGACCTCGACGACGGCGCGCATCGTGATCGAGCCGCGGCCGGTGCGGTACGCCTCCTCGATGCCCCGGTGGCCGAGGATCGTGGCGCCGGTGGGGAAGTCGGGGCCCTTGACGCGCGTCAGCAGCGCGGCGAGCAGCTCCTCCTTGGAGGCCTCCGGGTTGTCCAGGTGCCAGCGGACGCCCTCGGCGACCTCGCGCAGGTTGTGCGGCGGGATGTTGGTCGCCATGCCGACCGCGATGCCGGCCGAGCCGTTGACCAGCAGGTTCGGGAACCGCGAGGGCAGGATCGACGGCTCCTGGGTGCGGCCGTCGTAGTTGTCCTGGAAGTCGACGGTGTCCTCGTCGATGTCCCGGACCATCTCCATGGCCAGCGGCGCCATCTTGCACTCGGTGTACCGCGGGGCGGCCGCCGGGTCGTCGCCGGGGGAGCCGAAGTTGCCCTGGCCGGCGACCAGCGGGTACCGCAGCGACCAGTCCTGCACCAGGCGGACCAGGGCGTCGTAGATCGCCGTGTCGCCGTGCGGGTGGTACTTGCCCATGACGTCGCCGACGACGCGCGAGCACTTGGAGAACTGCCGGTCCGGCCGGTAGCCGCCGTCGTACATGGCGTACAGGACGCGGCGGTGCACCGGCTTCAGGCCGTCGCGGACGTCCGGGAGCGCGCGGCCCACGATGACGGCCATCGCGTAGTCCAGGTAGGACCGCTGCATCTCGAGCTGCAGGTCCACCTGGTCGATGCGGCCGTGCTCGATGTTGTCGCCGGTCAGCTCAGTCACAGGTCAGGGTCCTTCGGTGGGACGGACCCGGCGCGCGGCGTGCGCCGGGGTCGTGCGGGAGGTCGGGCGCGGTCAGATGTCCAGGAACCGCACGTCGCGCGCGTTGCGCTGGATGAACGAGCGGCGCGACTCGACGTCCTCGCCCATGAGCACCGAGAAGATCTCGTCCGCGGCGGCGGCCTCGTCGAGCGTGACCTGCAGCAGCGTGCGGTGCTCCGGCGCCATGGTGGTCTCCCACAGCTCCGAGTAGTCCATCTCGCCCAGACCCTTGTACCGCTGGATGCCGTTCTCCTTGGGGATCCGCTTGCCGTTGGCCTGGCCGTCGGCGAGCACGGCGTCCCGCTCCCGGTCCGAGTACACGTAGTCGTGCGGCGCGTTCGACCACTTGATGCGGAACAGCGGCGGCTGCGCCATGTAGACGTGGCCCTTGAGGATCAGCTCCGGCATGTACCGGTACAGCAGCGTGAGCAGCAGCGTCCGGATGTGCTGGCCGTCGACGTCGGCGTCGGCCATGAGCACGATCTTGTGGTACCGCAGCTTGGAGAGGTCGAAGTCCTCGCCGATGCCGGTGCCGAACGCGGTGATCAGCGCCTGGACCTCGGCGTTGCCGAGGGCGCGGTCGAGGCGCGCCCGCTCGACGTTGAGGATCTTGCCGCGCAGCGGGAGGATCGCCTGCGTCTGGGGGTTGCGGCCGCGCACGGCGGAGCCGCCGGCGGAGTCGCCCTCGACGATGAAGATCTCGCACTCGGCGGGGTTGTTGGACTGGCAGTCCTTGAGCTTGCCCGGCATCGAGTTGGACTCGAGGAGGCCCTTGCGCCGGGTGGCCTCGCGCGCCTTGCGGGCCGCGAGCCGCGCCTGGGACGCCTGGATGGCCTTGCGGATGACGTCCTTGGCCTCGTTCGGGTGCGAGTCGAGCCAGTCGCCGAACTGCTCGTTGACCACGCGCTGCACGAAGGTCTTGGCCTCGGTGTTGCCGAGCTTGGTCTTGGTCTGGCCCTCGAACTGCGGCTCGCCGAGCTTGATCGACACGACGGCGGTCAGGCCCTCGCGGATGTCGTCGCCGGTGAGGTTGTCGTCCTTCTCCTTGAGGATGCCCTTGTCGCGCGCGTACCGGTTGACCAGCGAGGTCATCGCCGCGCGGAAGCCCTCCTCGTGCGTGCCGCCCTCGGTGGTCGAGATGGTGTTCGCGTAGGTGTGCACCGACTCGGAGTAGGCGCTGGTCCACTGCATCGCGACCTCGACCGAGATCTTGCGCTCGGCGTCCTCCGCCTCGAAGTCGATGACCTCGGGGTGCACCAGGTCGACCTTCTTGGCCGAGTTCAGGTGCTTCACGTAGTCGACGAGGCCGCCGTCGTACTTGTAGGTGACGGTGCGGGCCGCGGGGGCGTCCGTGGCCGGGGTGTCGTCACCGGCCACCTCGTCCTCGGTGTCGCCGTGCTGCGGCCGCTCGTCGGTCAGCGAGATCTGCAGGCCCTTGTTGAGGAACGCCATCTGCTGGAACCGGGAGCGCAGCGTCTCGAAGTCGTACTCGACGGTCTCGAAGATGCTGGGGTCGGCCCAGAACGTCTGCGAGGTGCCGGTCTCCTCCGTGGCCTCGCCCCGGCGGAGCTCGCCGTTCGGCTTGCCGCCGTCCGCGAAGTCCTGCTCCCAGGTGTACCCGTCGCGCTTGACGACGGTCTGCACCTTGGTGGACAGCGCGTTCACCACGGAGATGCCGACGCCGTGCAGGCCGCCGGACACCGCGTAGCCGCCGCCGCCGAACTTGCCGCCGGCGTGCAGGATCGTCATGACGACCTCGACCGTGGGCCGGCCCTCGGTCGGGTGGATCGCGACCGGGATGCCGCGGCCGTTGTCGACGACGCGCACGCCGCCGTCGGCCAGCAGCGTCACCTCGATGTGGTCGCAGTAGCCGGCGAGGGCCTCGTCGACCGAGTTGTCGACGACCTCGTACACGAGGTGGTGCAGGCCGCGCTCACCGGTCGAGCCGATGTACATGCCGGGACGCTTGCGGACGGCCTCGAGGCCCTCGAGCACGGTGATCGCGGACGCGTCGTAGGCGGGAGTCCCGTTCACCGTCCCCCCGGGTGCGGCGGAGGAAGGTCCGGTGGAGGGACTCTGGTCAGCCACGGGCGGTGGTGCTCCTCAGTTCTCACACGCGGCGGAGGCGCCCGTCCCCCGGGCGGGAGGGCGGATCACTCCACGACGACGGAGATCGTGCGTCCTGGACCGGCGCAGACGCGCCAGAGATGTCGATTCCCAGTGTACCCGGCCCCGCGCCGGAAACCCCTGCGAACCGCCCTGCCTGTGGACGCGCGCTCAGCCCCACGTGTCCCGGGGTCCGCGCCCGCGGACGGAGCGCTTGCCCTTGCCGAAGCCGGGGCCCTGGGGGCCGAGGACGCGCACGTCCTTCACGACGCCTTCGCCGACGTCCTCGGCCATCCGCCGGACCAGCTGCGGCGCGAGCATCTTGAGCTGCTGCGCCCACGCGGACGAGTCCGTGCGCACGACCAGGACCCCCTCGGCGAACGTCTCCGGCGTGCAGTGGTCGGCGATCTGGTCCCCCACGACCTCGCGCCACCGGCCGACCACGCCGCCGACCGACACCTCCTGCACCCAGCCGCGGTCGCGGAACAGGGACGCCATCGTCGCGGACACCGTCAGCGGGTCGCGGGGATGCACGCCCGGGCCGCCGCGCTCGGCGGGGGAGAGCGGCGACCGGTCCCGGGGCGCCTGGCCCGGGCGGTAGCCCTTCGAGCGGGCGACGGAGCGGAACCGGGCGAGGGAGAGGCGGGCCATCTGGGCGGCCGGTGTCACCTCGAGCTGCTCGGCCACCGGGACCGCGGGGTCGAACGACGGGGCGTCGGCGGCCTCGGCGCCCGGGGCGGTCCCGCCGGGAACCCGGTCAGCGACGGGGTCCTCGGGGGAGGTGGCGTCCTCAGGCGACACGGGCGACCTCCGACGCCAGCACGTCGTAGCGCGACCCGGCCAGCCGCTCGGGCACGTCGCCCGGGACCGCCGCGGTGACGAACACCTGCCGGGCGCCGGCCACCATCTCGGCCAGCCGCTCGCGCCGCCTGGCGTCGAGCTCGGCGAACACGTCGTCGAGCATGAGCACCGGCTCGCCGTCGGGCCCGGAGTCGGCGACCCACAGCTGGGCGGCGTCCTCGGTGGTGCCGGCCCGCGGTCCGTTCGTCAGCAGCTCGTACGACGCGAGCCGCAGCGCGAGGGCGACGGACCAGGACTCGCCGTGGCTCGCGTAGCCCTTGGCGGGGAGGTCGCCGAGCGTGAGCACCAGGTCGTCGCGGTGCGGGCCGACCAGGCACACACCGCGCTCGAGCTCCTTGGGCCGGACCCGCGCGAGCGCCTCGAGCATCTGCGCCTCGACGGCGCGGGCGGGGGTGGCGGAGTCGGCACCGGGCTGGGCGGGGCCGGCGCCCGGCGGCAGCGTGTCCCGGTCGGCGTCCGCGCCCGCCAGCGCGGCGGCGAGCGAGGACCGGTAGCCGATCCGTGCCGCCCCCTGGCCGTCGCTGACCCGCTCGTAGGCGTCCCCGACGTACGGGTCGAGGGCCGCGACGACCGCCTGCCGCGCGACGATCACGTGCGCACCGAGCTCGGCGAGCTTGGCGTCCCAGACGTCGAGGGTGCTCAGGTCCAGGTTCGACCGGGAGCCGCGGAAACCCGCGGCCGACTTGAGCAGGGCGGTGCGCTGCTTCACCACGCGGTCGTACTCGGAGAACACGCCCGCGAGGCGGGGGGTGACCTGCACCGCCAGCTCGTCGACGAACCGCCGGCGACCGTCCGGGTCGCCCTTGACCAGCGCCAGGTCCTCGGGGGCGAACAGCACCGAGCGCAGCGCGCCCACCACGTCGCGGGCCCGGGACGGGGCGCCGTTGAGCTTCACGCGGTTCGAGCGGCCGGAGCCGAGCTGCGCCTCGATGACCAGCGCGCGCTCGGAGCCGTCGTCCTGCGCGCGCACGATGCGCGAGCGCACCACGGCCGCCGACGCCCCGGCTCGCACGAGCGGGGCGTCGGTCGGCACGCGGTGGCTGCTGAACGTCGAGACGTAGCCGATCGCCTCGACGAGGTTGGTCTTGCCCTGCCCGTTCGGACCGACGAGCGCGGTGATGCCCGGCTCGAAGGTGAGGTCGACCTGGTGGTACGACCGGAAGTCCGTCAGGGACAGGTGCGAGACGTACATCGGCGGGGCGTCAGCCCTCCGAGCGCACGCCCGACGGGGCGTCGCCGGAGATGGGGGCCCCCGCGGCCTTCACGGCGTGCCCGCCGAACTGCTGGCGCAGCGCCGCGACCGCCTTCATGGCGGGGGACTGCTCCTGGCGGGACTGGAACCGGGCGAACAGCGCGGCCGTGATGACCGGCAGCGGCACGGCGGCGTCGATCGCCTCGTCCACGGTCCACCGGCCCTCGCCCGAGTCGGCGACCCAGTCGTCGATCGCCTCGAACTGCTGGTCCTCCTCGAGCGCCTTGACCAGGAGCTCGAGCAGCCAGGACCGGACGACGGTGCCGCGCTGCCAGGCCTTCATGGTGCCGGCGACGTCGGTCACGATGTCCTTGGCGGCCAGCAGCTCGTAGCCCTCGGCGTACGCCTGCATGAGGCCGTACTCGATGCCGTTGTGCACCATCTTGGCGTAGTGGCCCGCACCGACCGCGCCCGCGTGCACGAAGCCCTCCTCGCGGGGGCCCTCCGGGCGCAGCGCGTCGAAGACCGGCATGACGCGCTCGACCTGCGCGGCGTCGCCGCCGACCATGAGGCCGTAGCCGTTGGCCAGGCCCCACACGCCGCCGGAGACGCCGACGTCGAGGAAGTGGACGCCCTTGGCGCCGAGCTGCTCCGCGTGGCCCTTGTCGTCGCCGAAGTACGAGTTGCCGCCGTCGATGACCAGGTCGCCCTCGGCGAGCAGGCCGCCGAGCTCCTCGATCACGGAGTGGGTGACGGCGCCGGCCGGCACCATGACCCACACGACGCGCTCACCGGCGGGCAGCGCCTCGACGAGCTCGGCCAGCGACGCGACGTCGGAGACGTCCGGGTTCCGGTCGTAGCCGGTGACCTCGATCCCCGCGTTCCGCATCCGGTCGCGCATGTTCGCGCCCATCCTGCCCAGACCCACCAGGCCGATCCGCATCGCTCCACCTCTCCTCGCCCGACCGCCGCCGGGACGGCTTCGCGTCCCGCGGCGTCCTTGTCGCCCGCCATTCTCCTGCGGCGGCGTGGGTGCTGACGACCGGTGGCCCCGTCTCGCAGGTCACACCCGGTGCGCGCCCTGCCGTGCCCGGGCGCGCACGCCGGGTCAGGACGCGAAGCGGATGGGGACCAGCAGGTAGCGGTACTCCTTGAGGTCCTCGCCCTCGAGCGACTCCTGGCCGGTGAACTCGACCGGCTTGTTCGGGTGCGTGAACGACAGCCGGACGAACGACGTCGTGAGGGCACCGAGGCCGTCGAGCAGGAACTGCGGGTTGAACGCCACGGCGATGTCCTCGCCGACGAGCGTCGCCTCGAGCGCCTCGGACGCCTGCGCGTCGTCGCCCTGGCCCGCGTCGAGGACCACCTGGCCGTCGGTGAAGGTCAGCCGGATCGGGGTGTTCCGCTCGGCGACGAGCGCCACGCGCTTCGCGGCGTCCGCCAGGAGCTGGGTGTTCACGACCGCGTGGATCGGCGACTCGTCCGGGAACAGCCGGCGCACGGCGGGGTAGTCCCCGTCG
Source organism: Cellulomonas sp. ACRRI (assembly GCF_022346185.1). GTDB lineage: Bacteria > Actinomycetota > Actinomycetes > Actinomycetales > Cellulomonadaceae > Cellulomonas. The sequence continues at coordinate 18,745 of NZ_JAKRMS010000032.1, read as the reverse complement.
ACCAGCAGGGACGTGGTGTGCCGGCCGCCGGCCTCGAACCCGATCAGGTCGACGCCCTGGCCGGTCGCGAGGCCCACGTTGACCGAGCCCGAGGCGCCGAGCGACTTCGCGGCGTCGGACAGCGTGCGGGCGCGCACCAGCGCGACCTCGGAGACGCCCGGGTCGGCGGGGTGCCAGGTGAGCTCGCGCAGCGCCAGGCGGTACCGGTCGGTGGCCAGGAGGGTGACCTTCTCGCCCTCGATCTCGACGCGGACGCCGGTCAGCAGGGGGAGGGTGTCGTCGCGGCTCGCGGCGACGGTGACCTGGGCGACCGCGCGGGTGAGCTCGTCGCCGTCGACCGTGCCGGTCAGCGCCGGCATCGCGGGCAGCTGCGGGTAGTCCTCGACCGGCATGGTGAGCAGGGTGAACCGGCTCGCTCCGCAGGTGACGGAGACCTTGGTGCCGTCGAGCTGCACGTCGACCGGCTTGTTCGGCAGGGCTCGGGAGATCTCGGCGAGCAGTCGGCCGGAGACCAGGACCGTGCCGGGCTCGCTCACGTCCGCGGGGATCTCGGAGCGCGCCGACACCTCGTAGTCGAAGGAGGCCAGGCGGAGCGTGCCGTCGGCCTCGGCCTCGATGCGGACGCCGGCCAGCACCGGGACCGGCGGACGGGTGGGCAGGCTGCGAGCGATCCACGTGACGGCTTCTGCGAGGACGTCACGTTCGACGCGGAACTTCATGCCCCACCCTCTCGGTCTGGGGGATCCCGGAGATCCCGTGCGCGGTGCTGAACGACCCCGGCCGGTCGAGGGCAGGGGTCGCCCCGAACACTACGCGAGTGACCAGGGCTCCGGTACCGAGACCGGGACGGTCTGTGGACGGGCGCGAAGGCCCCGGAACGTTCGCCTGGAGGGCACGAGAGCGGCGCCGGGCGGCCCGCTGCGCGTACGGGGCGGCGGGGCGCCCGGCGCACGAGGGCGCTGGGCGAACGATTCCGGGCCTCGGCGGTCGTGCACAGGGCTGTCCGGACGGCCGGCATCTCGGCCGGTCGGTCGTCGGCCGGCCCGCCAGGGCACTGACGGGCTGTGGATCTCTTTCCTAGGGATCGGTCGTCGTCATCGTCGCTTCTGTGCACTCTGGGGATTGCGGGTCTTCGCGCTGGTCAGCGCGTCGACGAGCGTGTGCACGACGGCTGTGGACCGGTTGGGGACGACGCGGACGGAGGTGGACAGTGCTCCAGGCGTCCTTCTGCGTCCACCGCGACCGTAGGTTCCGTCCACACGAATCCTGGGGGTCATCCACCGGTTTCCACAGGCGTGTCCACAGGTGTGCACATTCGTCCCAGGCCTGGTTCCTGCGCCCTGCGGGGACGAGAACGCGACGACCCGCCGCCGGCGGGTGCCGGGGCGGGTCGTCGGGGTGCGGGGCGGGGCCTCGCGGGCGCCGCGGCCGGTCAGCCGCGGCTCTCCTGCTTGATCCGGTTGGTGAGCTCGGTGACCTGGTTGAAGATCGAGCGCCGCTCGGCCATCAGCTCGCGGATCTTGCGGTTCGCGTGCATGACCGTGGTGTGGTCGCGGCCGCCGAACGCCTGCCCGATCTTCGGCAGCGACAGGTCGGTGAGCTCGCGGCACAGGTACATGGCGATCTGCCGGGCCGTGACGAGGACGCGGGACCGGGACGAGCCGCACAGGTCCTCGATCGTCAGGCCGAAGTACGCCGCGGTCTGGCCGATCACGGCGGTCGCGGTGATGTCGGCCTGGTCGTCGTCGGTGATGAGGTCCTTGAGCACGATCTCGGCCAGCGACAGGTCGACCTGCTGCCGGTTGAGGTTCGCGAAGGCGGTGACCCGGATCAGCGCGCCCTCGAGCTCGCGGATGTTGGTCGAGATCTTCGAGGCGATGTACTCGTGCACGTCGTCCGGCGCCTGCAGCTTGTCGTTCGCCGACTTCTTCCGCAGGATCGCGATGCGGGTCTCGAGGTCCGGCGGCTGCACGTCCGTGATCAGGCCCCACTCGAAGCGGGAGCGCATCCGGTCCTCGAAGCCGTTGAGCTGCTTGGGCGGCAGGTCGGAGGTCAGGACGATCTGCTTGTTCGCGTTGTGCAGGGTGTTGAACGTGTGGAAGAACTCCTCCATCGTCTGCTCCTTGCCCTGCAGGAACTGGATGTCGTCGATGAGGAGCACGTCCACCTCGCGGTAGCGGCGCTGGAAGGCGCCCGCCTTGCCCTCGGAGATGGAGTTGATGAAGTCGTTGGTGAACTCCTCGGAGTTCACGTAGCGCACCCGCACCGACGGGTACAGGTTCCGGGCGTAGTGCCCGATCGCGTGCAGCAGGTGCGTCTTGCCCAGCCCCGAGTCGCCGTAGATGAACAGCGGGTTGTAGGCCTTGGCCGGCGCCTCGGCCACCGCGACGGCGGCGGCGTGCGCGAACCGGTTGGACGAGCCGATGACGAACGTCTCGAACAGGTACTTGGGGTTCAGCCGCGCCGGTTCCGCGCTCGGGGTGGGGCCGGCGGGCTCGCGGCGGAACGGCTCGGCCCGCGCCGGCTCGACCTGCGCGGCGTCGCCGGTGCTCGGGTGCCCGGTGGCGGCGTGCGCGACGACCGGCGTCGGGCCGGACTCGGGGCCTCGGGCGGGCGGTGCGGTCGCGAGGCCGGGGGCGTCGGTCTCGAGCGAGGGGTCCACGGTGATGGCGAACCGGGCCTCGCGGCCGAGGGCGGCGGCGAGGGCGTCGGAGACCTCCTGGCGGACGCGCGTCTCCAGGTAGTCCTTGGTGAGGTCGTTGCCGACCGCGAGCAGCATCGTGCCGTCGAGCAGGCCGAGCGGCTTGGCCAGCCGCACGAAGGCGAGCTGGCGGGGCGTGATGTCGGGGCTCACCTCGAGCTGCGCCATCGCGGCCGACCAGACCTGCGTGAGCTGATCGTCCTGTCCTGACACCTGTACCTCGCTGCCGTCGTGAGTCGCGTGGTCGAGTGTCGCACGCCCCGGTGACGTGTCCACAGACTTGTCCACACCTGTGCGCGACGGTGGATCGCGCAGGATCTCGGGCCCGCCGTGGCGCGTCCGGTCCTCCGGTGCGGCGTCGTCCACAGGCTCGGCCGGCTCTGTCCACGGGGTGGGGACCGGGTTGCTGCGGAACGCGTCGGTGGACGATGCTAATGGCCGCCGGGACCGCGCGGGAGGGGATCGGGAGGATCCGTCCCGCGGCTCGGGCCTCGCGGTTTGACCCCTGCGCGCGGGCGACGTAACGTTGACCAGCCTTGAGATGGCTCCTGCTGGCGTGCCCTGACGTCGGCCGCGTCGACGACGTGGGTACCGGAGCAGTCGAGCACGGGCACGACAGACCTGGCCGGACGTCGGCCGATGTACCGAAGTACTTGGAGACCATCGTGAGCAAGCGGACCTTCCAGCCGAACAACCGGCGTCGCGCCAAGACGCACGGCTTCCGTCTGCGCATGCGGACGCGTGCCGGCCGCGCGATCCTCGCCGCCCGCCGGCGCAAGGGTCGCGCCGAGCTGTCGGCCTGACCCACCCGACGCGGTGCTGCCCGCCGCGCACCGGATGCGCCGGTCCGCCGACTTCGAGCGGACCGTGCGGTCCGGCGCGCGCGCCGGGCGGAGCACGCTGGTGGTGCACCTCGTGACGCGAACCGACCCCGGACCTGGTCCGGCGGTCGGTTTCGTCGTGTCCAAGGGGGTGGGCAACGCCGTGACCCGCAACCGGGTCAAGCGGCGGCTGCGGGCCCTGACGGGAGAGCGCCTGGGGAGCCTGCCGTCCGACGCCGACCTGGTGGTCCGGGCGCTGGCCGCGGCGGCGGACGCCGACTACGGCACGCTCGGGCGCGACCTCGACGGGGCGCTGCGCACGGCGTCCCGGCGCCGTGCCGAACGGGCCGGATCCCCGGCCGGGCCGGGGCGATGACGTCCGACCGGGCGGGCGCCGTGGCCCGTGCCCTGCGCGCGGTCGTGCGGCTGCCGCGCCGCGTGCTCGTCCTCCTGATCCGCGGGTACCAGCGCTTCGTGTCCCCGCTCACCCCGCCGACCTGCCGGTTCTACCCGTCGTGCTCCGCGTACGCCGTGATCGCCCTCGAGCGGCACGGCGTGGTGAAGGGCACGCGGCTGGCGGTCTGGCGGATCCTGCGCTGCAACCCGTGGAACCCGGGCGGCGTCGACGACGTTCCACCGGCGGGGTCGCACCGTCGACACCCGCACGACGCGGTCGCCGCCGCGCACTGACCACCTGGAGAAGTCCACGATGTCCTGGTTCGACAACATCCTGTACCCGATCATGGTCGCGGTCGCCTGGATCATGGTGCAGTTCCACTCGCTGCTGACGTGGCTGGGCCTCGACCCCGCCAGCGGCGCCGCGTGGGGGCTGTCGATCGTCGGCCTCGTGATCGTGATGCGGATCATCCTGATCCCGCTGTTCTTCAAGCAGATCAAGGCGTCCCGCGGCATGCAGATGCTCGCGCCGGACATGAAGAAGATCCAGGCGAAGTACAAGGGGAAGACCGACCCGGCGTCCCGCGAGGCCATGAGCCGCGAGACGATGGAGCTCTACCGCAAGCACGGGACCAACCCGTTCTCCTCCTGCCTGCCGATCCTCGCGCAGTCCCCGATCTTCTTCGCCCTGTTCCGGGTGCTGAACTCGCTGCCCCAGCTCGCGGACGGCAGCTACCCGCGGCCCAACCTCGGCCCGCTGACGCAGGAGCTCGCGGCGCAGGCGGAGAGCGCGACCATCCTCGGCGCGCCGCTCTCGGCGACCTTCATGAACGCCGCGGAGTTCGGGACCGCCGCGTCGAACGTGCGCTGGGTGACGATCATCCTGGTCGTCGCGATGTCCCTGACCACCTTCACCACGCAGCGCCAGCTGACGATGAAGAACATGCCGCCGGCCGCCCTCGAGGGCCCGATGGCGCAGCAGCAGAAGATGCTCATGTACGTCTTCCCGCTGATCTTCGCCTTCTCCGGCGTGAACTTCCCGATCGGTGTCCTCATCTACTGGACCACCACCAACCTGTGGTCGATGGGCCAGCAGTTCTACACGATCCGCCGGATGCCGGCGCCGGGGTCGCAGGCCGAGGCCGCGCTCAAGGCGCGGCAGGCCAGGAAGGCGGCCCACAAGGGGCTGTCGATCGAGGAGTCCGACACCCTCACGATCGAGGAGAAGCCGGTCAGCGGCCAGCGGCAGCAGCCCGTGGGCAAGGCGCGCGCGAAGAAGCGTCCGGCGGGCACGCCGGGCGCCGCGGGTGGCGCCTCGTCCGGGACGGGCGCGGCCGGCGGTGCGGCGAAGGCCGGGTCCGGGGCCGGCGGCGCGGCCGGTGCGACGGGCGGCGCGGGCGCGGCGAAGGGCGGTGCCGGCGCGGCCAAGGGCGGCGCGGCCGCTCCGAAGGGCGGCGCGGGCGCGAGCAAGGCGTCGGGTGCCGGCACGTCCGGTTCGGGCACGCCGCAGGGCAGCAGGCCCGCGGGTGGTTCGGGCTCGGGCCAGGCGACCTCCGGCAAGAAGAAGCGGAGCGGGACCGGGCAGGGCACGGGTGGCTCGGCGCAGCGCCGGCCCGGCAGCACCCCGTCCGGCACCGCGACGGACGACTGAGACCTCCGCGCCCTCGGCGCGACCCGACCCTCCCAGCAAGGAGAGCCCCACATGACCACTCCCACCGACGCAGCCGGTGAGGCCGGCGCCGTGACCCGCCTCGAGGAGGAGGGCGAGATCGCGGCCGACTACCTCGAGGAGCTGCTCGACATCGCCGACCTGGACGGGGACATCGACATCGACGTCGACCACGGCCGCGCCGCGGTGGAGATCGTCGCGGAGGAGGGCACCGAGCGCGCCCTCCGCCGGCTGGTCGGCGAGGACGGCGAGGTGCTCGACGCCCTGCAGGAGCTCACGCGTCTCGCGGTCCAGGCGAAGACCGGCGACCGCAGCCGGCTCATGCTGGACATCGCCGGGTACCGCGCCGGGCGCAAGACCGAGCTCGTCGCGGTGGCCGAGCAGGCGATCGCGGAGGTGCGGGCGTCCGGCGCCCCGGTGTCGCTGGCGCCGATGAACCCGTTCGAGCGGAAGGTCGTGCACGACGCCGTCGCCGCGGCCGGGATGACCTCGGACTCGGAGGGCGTGGAGCCGAGCCGCTACGTGGTCGTGAAGCCGGCGGGCTGACCCGCGCGGCACGTCTGCAGGAGCCCACGAGAGGCCGGTCCCGGACGGGACCGGCCTCTCGTCGTTCCGGGGCACGGCCTCTGAGGGCGTCTAGGAGAACTCGTTTCGTCGTGAAGGGACGGCAGGATCGGGACGGGTCTCGAAATGCCGCCGTGCGATCGCGGTGCCCCTGCCCGATCGTGCGTCGCACCACCGTGCCGCCCGCCGTCGCGCGCCGACCGGCGCCCGTCCGCCGAGATCGGTGGATCGCCGAGAGATCGGTGCTTCCGACCACCGATCTCGGCGTAGCCCACCGATCTCGACCCGAAGCACCGATCTCGACGCGAGGTGTCGAGTCGCTCTGACACCGGCGCGGAGGCGCCGTGGCGCGCGGGCGTCCTCGCTCCGATGCGAGGTGCCGTCGCTCGCGGGCGTCCGCGCTCCGATTCGGGGTGCGGTGGCGCGCGGGCTTCCCTTCTCTGGTGCGAGGTGCGGTGGTCACGGTGCGTCCGCTGCCCGGTGACGGGCCCGCCTCCCTGGCGAGCACGCAGCCCCTCTCGCCGGGAGAGCACACCGAGTGAGCACGCGCCCCTGTCGCCGGGGGGCCAGACCCGCGCGGGTCCGCGGCCCTGTCCCCGGGGCACACCCGCGTGAGCCCGCGGCCCTGTCGCCAGGGGTGCACGCTGGACACCCGCGTGAGCCCGCGGCGCTGTCGACGGGGGACCACGCAGCGTGGGCCCGCGGCCCTGTCACCGGGGGAGCACACCGCGTGACCCTGCGGCCGGGGCGTTCTGTCGTCGGCCCTCCGGCGACCGGCTGGATATCGGGTGCCGGCCCCGCTGGCGGGTGTGCCGAACGGCGCGCACCAGGAGTTCGTGCACGCGGCTCGGGCAGGGGAGGCGGGGCCGGAGACGGCGCCGAGCCGACCCCGGCGCGCCGCGTGAAGGGATCCCGCCTGCGGTGTCCGGGTGTCGGGTGGCCGGTGCCGTCGTCTGGCGTTCTGAGAGGGCGGACCACCGGTCGTGCGGAGCAGCCGTCCCCTGGGGCGCGACGGCGTGTGGACCGGCGGCGCGGCCGAAGAGGTGCAGGGTCGGCGGATGACGGGAGCGCGGGTGCTTCGCGTCCGGATGATCTCGCCTGGTCGCGGACGGTGCCTGGGCGCCCGTGGACTGGCTGCACGCAGCTGGCCCGCGAGCCCGGTGTTGCGACGTACGCGTGGGCCGCGTGCGGATCTGGTGGTCTCGAAGGAGCCGCCGCAGGCCCGCTCTCTAGACGGCGGAACGGATGCGCCATCGTCCTGCCGGCGATGCGCCGGAGCCCGTTCCACGTGGAACATGCGGTGAGTGACCCTTCTCGGGCGGCTGCCCGGGAGATGAACTCGGTGTCGGGTTGGCCTGCAGCGTCGGCCCGGGGCCCGGCGATGCACCGCACCTGTTGCACGTGGAACGTGCGCGGTGATCGGGTGCCCGCGCGTGCGGCGGGTGGGGGATCGCACGAGGGAGGGGCGCCGCGGGTGGCCCGGAGACCGAGCCCGCTCGCGGAACGGCTGCGGCGGTGACGTCGGGCGAGCGGTTGGCATTCAGTGGACGGATCGCCACGGGCGAATCGCGCTGGGTCGAAGGCCTCTCGACTCTGCCTCTTGCCGATCGTGTCGGGAACTCACGAGGGCCGCAGACTCGGGGCGGTGCTTCGTTTCACGTGGACCGAGCAACCGATGCTCGGCGCCGGTCCGGTCCGCCCGGGGAACGCCGGTCCTGGTGAACCGGGGCTCGACCTCGGACCCGCAACCAGCGCGCGGTTCGGGAGGCGCAGCATCGTCGTCAGCCCTTGTTCCACGTGGATCACGTGGAACAACCCGGGGACGGACGTGGCCCGCGGGCGGCGCGTCGCGAGTCAGGCGATGACACCGGGATGCGCAGGCAGTTGAGCCCTCACGGCTCTCCACGCCCTCGCTCGCCTAGACCGTCCCCCAGGACCACCAGGGCCACCGACCCCAGGACCGCCGACTCACCAGGAACGCCCAGACACCAGGAACGCCAACTAACTCACCAGGAGCACGGTCCCGCCGGGACCACCGGACCACCGGGAGCACCGGGAGCACCGGGAGCACCGGGAGCACCGGGAGCACGGGGGAGCACGGGGGAGCACCGGGAGCACCGGGACCCGGACCCACCGGGACTACCGGGACGACGGACCCAGCGGAACCGGGACGACCGGCCCACCGGGAACCAGAGCACCCGGCCCGCAAGGAACCAGCACCACCGGCCCACCGGAGTCACCGGTGATCGAGGCCCGGGCCCCCCGCGCCTAGGAGCAGCCCGCAAGAACGGCCGGCGGGACGGAACCGGCGGCCCACGCTGACGCACCCCCGCTGCTCGGCCCGCCGTGCTCCGGCCGGCCCCGTTCCACGTGGAACACGACTGCCCGCCACGCCCGCCCGCGGGCAGGGGGCGTCGGAGCCGCGCGGTACCGTAGGAGCCCAGTGCGCACCGGCCCCGGCGGGCCGCGCGCACCACCCGATCCCGAGACCAGGGGAGTGCTGTGCGGCCTGAGTCCGCCCCCGCGCGCGACGACGAGCAGCGCGACGCGCTCGTCGACCCCTTGGACGGCGATCCGCGCCTGCCGGAGCACTTCGGTGCGGCCTGGCCCGCCGTCGAGAGGTTCCACGCCATGCTGCGTGACCAGGGCGTTCTCCGCGGCCTGGTCGGCCCCCGCGAGGTCTCGCGCCTCTGGGAGCGTCACGTGGTGAACTCGGCCGCGGTGGTGCCGTTCCTGCCCGAGACCGGGACGATCGTGGACGTCGGAAGCGGCGCCGGCCTGCCGGGGATCGTGGTGGCGGCGATGCGTCCGGGCGCCGACGTCGTGCTGCTGGAGCCGATGGAGCGTCGGACGGACTGGCTGTCCGAGGTGGTCGACGCCCTCGGCCTGACCAACGCCCGCGTGCTGCGCGGGCGCGCCGAGGACCAGATCGGGAGCCTCCGGGCCGACGCCGTCACCGCGCGGGCCGTCGCGGCGCTCGACAAGCTGTACGGCTGGACCCTCCCGCTGCTCGCGGTGGGCGGTCGCCTCGTGGCGCTCAAGGGCGGCCGGGCCCAGGACGAGGCGGAGGCCGCGGCAGCGGTGGGGGAGCGGCTCGGGGGTGGACCGGCGTCGATCGAGGTCGCGCCGACGCTCCCCGGGCTGGAGCCGACCAGCGTGGTCCTGGTGACCCGCACGGGCCCCGGCACCGCGCCGGCCCCGGCGGGCGGCCGCGTTTCACGTGGAACGGAGGGCCGGTCCCGCCGACCGCGCCGCTCGACGAAGGGACAGGGCGCGTGACGACGAACCCGAGCCGCTGGGAGATCGAGGACCCCGACGAGCGGCGGCGTGCCGCGCTCGTCGAGAGCCTGCCGCCCGCGGACGACGACACCCCGCTGATGGCGGAGCTGCGCCAGGACGCCCGCCGTCGGATCGAGCTGCGCGGGCGGACGTTCCCGCGGCCGGACCGCACGCGTGTCATCACCGTCGCGAACCAGAAGGGCGGCGTGGGGAAGACGACCACGACCGTGAACCTGGCGGCGGCGCTGGCGCAGTCCGGCCTGCACGTCCTCGTGATCGACAACGACCCCCAGGGCAACGCGTCCACGGCGCTGGGCGTGGACCACCGCGCCGGAGTGACCTCGGTGTACGACGTGCTCGTGGACGGGACGCCGCTCTCCGAGGCGGTGTACCCGAGCCCGGACGTGCCCAACCTCTGGTGCGCCCCGGCCACGATCGACCTCTCCGGCGCCGAGATCGAGCTGGTGTCGATGGTGGCGCGGGAGACGCGCCTGCGGAACGCGGTGCACGCGTACCTGGAGGAGCGCGAGCGGCAGGGCGAGCCCAGGATCGACTACGTGCTCGTGGACTGCCCGCCCAGCCTCGGGCTGCTGACGGTCAACGCCTTCGTCGTCGGGGACGAGGTGCTCATCCCCATCCAGTGCGAGTACTACGCGCTGGAGGGCCTGAGCCAGCTGCTCAAGTCGATCGAGCTGATCCAGGCGCACCTCAACCGCGGGCTGCACGTGTCGACGATCCTGCTGACGATGTACGACGGGCGGACGAACCTCGCCCAGCAGGTCGCGCAGGAGGTCCGGGAGCACTTCCCCGACAAGACCCTCCGGACGACGGTGCCGCGGTCGGTGCGCGTGTCGGAGGCGCCGTCCTACGGCCAGACGGTCCTGACGTACGATCCCGGCTCGAGCGGTGCCCTGGCCTACCTGGAGGCGGCGCGAGAGCTCGCCGAGCGCGGCACCAGCGCCGCCCGGCAGAAGGAGGACGCGTGAGCGAGAAGCGGCGAGGGCTCGGGCGCGGCCTGGGCGCGCTCATCCCCACCGGGGCGGAGCCCCGCGAGGGGGACCGGCCGGTCGACGTCTTCTTCCCGGACCGCACCACCGCGGACGACCGCGGCCCGCGCTCCGACGCGCTGACCAGCAGGGACACCCGCGGGGCGACCGAGGCGCCGCCCGACGGAGCACCTGTCGACCACCGGGCGCCCTCGGCGCGGGCGGCCACGGCCGCACCGGCGCCCGCGGCCGCCGCCCCGCGGTCCAACGGCCGCAAGGGCGTGCCGTCCCTCACCGTCCGCCAGCCGGCGCGCACGCGGTCGCAGGCGCCGGCCGGGCCCGCACCGGCCGACGAGGTGCCGCCGATGCCGCCGACCGCCGAGGTCGACGACCTCGTCCCCGTGCCCGGCGCGGTGTTCGCGGAGCTGCCTGTCGGATCCATCCGGCCGAACCCGCGGCAGCCGCGGTCGGTGTTCGACGAGGACGCGCTCGACGAGCTGGTCGGCTCCATCCGCGAGATCGGCGTGCTGCAGCCCGTCGTCGTGCGCGCGGTGGACGACGGCTACGAGCTGATCATGGGGGAGCGGCGCTGGCGCGCGACCCAGGCGGCGGGGCTGGACACGATCCCGGCGATCGTGCGGCAGACGGAGGACGCGGACCTGCTCCGCGACGCCCTGCTCGAGAACCTGCACCGTTCCCAGCTCAACCCGCTGGAGGAGGCGGCGGCATACCAGCAGCTGCTGGACGACTTCGGCTGCACGCACGACGAGCTGGCCCGGCGGATCCACCGGTCGCGGCCGCAGATCTCCAACACCCTGCGCCTGCTGCGGCTGCCCCCGCTCGTCCAGCGCCGGGTCGCCGCGGGCGTGCTGTCCGCGGGCCACGCCCGCGCCCTGCTCGGCCTGAGCGACGGTGCGGCGATCGAGCGGCTCGCGCAGCGGATCGTGGCGGAGGGGCTGTCGGTGCGCGCGGTCGAGGAGATCGTCGCGCTCGGCGCCGAGGACGGGACCCCGAAGCGCCGGCGGCCGCGTGCAGGGCTGCGCAACGAGGCCCTGGACGACCTGGCGAGCCGGCTCTCCGACCGGTTCGAGACCCGCGTGAAGGTCGACCTGGGCAAGCAGCGCGGCAAGCTCACGGTGGAGTTCGCGTCGGTGCAGGACCTGAACCGCATCCTGTCGAGCCTGGCCCCCGACGACCCGGGCATCCTGCGCTCCTGACCGTCCGACGCCACGAGGCGCGGCTTCCCCCACGGGATGCCGGCGCCTCGTGGCGTGCGTCCTGGGCCGCCTCAGCGGTCGGAGAGGCCCGCCTCCACCAGGCGGCGGTACAGCGTCGGCAGGTGGTGCCCGCCGGCCTCCGCGCCCTGCGGGAACAGGGAGGTCTCGGTCATGCCCGGTGCGACGTTCACCTCGAGGAACCACGGCTGGCCGTCCGCGTCGATGATGAGGTCCGTCCGGGACAGGTGGCGCAGGCCGAGCACCTGGTGGGCGGCCACGGCCGTCTCGGCGGCGCGCGCCGCGAGGTCGTCGGGCAGCCGGGCGGGGGCGAAGTACTCCGTGCGGCCGGGGTTGTACCGGGCGTCGTAGTCGTAGGGGCCGTCCGTGACGACCTCGACGGCGGGGAGCGCCACCGGGGAGCCGTCGAGCTCCACCACGCCCACCGCGACCTCGACGCCCTCGACGGCCCGCTCGATGAGCGCGGTGTCGCCGTACGCGAAGCAGGCCACCATCGCGGCGGGCAGGTCCTCGGCGGTCCGCACGAGCGTGACGCCGAGCGCCGAACCGCCCCGGGACGGCTTCACGACGAGCGGGAGCCCGAGCTTCGCGACGACGGCGTCCATGACGCGCCCCGCGCCGAGCTCGCGGAACAGGCTCTGCGGCAGCGTGACGAACTCGGGAGTCGCGATCCCCGCGCGGGTGACCGTCGTCTTGGCGATCGGCTTGCTCCAGGCGACCCGGCTCGCGCGCGGCCCCGTGCCGAGGCTCGGCAGGTCGAGGAGCTCCAGGACGTCGCGCACCGAACCGTCCTCACCGCTCGCGCCGTGCAGCAGCGGCCAGACGAGGTCCGGCCGGGTCTCGGCGAGGGCGGGCACCAGGTCGGCGTCGACGTCGTGCACGGACACGTCGATCCCGGCCGAGCGCAGGGCCTCCGCGACGCGTCGGCCCGAGCGGAGGGAGACGTCCCGCTCGTGCGACAGACCGCCCGCGAGGACGACGACGCGCGGGGTGGCGGGGACGGGGTCGAGCGGCACGGTCGGGTCCTCCTGGTACGGCCGCGGGCGGCCGGTCGTCGACGGGCGGGGGCGGCGCCGGGCCGCGCGGGCAGCCGGCGCCGCCTCGACCGTACCGGGTCGCGGGTGCGGCCGGACGCGCGACGCCCGACCGGCCGAGGGGTCAGGCCAGGTCGGGGCCGGGGGACTGCACGTCGCCGCGGGCCGCGTGGGCCCCGGTGCCGAACAGCGACACGAGCTCGCTCTCCGCGGACACGACGCCGGCCAGCCGGCGGACGCCCTCGCGGATGCGCTCCGGGGTCGGGAAGCAGAACGACAGCCGCATGTGGTCGGTGCCCTGCCCGTCGAAGTAGAACGCCGTCCCCGGGACGTAGGCCACCCGGGCGGTGACGGCCCGGGGGAGCATGGCCTTGGCGTCCAGGCCCTCGGGCAGCCGCACCCAGGTGTAGAACCCGCCGTCCGGCACGGTCCACGACGCGTCGGGCAGGTGCTCGGCGAGGGCGCCGACCATGGCGTCGCGCCGCTCCCGGTACAGCTCGCGGAAGGCCTTGACCTGGCCCTTCCAGTCGCAGGTGGCGAGGTAGGCGCTGATCGCCAGCTGGGAGGCGTTCGAGGGCGACAGGATCGCGGACTCCGACGCCAGCACGAGCTTCTCCCGGACGGCGTGCGGCGCGACGGCCCAGCCGACCCGGTAGCCCGGGGCGAACGTCTTGGAGAACGAGCCGAGGTAGATGACGCCCTCGTCGCTCATGGACCGCATCGCGGGCAGCGGTTCGCGGTCGAAGCCGAGCAGGCCGTAGGGGTTGTCCTCGAGCACCAGCACGCCGTACCGGGCGGCGATCTCGAGGATCCGCGGCCGCCGCTCGGCGGACAGCGTGACGCCGGCGGGGTTGTGGAAGTTCGGGACCGTGTAGAGGAGCTTGACCCGGCGGCCCTGCCGCGCGAGGTCGGCGAGGGTGGTCTCCAGCGCCTCCGGGATCAGCCCTTCGGCGTCGAGCGGCACGTGCACCACGTCGGCCTGGTACGCGCGGAACACGCCGAGCGCGCCGACGTACGACGGGGCCTCCGCGACGACCACGTCACCCGGGTCGACGAACAGCCGGGTCACGAGGTCGAGCGCCTGCTGCGAGCCGGTGGTCACCACGACGTCGTCGGGGTGCGCCTCGATGCCCTCGAGCCGCATCACCTCGAGGATCTGCTCCCGCAGCGTCTCGTCGCCCTGGCCGGAGCCGTACTGCAGGGCGGTGGTGCCACGGGTGGCCACGACCCGCTGGGCGAGGTCCCCGATCACGTCCAGGGGGAGGCCCTCGAGGTACGGCATGCCGCCCGCGAGCGACACCACCTCGGGGCGGTTCGCGACGGCGAACAGCGCGCGGATCTCCGAGGCGCGCATGCCGTGCGTGCGCTCGGCGTAGGAGCCGAGCCAGCGGTCGAGCCGCGTGCCGGCGGCCGGGGTCGGGTGGGGGCCCGACGCCGTGCCGTCGGGCCGCTCGAGAGCGGTCATCTCCCGAGTGTGCCACGCCACCCCCGCCACCCCTCGCCCTGTCCACCACGGGCGCGCCGCACGTGCACGAAGCCTCCCCGTCCGGCGGACGGGGAGGATCCGGGGTCAGGCGGTGCCGGGCCCGGCGGTCACCAGGTGGCGATCTCCGCCAGCGCGGCGTCCAGCTCTGCCGCGTAGGCGCGCTTCTCACGCGCTCCGACCAGCGTCCGGACCAGGTCGCCCTGGTGGAACACGTAGAGGGTCGGGATCGAGACGACGTTGTACCGCGCGGCCAGGTCCTGCTCCGCCTCGGTGTCGACGGCGACGAACCGGAGCCGCCCCGCGTAGGTGACCGCGAGCTCCTCGAGCACGGGGGTCACCATGCGGCACGGCACGCACCAGTCCGCCCAGAAGTCCACGACGACGGGCAGCTGGGACCGCAGCACCTCCTGCTCGAAGGTGCCGGCGGTCACCGCGAGGGCGGCGGCCACGCCGGGGCTCAGTGCCCGGCGGCGGCCGCGGCCGAGGCGGTGTCGGCGCCCTGCGCGTCCAGCGCGTCGGCGGCGTCGACGTCCGCCCGCTCGACGGCGGCGGGGATCTCGGCCGGGGAGGCCGGGTCCACGTCGCCGAGCGCGGCCAGGTAGTGCTGCGCGTCGAGCGCGGCCGAGCAGCCGGAGCCGGCGGCGGTGATCGCCTGGCGGTAGGTGTGGTCCACCGCGTCGCCCGCCGCGAACACGCCGGGCAGGTTGGTCCGGGTGGACCGGCCCTCGACGACGATGTAGCCGTTCTCGTCCAGGTCCACCTGGCCCGCCAGCAGCTCCGTGCGCGGCACGTGGCCGATCGCGACGAAGACGCCGGTCGCGCCGTGCTCGCGGGTCTCGCCGGTGACGGTGTCGCGCAGGGTGACGCCGGTGACCTTCTCGTCGCCGTGGATGCCCACGACCTCGGAGTTCCACGCGAACTGGATCTTCGGGTCGTTCTTGGCGCGGTCGGCCATGATCTTCGAGGCCCGCAGCTCGTCGCGGCGGTGCACGATCGTCACCGACTTGCCGAACCGGGTGAGGAAGGTGGCCTCCTCGACCGCGGAGTCCCCGCCCCCGACCACGATGATGTCCTGGTCGCGGAAGAAGAACCCGTCGCAGGTCGCGCACCAGGACACGCCGCGCCCCGACAGGCGCTTCTCGTCGTCCAGGCCGAGCTCGCGGTAGGCGGAACCGGTCGACAGGATGACCGCGCGGGCGCGGATCGTCTCGCCGCCGCCGGTGACGATCGTCTTGACCGGTCCGGCCAGGTCCAGCTCGACGGCGTCGTCCCAGAGCACCTCGGCACCGAACCGCTCGGCCTGCTTCTGCAGGTTGTCCATGAGGTCCGGGCCCAGGATCCCGTCGGGGAATCCGGGGAAGTTCTCGACGTCGGTGGTGTTCATCAGCGCGCCGCCCGCGGTGACGGAGCCCGCCACCACGTAGGGGGCCAGGCCCGCGCGCGCCGCGTAGATCGCGGCGGTGTACCCGGCGGGGCCGGAGCCGACGATGACGATGTCGCGGACGGGGGTCTCGGTCACGGTGCTTCCTCGAGGTCGGGGAACGAGCTGATGCAGCGGAGAACAGATCCTAGGCGCGGTCTGTTCCGTCCCGCCGGGGGTGCCTGGTCGCAGGGGTCAGGACACCGAGATGTTGGAGATCTCGATGCGGTTCTGGCCGTCGGGCGTCTGGGCCAGGGAGGGGAACCAGAGCACGATGCTCTGGGTCTCGGTCGGCTGCGAGAGGGTCAGGACGGTCTGGGGCGCGAGGGCACCGGAGGCCAGCACGTCGCCCGCCGTCGGGTTCGCGGCATCCGTCGAGCGCACCTCGACGGCGCCGCCGGACCCGTTGACGTCGAGCGTGATCGCCGACACCGTGGCGGGCGCCTGCAGGGTGATGACGAGCCCGACGGCGTCCTTGAACCCCGCGTAGTCCGGACGGTTGTACGTGTGGGTGTACCAGGAGGTCGCGGGGTCGCCGTCGATCAGCCGGCCCACGAGCTCCTCGTGCTCGCCGTCGCCGTCGGACGGGTCGATGCTCGTGACGGCGGCGATGGCGGGAGGCGCCGCGGCGGGGGCCTGCTCCTCACCGGCCGGCGCCTGCTCCTCCGCGGGGGCCTCGGCGGCCGGGGCGGACGTGGCCGGCGCGGGCGTGGGCTCGGCGGTGCTGTCACCCGGCGACCGGAACGGCGCGAGCACGTTGCTGATCGCGATGATGACGCCGATGACCACGGCCAGGGCGACGCCGCCGAGCACCCAGCGCGTCGGGTCGATGCGCCGTTCGGCGAGGGGCGCGTCGCGCTCCTCGGCCGGGAACGGCAGGTCCCAGCCGGGGCGGTCGGACGGGGCGTCGGCGGGCGACGTGGCCTCCGCCGTCCTGCCGGGATCGGAGCCGAACGGCGGGAAGACCCGCGGCTCCGCGGCGTCGGGCACGGCCGGGCGCCAGCCGTCGGCGGGGGCCTGCTCGGCGTCCGGGGCCGTGGGGTCCGCAGCGGTCGCGGGGCCCGCGGGCTGCGCGGCGGACGCGCCCGCGGAGGCCGCGCCGGCAGCGGCGGTCCGCCCGGGCGACCGGCCGAACGCGGAGGTCGTCCGGCGCACGGTCGGCGCGGCGGCCGCGGCGTCCTCGTCCGAGGTGGCGCGTGCGTCGCGAGCATGCTCGTCCGGGGCGGAGCCCGCCTCGTCCTCGCGCGCGGCGCCGACGCCGGTGATGCCGGCGACCGCCAGGTCCGCGGCAGCCGGCTCGCGCCGGGCGTCGTCCTCGCGGGCGGGCGCTTCGGGGGAGGCGGGGGACGACGTGCCGGCGGCGTCCTCGGCAGGGCGGTCGGCGGCCGGGCTGTCCGCGGCCGGGCTGTTCGCAGCCGGGCGGCCGGCGGCCGGGCTGTTCGCAGCCGGGCGGCCGGCGGCAGCGGGTGCAGGCTCGGCGCCCGGCTCCGTGGCGGGTGCGGGCTCGGCCGGCGACCCCGAGCGTGCCGGGGGGACGACGGGCGCGGCCTCGGGCGCGACGGCGGGTCCCGCGCCCGCCGCGGCCGTGGCGGGTGTGCCCGTGCGGTCGGCGTCGGCGCCGCGCGGGGCGTCGGGGCGTGCCGCCTCGGGGCGTGCCGCATCGGTGGGCGCGGCCCCGGGCCGTCCGGCCGCCGTGGCCGCGGCGTCGGCGGGGCGGGCGGCCGGAACCGCCGTGGTCCCGCGGCTCGAGGTCCGGACCGGGCCGCGGCCTGCCGGGGGGATCGACGCCGGCGGGCTGGCCGGCGGGATCGCCGGCGGCGGCGTGCCCGGCCGGCGAGCGCCGGCGCTCGGGGTGCCGGAGCTGAAGGCGGAGCGCACGGACTGCCGGGCGACGCTGCCGGCAGCGGCACCCGCGGCGGCCGTGCCCGCGGCGGCACCTGCTCCGCCGCCGGCCGTCGCTCCCGCGGCCCCCGCGGCACCGGCGGCGGGCGCGCCCGCCGCACCCGCGCTCGCAGCGCCCGCACCCGCGGCACCCGCGGCGCCCACGCCGGCGGCGCCCGCACCCGCGGCACCCGCACCGCCCCGCGGCGCGCCCTGCGCCGGCGTCGTCGTGTCGTCCGCTGCGGGCTTCTGGTCGTCGGTCATCGGGCTGCTTCCCGTCGGAGGTGCGGTGGTCGTGCCGGTCCCCGCCGCGGCGGCGGCCGCACCGGCGGCCACCCCGGCCCGTGCGGCGGGGGCCGCGGGGGGCTGACCCGGCAGGGCGGGCCAGCGACCGGCGTCGGCGGCGCGGAAGATCTCGTCGGCGCGGACGGCGCGCCACGGCTCGAGCTCGCGCACGAGCTCGCCGGGGCTGTGCGGTCCGTCGTCGTGCGGTCCGAGCGTGACCGCGCACAGCGTGTCGAGGTCGGCGGGGACGCTCGGCACCAGGTCGACCGGCGGCAGCGGCGCGCCCTCGTGCTCGGGTGCGATCGGCAGGCCGGCGTCGAGCTCGACGGCCGCGCGGGCCGGCGTCCCGCCCGCCGACCACTCGGCGAACGTGGGCACGGCAGCCTGTCCGGAGGCGGACACCGACGGCCACCGGCCGGTCAGGGCGGCGTACAGCACGCGGACCAGGCCGACCGCGTCCGCGCGGCTCATCGCGTGCGCCGTGCCGCCGGCGGCGCCGACCAGCTCGCCGTCGACCGCGAGGCCCTCCAGCACCACCCGGCCGGCGGCGGTGAGGACGACGGCGTCGGGACGCAGGGCGAGGTGGTGCACGCCGCGGCGGCGGGCGGCCTCCAGGGCGGCGGCGACCTCGCCCACGACGGCGCGCGCCTGGTCGGCGGGCAGCGGGGCCCGGCCGGCGAGGGACGCGAGGCTGCGGCCCTCGACGGCGGCCGTGATGACGTAGCCGGTGCCGTCGGCCTGGCCGACGTCGAGGATGCGGGCGAGCCGGGGCTCGACCACGAGCGCGGCACGCCGGGCGGCGTCCAGGACCGCGGCGGTGCGCGGTCCGGACACCAGCGTCACGGTCACGGGCCGGGCGAGGATCTGGTCGGTGGCCGTCCAGCGCTCGGCGGACGGCAGGTCGGTGGGCCGGCGCTCGTCGAGCCGGTAGCGGCCGGCGATCGTGCCGCCGAGCCGGCCGAGCACGGGGGCGTCGGGGCGTCCGGGG
>NZ_JAKRMS010000031.1 GCF_022346185.1 Cellulomonas sp. ACRRI | reverse complement strand
GCCCGGTCCGGTCGCACCCGCCACGGCGACGGCGGCGCCGGCCGGGGGAGCGCGGCCCCGCCGTCGCCGTGGCGGGTGCGACCGGACCGGGCGGCGGCGGAGACGCCCGAGGGCGCGCTCGCGGGCGCGCTGACGGGGGCGGTGCAGCCCGCGCTGTTCTGACGGCCGGGGCGCGCGTCCGGCGCGGGTGGCGCGGCACGCGACCGGCCTCGGGGCGACCCGCGGCGCGGGTATCCCCGCGACGGCGGCGGGCCGGTCGGCAGTAGACTCGCCGGGCTGCTCGGACGGGCAGCACCCCGACACCGGAGAGGACTCCTCGTGCTGCGCACCCACACCGCCGGCTCGCTGCGGGCCGAGCACATCGGCACCACCGTCACCCTGACCGGGTGGGTGGATCGCCGGCGCGATCACGGTGGGGTGGCCTTCGTGGACCTCCGGGACGCCTCGGGCATCGCCCAGGTCGTCATCCGGGACGAGGCCGTCGCGCACGGCCTGCGCGCCGAGTACGTGCTCCAGGTGACCGGCACGGTCGGTCGCCGCCCGGAGGGCAACGAGAACGCGCACCTCGCGACGGGCGAGGTCGAGGTGACCGCCGAGGAGGTGGTCGTCCTCAACGAGTCCGCGCCGCTGCCGTTCCAGGTGTCCTCCTCGCTCGACGAGCCGGTGGGCGAGGAGGCGCGCCTGCGCTACCGCTACCTCGACCTGCGCCGGCCCGCCCCCGCCAAGGCCCTGCGGATGCGGTCCCGTGCCAGCCAGGCGGCGCGCCGCGTGCTGGAGGCCCACGAGTTCGTCGAGGTCGAGACCCCGACGCTGACCCACTCGACCCCCGAGGGCGCGCGCGACTTCCTGGTGCCGGCCCGCCTGGCGCCGGGCTCCTGGTACGCCCTGCCGCAGTCGCCGCAGCTGTTCAAGCAGCTGCTGATGGTCGGCGGCATGGAGCGGTACTACCAGATCGCCCGCTGCTACCGGGACGAGGACTTCCGCGCCGACCGGCAGCCGGAGTTCACCCAGCTCGACGTCGAGATGTCGTTCGTCGACCAGGAGGACGTGATCGCCCTCGGCGAGCAGATCCTCGTCGCGCTGTGGGGCCTCATCGACTACGAGATCCCGACCCCGATCGCCCGCATGACCTACGCCGACGCGATGGCGAAGTACGGCACCGACAAGCCGGACCTGCGGTTCGGCCTGGAGCTCGTCGAGCTCACCGAGTACTTCGCCGAGACGCCGTTCCGGGTGTTCCAGGCGCCGTACGTCGGCGCGGTCGTCCAGCCGGGCGGCGCCTCGACGCCCCGGCGCGGGTTCGACGCCTGGCAGGAGTGGGCCAAGCAGCGGGGGGCCAAGGGCCTCGCGTACGTCACCGTCGGCGAGGACGGCACGCTCGGCGGCCCCGTCGCCAAGAACATCACCGACGCCGAGCGCGAGGGCCTCGCGGCCGCCGTCGGTGCGCAGCCGGGCGACGCGGTGTTCTTCGCGGCCGGCAAGCCCGCCGAGGCGCGTGCCCTGCTGGGTGCCGCCCGCCTGGAGATCGGCCGCCGCGCCGAGCTGATCGACGAGTCGGCCTGGTCGTTCGTCTGGGTGGTCGACGCGCCGCTGTTCAAGCCGACCGGCGAGGACGACGACGTGGCCGTCGGCGAGGGCGCGTGGACCGCCGTGCACCACGCCTTCACGTCGCCGACTCCCGAGTGGATCGACCGCTTCGAGGAGTCCCCGGGCGAGGCCCTGGCCTACGCCTACGACATCGTCTGCAACGGCAACGAGATCGGCGGCGGCTCGATCCGTATCCACCGCCGGGACGTCCAGGAGCGGGTGTTCGCGGTCATGGGCATCGGCGAGGAGGAGGCCCGCGAGAAGTTCGGCTGGCTGCTCGACGCCTTCCAGTTCGGCGCCCCGCCGCACGGCGGCATCGCCCTCGGCTGGGACCGCGTCGTGGCGCTGCTGACCGGCTCGGAGTCCATCCGCGACGTCATCGCGTTCCCGAAGTCGGGCGGCGGCTACGACCCGCTCACCGGCGCGCCGGCCCCGATCACGCCGCAGCAGCGCAAGGAGGCGGGCGTCGACGCGAAGCCGAAGGCGTCCGACCTCGCCCCGCAGGGCACGCCGGCGGAGACCCCGGTCGCGGACGCGGCTGCCCCCGCCCAGCGGTGACCCGCGTCGGCGACCCGGCCGACGGCACCCCGCAGCACCCCGACGGCCCCGGCGCGCGCACCGCGCCGGGGCCGTCGGCCGCGCACGGGCGAGCCGCGGGTGGCCGGGACGGTGCGGCGCCGGGCGACCGGCGGGGCGCGGCGCAGCGAGAGCACGCCGGCTCGTGGCCGGGATCGCGGTCCGGAGGGACCGCGCTGCCCGCGCGGTGGGCCCAGGACCCGTTCCTGCTCGACGAGCGGCGCTGGTGGCGACCCGCCGAGGTGCACGCCGAGGGCGACGCGATGCTGCTCGTGCAGCGCGCGGTCGAGCCCGCGGGTGCCGCCGAGGACGTCCCGGCGGGCGACCCGGCCCGCGGCGGCGCGACGATGCTGCTCGCGCTCGGCCCGGCGGAGCCCCTCGTGGCGCTGCTGCGCGCGCACGCCCGGCGCGGCCACCGGTTCGCCTGGGTGGACACCGACGCGCTCGGGCTGCTGCGCGCCGACGAGGTCGCGGCGCTCGGGCTCGCCCCGAACCGCACCGGGTGGGAGTGGCTGGTCACCGACGCCGCGCCCGCGCCGGTCGCCGCCGAGTCGAGGGTGCGCGAGCTCGACCCGCGCGCCGACGCCGCCGCCATCCGCGCCTGCCTCGCCGACGCGAACCCGACGACGGACGCGGACCCGGAGGGCGCGGGCGAGCGCTGGTGGGGCGCCCTCGACGCCGCCGGCCGCCTGGGCGGCGTCATCGGCGCCGGCCCGCGCGCCGGCCGGGTGGGCGGTCGCGGGTCAGCGCACCTGCACGGCCTGGGCGTCCGGCCCGGGGAGCGCGGGCAGGGGCTCGGCGCGGCGCTGACCGCCGGCGCCGTGCGGGCGCTGCTCGCCGACGGCGCCGACTGGGTGTCGCTGGGCATGTGGGACGACAACCACGGCGCCCGGCGGATCTACCACCGCCTCGGCCTGCGCACGGTGCACCGCCTGACGACCCTCCGCGCCCGCGGCGCCTGACCCGGCGCCGGGCGCACCGCGCCGGGCCCACCGCGCCGGCCGCGCCCGCGCGCCCCGTTGCTCGCCGAGCGTGCAACGGACACGTCGAGCGAGTAGTCGCCGGATGCTCGCTCGACGTGTCGGCTGCCCCCTCGCCGCGCGCGGCGCGGGCGCGGGGCGCAGCGGCCGGGCGCGGGGCGCAGCGGCCGGGCGCGGCGCGGCGGGGTCAGTGCGTGATCGCCAGGCGGGCGTGCAGCCGGCGCAGGGGCGCCGGGGCCCACCAGTTCAGGTCGCCCAGCACGGTCATCGTGGCGGGCACCAGCAGCAGCCGGACCAGGGTCGCGTCGATCAGCACCGCGACGGCCAGCGAGAAGCCGACCTCCTTGATCACCAGCAGCTCGCCGGCGACGAACCCGGCGAACACCGCGATGATGATCGCCGCCGCGGACGTGATGACCCGGCCGGACCGCTGGAGCCCGAGCCGGACCGCCACGTCGTTCGGCGCCCCCGCGTCGTGGAGCTCCTTGATCCGGGACAGCAGGAACACCTCGTAGTCCATCGCGAGCCCGAAGGCGAACGCGATGACGAGCGCCAGCACGTAGGTCTCGATGCCGCCGGTGGGGTCGAACGCCAGCAGCCCGGACAGGTGGCCGTCCTGGAACACCCAGACCAGCACGCCGAGGGACGCGCACAGCGACACGATGTTGGTGAGCAGCGCCTTGATCGGCACCAGCACCGAGCCGGTCATGAGGAACAGCAGCACCAGGGTCGCGACCGCGACGATGCCGAGCGCCCACGGTGCGCGGTCCACCAGCGCGTCGGTGAAGTCGATCTGGTTGGCGGCCTGACCGCCCACGTAGGCCTCGAACGGCAGGTCCAGGCCCCGGAGCTCGTGCACGACCGCCTGCGCGTCGGCGCCGCCGGGGTCGTCGGTGTCGGGGCGCACGCCGATGACGACCACCGACCCGCGGGCGACCGGCGCGTCCACGGACGCCACGCCGTCCAGGGCCTCCAGGTCGGGCACGACGGCCTGGGCCTCCGCGACGGACGTCCGCGCGACCACCGGCACCGCGGCCGAGGTGGACGCGGGGTACTGCTCGGCGAGCACCTGCACGTACTCGCGCTGCGGGCTGGACCGGGGCAGCAGCTCGGTGGTGGAGTTGCGCAGCTCCAGGTGCAGCAGCGGGGCCGCGAGCACCAGCAGCACCGCCAGCGAGCCGCCCATCACCCACCAGGGGCGCCGCTGCACGCGCGCGGCGAGCCGGGAGAACACGCCCTCCTCGCGCTCGACGTCGGCGGTGCGGGCCAGCACGGCGCGCACCCCGGGGACGCGGGACAGCACGCTCGGCCGGGCGAGCCGGCGTCCGGCGAGCACGAGCAGCGCGGGCACCAGGGTCAGCGCGGTGGCGACGGCGAACACGATGACGGCCACGGAACCCGCGCCGAACGCCCGGAGGATGTCCTGCCGGAACACCAGCAGGCCAGCGATCGAGATCGCCACGGTGAGCGCGGAGAACGCGACGGTGCGGCCCGCCGTCGACATGGTGGTCAGGAGCGCGCCGACCACGGCCCCGTCGCCGCGACGGCGCCGGGCGGAGCGGCCCTCGTCGTCGCCGAGGGTCTTGCCGAGCTCCTCGCGGAACCGGGACACGATGAGCAGGCCGTAGTCGATCGACAGGCCGAGGCCGAGCACGGTCACGACGTTCACCACGGACGACTCCAGGTCGTCCATGACGTACGACAGCCCGACGAGCGCCCCGAGGCCGCCCGCGATCGACGCGATCGCACCCGCCAGCGGCATCGCGGCGGCGAGGAACCCCCCGAAGACCAGCACCATGATGAGCAGGGCGACCGGCAGGGCGATGGCCTCGCCCGTCGTGAGGTCCCGCTCCACCTGGTCGGTGATCGCCGAGACGATCAGCGAGGTGCCGCCGACCAGGCCCGTCGCGTCCGGGGCGACGTCGTGCAGCGCGTCGGGCACCGCCTCGAGCCGGTCGCGCAGGTCGCGCAGCGCCGCCTGCTCCGTGTCGTCCGACAGCTCGGGGTCCAGCTCGGCGACCACGAGGAACCCGTCGCCGTCCTGCGCGAGCAGCGGCGCGGCGGCCGGGTTCGCGGGGCCCTGGGGGAGCACGAACGGGTCGATCACCGACACCACGCCGTCGACCGCGGCGACGTCCTCGCGGGCGGGCGCCAGCGCCTCCGCCAGCCCCTCGGTCGTCGGGTCCGCGCCCTGCACGACGAGGCTGAGCGACGCGCCCGACGTGCTGGTCGAGGCGAGCAGCTCGCTCGCGGTCGCGCTGTCCGAGCCCGGGACGACCGGCTCGCCGGTGCTCAGCCGGTCGAACAGGTTCTGCCCGCCGACCCCGACGAGCGCCACCGCGAAGCAGCCCGCGGCGACGACGGCCCACACGAGCACCGTGAGGCGGGGGTGGCGGGCGACCAGGCGGCCGAGGCTCTCGAACACGCGGGCCAGCATCGCAGGCCGGACGCCTCTCGCGCACCACCGGCCCCGCGCGCCCCACCCGTCCCGGCCCGACGGCGCGGCGTGTGGGACCGCGCCCGTAGGCTCGTGGGCATGGATCTGTTCGACGCGGTGACCTCGACGGCGCAGGGCACGCCCGCCCCGTCGGCCGGGGCGCCGCTGGCGGTGCGCATGCGCCCGCGCAGCCTGGCGGAGGTCGCCGGGCAGGAGCACCTGCTGGTGCCGGGCTCGCCGCTCCGGCGGCTGGTCGAGCCCGGTGACGCGACGGCGCGCCGCGCGGCCCCGTCGTCCGTCGTGCTCTGGGGCCCGCCCGGCACGGGCAAGACGACGCTCGCGTACCTGGTCGCCACGACGTCGGGCCGCCGGTTCGTCGAGCTGTCGGCCGTCACCGCGGGCGTGAAGGACGTGCGGCAGGTCGTGGACGACGCCCGGCGCCGGCTGGCGTCCGACGGCTCGGAGACGGTGCTGTTCATCGACGAGGTGCACCGGTTCACCAAGGCCCAGCAGGACGCGCTGCTGCCGAGCGTCGAGAACCGCTGGGTGACGCTGGTCGCGGCGACGACGGAGAACCCGAGCTTCTCGGTGAACTCGCCGCTGCTGTCCCGGTCGCTTCTCCTGACGCTCAAGCCGCTCGAGACGGACGACGTCCGGGCGCTGATCCGGCGGGCCGTCGAGGACGAGCGCGGCCTCGGCGGGGCGGTCGTGCTCACCGACGACGCCGAGGAGCACCTGCTGCGACTCTCCGGCGGCGACGCGCGCAAGGCCCTGACGATCCTCGAGGCCGCCGCGGGCGCCGCGCTCGCCGACCGCGAGGCGCGGCTGGCGGACCCGGACGTCGACCTCGGCGCCGACGCGGACGCCCCGGCGGTCGTCGACCTCGCGACCACCGAGCGCGCGATCGACGTCGCCGCCGTCCGGTACGACCGCGACGGCGACCAGCACTACGACGTGATCAGCGCGTTCATCAAGTCGGTGCGGGGCTCCGACGTCGACGCGTCGCTGCACTACCTGGCCCGGATGATCGCGGCGGGGGAGGACCCCCGGTTCATCGCCCGGCGCATCGTCATCTCGGCCTCGGAGGACGTGGGGATGGCCGACCCGAGCGCCCTGCAGACGGCGGTCGCCGCCGCGCAGGCCGTGCAGCTCATCGGCATGCCCGAGGCGCGGATCATCCTGGCCGAGGCCGTCGTGCACCTCGCGACGGCGCCGAAGTCGAACGCCGCCTACAACGGCATCAACGCCGCGCTCGCCGACGTGCAGGCGGGCCGGCTCGGCTCGGTGCCCGCGCACCTGCGGGACGCGCACTACGCCGGCGCCAAGCAGCTGGGGCACGGGAAGGGCTACCTGTACGCGCACGACCACCCGCACGGGATCGCCGCGCAGCAGTACCTGCCCGACGACCTGGTGGGCACGCGGTACTACAGCCCCACGGAGAACGGCTACGAGCGCCAGGTCGGCGAGCGGCTCGGCCGGATCCGGTCGGTGCTGGACCAGGCGCCGCCGCCGGCGGACACGTGACCCGCGCCGGCACCGCGCCCGCGCGCCGCGCGGGGCCGCATTAGGCCCAGCGACGCGCACCCGGTAGAGTTGCACGGTCGTCCGCACCCGGGTCCGCCCCGTGGGTCAGCCGGACGACCGCCTGGGGTCCTAGCCGCGTCCGCCTCGTACGGACGCACGGAGGTCGGCCCCACGCCCCGCCCGGGAGCAACCGGGCACGGGTGTGCCGTACGAGAAACGACAGGAAGAACCACATGAGCAACGTGACGCGTGCGCGTCGCCAGGTGCGCCTCTCGCGCGCCCTCGGCCTCGCGCTCACCCCGAAGGCCGTCAAGCACTTCGAGAAGCGCCCCTACCCGCCCGGCGAGCACGGCCGCGCCCGCCGCCGCACCGAGTCGGACTACGCGGTGCGTCTGCGCGAGAAGCAGCGTCTGCGCGCCCAGTACGCGCTGCGCGAGAAGCAGCTCGCCCGTGCGTACGAGGACGCCCGCAAGGCCCCGGGCCTGACCGGTGAGGCCCTGGTCGAGGACCTCGAGACCCGTCTCGACGCGCTGGTGCTCCGCGCCGGCTTCGCCCGCACCATCCTGCAGGCGCGCCAGGTCGTGACCCACCGCCACGTCCTGGTCGACGGCAAGATCGTGGACCGTCCGTCCTTCCGGGTGAAGGAGGGCCAGACCCTGCAGATCAAGCCCAAGTCGCAGACCACCGTGCCGTTCCAGGTCGCCGCCGCCGGCGCCCACCGCGACGTGCTGCCGGCCGTCCCGGGCTACCTGGACGTCCAGCTCGAGAAGCTGTCGGCCGTGCTGGTCCGCCGCCCGAAGCGCGCCGAGGTCCCCGTGACCTGCGACGTCCAGCTGGTCGTCGAGTACTACGCCCGCTGAGCCACCCGGCTCGCACGTCCGCGACGCCCCCGCACCGCCCGTCACCGGGCCGGCGCCGGGGCGTCGCGGCGTTCCCGGCCCGCAGGCGCGGCCGGGCACCCGGCGCGGCACCGTCCGCCGGGTAGGGTTCACCCGACGTCGGACGACGTCGCGGACGACGCAGAAGGGCTGGCCATGCTGGGAGACATCGCGGGGCTCATCGCGGCCATCGCCTTCGTGCTGCTGGTGGGTGCGCTCGCCGTGCCGCTGGTGAAGCTCGGCCGCGTGCTGGACGAGACCCGGACCTCGGTCAAGGAGATCACCGAGCACACGGTGCCGATCCTCGACGAGGCCGCCACCACGGTGTCGTCCACCAACACCCAGCTCGAGCGGGTCGACGCGATCACCACGTCGGCCGCCCAGATCACGCAGAACGCGTCGGCGCTGACGTCGCTGTTCGCGGCCACCGTCGGCGGGCCGATGATCAAGGTCGCCGCCTTCAGCTACGGCGTGCGGCGCGCCCTGTCCGGCCTGGGCCGCGGGCGGTCCGGGCGATGAGCCGGCTGCTCTGGGTCGCGGTGGGCGCCGCGGCGGCGGTCGCGGGCGCCAAGCGGCTCGGCCTGCTGGACGACCTGACCGGCGCCCCCGCCGGGCACGGGGCGCACGCCGACGGCGACGCGGCCGGGACCGCCCGGGCCACCGCCACCACGGCCGCCCGCGCCGTGCGGACCGCGTTCCGCGCGGGCGCGACCACCGCCGGCGCCGTGCGCTCGCTGTCGGACGCCCGCCGCGAGTTCCGTGCCGGGATGGCCGAGCGCGAGGCCCAGCTGCGGCACGACCTGGTCGGCGACGTGGACGTGGACGCGATCCGCACCGAGCGCGCCGCGCACCGGGCGGCCGGCCGGGAGGCCGAGCACGACGCCGGCGGCGCCGTCCCGCCTGCCTGGCACCGGGACCCCGAGGCCCGCGAGGCGGCCCGCGCCGCCCGCGCCCGGAAGGGCTGGGCCGACGAGCCCACGGACGACCCGGCCGACGGCGACGGCGACCTGCCGTACTCCTTCTACTGAGACCCGGGCCGCGGCCCCTAGGCTGCACCCGGTCGCCGGGGCGGGAACACACCCGCGTCGCGCGACGCTGAACCACGAGAACGGGCAGGGGCCCGCGACCCCCGCCACCCGACCCAGACGAGGACACCATGCGCACCGCCGAGATCCGCCAGCGTTGGCTCGACTTCTTCGAGGCCCGCGGCCACGCCGTGGTGCCCTCCGCCCCGCTGATCTCGCCCGACCCGTCGACGCTGTTCGTCATCGCGGGCATGGTGCCGTTCATCCCGTACATGCTCGGCGAGCAGACGGCCCCGTGGCCGCGCGCGACGAGCGTGCAGAAGTGCGTGCGCACCCTCGACATCGAGGAGGTCGGCAAGACCACGCGGCACGGCACGTTCTTCCAGATGAACGGCAACTTCTCCTTCGGCGACTACTTCAAGGAGGGGGCGATCACCCACGCGTGGGAGCTGATCACCACTCCGCAGGACCGGGGCGGCTACGGCTTCGACCCGGAGAAGATCTGGGTCACGGTCTACGAGACCGACGACGAGGCGGCCGAGCTCTGGAAGCGGATCGCCGGCCTGCCGGACGAGCGCATCCAGCGCCGCGGCATGAAGGACAACTACTGGTCGACCGGCGCCCGCGGCCCGGCGGGCCCGTGCTCGGAGATCTACGTCGACCGCGGCCCGGAGTACGGCGCCGAGGGCGGCCCGGTCGTCGACGAGGACCGGTACATCGAGATCTGGAACCTCGTGTTCATGCAGTACGAGCGCGGCGACGGGGGCGGCAAGGAGAACTTCCCGATCCTCGGCGAGCTCAAGCAGAAGAACATCGACACCGGCATGGGGCTGGAGCGCGTCGCGTTCCTGCTCCAGGGCGTCGACAACATGTACGAGATCGACGAGGTCTTCCCCGTCATCGAGGCCGCGCAGCAGCTGTCCGGCCGCCGGTACGGCGCGGACCACGAGGACGACGTGCGGATGCGCGTGGTCGCGGACCACGTGCGCTCGGGCCTGATGCTCATGGGCGACGGCGTGGTGCCCTCGAACGAGGGCCGCGGCTACGTGCTGCGCCGCCTGCTGCGCCGCGCGGTCCGCGCGATGCGGCTGCTCGGCGTCGAGACCCCCGCGCTGCCGACCCTGCTCCCGGTGTCCCGCGACGCCATGTCGCCGTCGTACCCGGAGCTGGCGCGCGACTTCGACCGGATCGCCAAGGTCGCGTACGCGGAGGAGGAGGCGTTCCTGCGCACCTTGACCGCGGGCACCTCGATCCTCGACCTGGCGGTCTCCGAGGCGAAGTCCGCGGGCACCGGCACGCCGACCGCGGCGCCGCTGCTCTCGGGCGAGAAGGCGTTCCAGCTGCACGACACGTACGGCTTCCCGATCGACCTCACGCTCGAGATGGCGGCCGAGCAGGGCGTGTCCGTCGACGAGAAGGCGTTCCGCACGCTCATGCAGGCGCAGCGCGACCGCGCCCGGGCGGACGCCCTCGCCAAGCGCGCGGGCCGCACCGACACCGCGGCGTACCAGGACCTGCACGCCACGCTCAGCGGCTCGGGGGCGAAGCCGGTCGAGTTCGTCGGCTACGACCGCACCACGTCGCGCTCGCGCGTCGTCGGCCTGCTGGTCGACGGCGTGCCCGCCCCGGCGGCGACCGCCCCCGCGGACGTCGAGGTCGTCCTCGACGTCACGCCCTTCTACGCCGAGATGGGCGGCCAGCTGGCCGACCACGGCTCGATCGTGCTCGACGGCGGCGCGACCATCGAGATCGACGACGTGCAGGCGCCGGTCAAGGGCCTGCCGGTGCACCGCGGCCGCCTGGTCGAGGGCACCGTCACGCTGGACGAGCCGGGCGTCGCGTCGATCGACACGGCCCGCCGCATCGCGATCAGCCGCGCGCACACCGCGACGCACATGGTGCACAAGGCGATCCAGGAGTCGCTCGGCCCGTCGGCGACGCAGGCGGGCTCCGAGAACGCGCCCAGCCGCGTGCGGTTCGACTTCCGCGCCGGCCAGGCGGTCCCGCAGGGCGTGCTGTCCGAGGTCGAGGAGCGGGTCAACACCCGCCTGCAGGAGAACCTCGAGGTCACCGACGCGGTCATGCCGATCGCCGAGGCGCGCGCGCTCGGCGCGATGGCGCTGTTCGGCGAGAAGTACGGCGACCAGGTGCGCGTCGTGTCGATCGGCGGCGACTGGTCCCGCGAGCTCTGCGGCGGCACGCACGTGCGGCAGTCCGGCGAGCTGGGCCTGGTCACGCTGCTCGGCGAGTCGTCGATCGGCTCCGGCGTCCGCCGGGTCGACGCGCTGGTCGGCGACGGGGCGTACGGCTTCCACGCCAAGGAGCGCGCGCTGGTCGGTCAGATCTCCGGCCTCCTCGGCGCCCGGCCCGACGACCTGGCGGACCGCGTCTCGGCGCTGATGACCCGGCTCAAGGAGTCCGAGAAGGAGCTGGCGTCGCTGCGCGCGGCGCAGGTCCTCGCGGTCGCCGGCACGCTCGCGTCCTCCGCCGCCGAGATCGGCGGCACGCGCGTGGTCACGCACGACGCCGGCGAGGTCGGCGCGGCGGACGACCTGCGCACCCTCGTGCTCGACGTCCGCGCCCGGCTCGGCGAGTCCGCCCCGGCGGTCGTCGCGGTCGGCGGCGTGACCAAGGGCCGCCCGGTGGTGGTCGTCGCGACCAACGCCGCGGCGCGCGAGAAGGGCGTCCGCGCGGGCTCCCTCGTCAAGACCGCGTCCGGCCTGCTCGGCGGCGGTGGCGGCGGCAAGGACGACCTGGCGCAGGGCGGTGGAGCCGACGCCGCCCGGCTGCCGGAGGCGCTCGCCGGCATCCGCGAGGCGATCGGGGCGGGGGCCTGAGCCGGGTGGCCGGCACCCCGGGCACGGCCGACGCGCCCGGTGCGCCGGACCCCGACGCCGTGGTGCGCGGGGCCCGGCTCGCCGTCGACGTCGGCTCCGTCCGGGTCGGCCTCGCGGCCAGCGACCCGGACGGCCTGGTGGCCACCCCGGTCGACACGCTGCCCCGCGACACCCGCCCGCCGGCGCCGGGCGCGCTCCCGTCGGACGTCGCCACGATCGTCGCCGAGGTGGCCGACCGGTTCGCCGCGGCGGTGTACGTCGGCCTCCCGAAGCACCTCTCCGGGACCGAGGGCTCGGCAGCACAGGCCGCACGCGCGTACGCTGGTGCGCTGGCGCAGGCCGTCGCACCGGTTCCGGTGCGGCTGGTCGACGAGCGGATGAGCACGGTGTCCGCCCATCAGGCGCTGCACGCGTCCGGCAGGTCCGGGCGTCGTCACCGGGCGGTCGTCGACCAGGCGGCCGCGGTGGTGATCCTGCAGACCGCGCTCGACGCGGAGCGCTCCTCGGGCCGCAGGCCCGGCGAGCGGGTCACGGCGACCCGCCCGGAGCGCCCCGAGGGGGAGCGCCCGGGGGGTCCGCAGGAGGACGGACGAGCAGGACACACCGAAGGGACGACCGAGTGAGCGACCTGTTCCTCGGTGCTCCGCAGCAGGAGCACCACGAGGCGCCCCCGCCCTCGCGCCGCTCGCGCCGCGACTCGCACGAGCAGCGGATCAAGCAGCGCAAGCACCGCCGCCGGCGCACGTTCGTCGTGCTGCTGCTCGCGCTCGTCCTGGTCGGCGGCGCCGGCTTCGTCGTGTGGAGCGTGTTCGGCGGGCTGTTCTCCGGCTCCGGCGGCGAGGAGACCGTCCAGGACTACCCCGGACCCGGCAGCGGCGAGGTCCAGGTGGTCGTCGCGTCCGGCGACACCGGCGGCGCCATCGGCCAGACGCTGGTCGACGCGGGTGTCGTCGCCACGACCAAGGCGTTCACGAGCGCGTACGCGGCCAACCCCGCCGCGACCGGCATCCAGCCCGGCACCTACACGCTCCAGCTCGAGATGAAGGCCAGCGACGCGGTCAACGCGCTGCTCGACCCCGCCAACCGCGTCTCGAACCGGGTCACCATCCCGGAGGGCTACACCGCCCAGCAGATCTACCAGCGCGTCTACGAGGTCACCGGCATCACCGTCGAGGACCTGCAGGCCGCCGCGGCCGACCCCGCCGCGATCGGGCTCCCGGCCGAGGCCGGCGGGAACGTCGAGGGCTGGCTGTTCCCCATGACCTACGAGGTCGAGCCCGGGTCGAGCGCCGCCAGCGTGCTCTCGCAGATGGTCGCCCGCACGACGGCGCTGCTCACGAGCAAGGGCGTCGCGCAGGACCAGTGGGAGACCGTGCTGAACAAGGCGTCGATCGTGGAGCGCGAGGGCAAGCTCGACGAGGACCGGCCGAAGATCGCGCGGGCGATCGACAACCGCCTCGAGATCCAGATGCCCCTGCAGGTCGACGCCACCGTGCTCTACGGGGTCGGCGTGACCGGTCGTTCGCCCACCCGCGCGGAGCTCGACGACGCGTCGAACCCGTACAACTCGTACAAGACGACCGGCCTGCCGCCCACCCCGATCGCCAACCCGGGCGAGGCGTCGATCGACGCGGTCATCACACCCGCGGACGGCCCGTGGCTGTTCTGGGTCACGGTCAACCCCGACACCGGCGAGACCAAGTTCGCCGAGACCTACGACGAGCACCAGACCTACGTGAACGAGCTCCGGGCGTGGGAGGAAGCGCACCAGTGACGGCGGGCTCGGCGCGTCGGGCGGCCGTCCTCGGCCACCCGATCGGGCACTCCCTGTCGCCGGTCCTGCACCGGGCCGCCTACCGGGCGCTCGGGCTCGACGGCTGGTCGTACGACGCGGTCGACGTGACCGAGGAGCAGCTGCCGGCGTTCGTCGGCGACCTCGACGCCACGTGGGCCGGGCTCAGCCTGACCATGCCGCTGAAGCAGACCGTGCTGCCGCTCCTCGACCACGTCGAGCCGCTCGCGGCCGTCGTCGGCGCGGTGAACACCGTGCTGGTGCAGGCCGGCGGGTCCGGTCGTCCGGTGCTGACCGGCGCCAACACCGACGTGCACGGGATCGTGGCGGCGCTGTCGGAGGGCCTCGCGGCCGCCGGCGGCGGCGCGGCGCCGGGGGAGCGGCCGCCCGCGCGGAGCGCCGTCGTCCTCGGCGCCGGCGCCACCGCCGCCTCCGCCCTCGCCGCGCTGGCCGAGCTCGGCTGCCCCGCGCCCGTCGTCCTCGCCCGCTCCCTGGGCCGGACCGGTGCGCTCGCGCGCGCCGCGCACCGCATGGGCGTCGAGCCGGTGTTCCGGTCGCTCGACGGCGCGCTCGACGCGATGGCCGGCGCCGACCTGGTCGTCTCGACCCTGCCGCCGCGCGCGGCGGACGACCTGGCGGCCGGGCTCGCCGTGGCCGCGCGCGCCCCCCGGCCGGGCGCCGTGCTGCTCGACGTCGCCTACGACCCGCGGCCCACCGCGCTGCACACCGCGTGGCTCGGCGCCGGCGGCGTCGCCGTGCCGGGGGAGCGGATGCTGCTGCACCAGGCCGCCGAGCAGGTGCGGCTCATGACCGGGCGGCCCGGCCCGCTCGCGGCGATGGACGCGGCGCTCGGCGCGGCGCTGGACGGCTCGGCGGACGGCTCGCCGGCGGGGGCCGCCGCCCGCTGACCGGGGGTTTCACCCGCGCCACGACGGTCGGCCGCCGGACCGGTGCCCGCCGGGGCCTCATCTCCCCGCGCCGACCTGCCGATGGGCCCTACGGGGCCGGTGCACCTGCCTGCCCCGGACGAAAGGGCAACGGGGTGAAGCAGCTCGGCGAGATCCTGCTGGACGAGGGCCTGGTCAGCGAGGCGCAGCTCATGGCGGCGCTGGACGAGCAGATGGCCCGGGGGCAGTCCCTCGGCCGCACGCTGGTCGAGATCGGCGTCCTCACCGAGGGGCAGCTCGTCGCCGCACTGGCCCGCCAGGTCGGGATGGCGTTCGTCGACCTGGACGAGTACCAGGTCGACCGGGCCGCGGTGTCGATGGTGCCGGCCGCGCTCTGCCGGCGGTACACGGTGCTGCCCGTCGGGTTCCAGGACGGGGCGCTCGTGCTCGCCACCGCCGACCCCGGCAACGTCGTCGCGGTCGACGACGTCCGCACCGTCTCGGGCATGGCGGTCCTGCCGATCGTCGCGACCTACGAGAACCTCAGCCGCGCGATCGAGCGGTTCTGCCGCGCCGACGGCGAGATGGAGGACCTGTCCTCCGCGTTCGAGGAGGAGCACCAGTCCCAGCAGGCCGAGGTCGACCTGTCGAACATCGGCAACGCCGTCGAGGACGACGCCCCGATCGTCCGCTACGTCAACCTGCTGGTGACCCAGGCGATCTCGGACCGGGCCTCCGACATCCACATCGAGCCCACCGAGCACGACCTGCGCGTGCGGTACCGGATCGACGGCGTGCTGCACGAGATGCAGCGCTCGCCCAAGCAGATCCAGGGCGGTGTCATCTCGCGCGTCAAGATCATGTCGGACATCGACATCGCCGAGCGCCGCAAGCCCCAGGACGGCCGCATGTCGGTCACGCACAACGGCCGCAAGATCGACCTCCGCGTCGCCACGCTGCCGACCGTGTGGGGCGAGAAGATCGTCATGCGGATCCTCGACAACTCCACCGCCTCGCTCGACCTGCGGGACCTCGCGTTCCTCGACCACAACTACGAGACGTACCGCGAGGCGTACACCAAGCCCTACGGCATGATCCTGGTCACCGGCCCCACCGGCTCCGGCAAGTCGACCACCCTCTACGCGACCCTGAACGCCGTCTCCAAGCCGGAGATCAACGTCATCACCGTCGAGGACCCGGTCGAGTACCGGCTCGCCGGCATCAACCAGGTCCAGGTCAACCCCAAGGCCGGCCTCACCTTCGCCGGCGCGCTGCGCTCCATCCTGCGGTCCGACCCCGACGTCGTCCTCCTCGGCGAGATCCGCGACCACGAGACCGCGCAGATCGCCATCGAGGCGGCGCTCACCGGCCACCTCGTGCTCTCGACCCTGCACACCAACGACGCCCCCTCAGCGGTCACCCGGCTCACCGAGATGGGCATCGAGCCGTTCCTCGTCGGCTCCGCGCTGGACGCCGTGGTCGCCCAGCGGCTCGCCCGGCGGCTGTGCGCCAAGTGCTGCGAGCCCTACACCCCGACCGAGACCGAGCTCATCGGCGCCCGGTTCCCCTGGGTGCCGGGCGAGCCGCTGCCCGAGCTGTTCCGCCCGGTCGGCTGCGTCGCCTGCTCCCGCACCGGGTACCGCGGGCGCGTCGCCCTGCACGAGGTGATGCGGGTGACCGAGGACATCGAGCGCCTCGCCGTCGCGCGCGCCTCGGCGGCCGAGATCGGGGCGACCGCGCGGTCGCAGGGGATGATCACGCTCCGCGACGACGGGTGGCAGAAGGTCGTGCTGGGGCAGACGTCGGTGGAGGAGATCCTGCGGGTCGTCGCGTGACCGGGTGGTCCGCGGGCCGATCGCTCAAGAACGGGCTCACCTCGGCCGATGGGACCGGGCAGGGCGGCGCCGAGGCGCGCCGCGACACGATCGGAGAGGTGGCACGGTGACCGAGCCCTACCCCGGTGCTGGACCGACGCCCGCGGCGGGACTGCCGCCGTACATCCCGCCGCTCGCGCCGCCCGTCGCCGGCGCGCCGTCCGGCGGGGGGCTGCCGACGCAGGCGCCGCCGGCGCTCGCGCCCGTCCTCGCCCCGCCCGCCCAGCCCGTGACCGCGGCGCAGCCGTACGCCGGCGCACCGGCGGCCCCGTCGGTCGGGCTGCCGCAGGCGTACCCGGCAGGCGCACCGGGTCCCGCCGGGACGGTTCCGGGTGCTCCGGCCCCTGCCGGTCCGCCGCCGGGTGCCCCGCAGGCCGGGCGCGCAGCCGCTCCCGCGGGGACCCGTGCTGCGATGCGCGCCGGCTCGGCGCGCCCCGGCATGGGGCTGCAGCGCCAGGAGGGCGATCTCGAGCTGGACGAGGCCCTCGCCGCGATGGTCCAGGCCGGCGCGTCCGACCTGCACCTCACGACCGGCGCCCCGCCCACCGTGCGCCTCGCCGGCGAGCTGCGCCCTCTGGAGGGGTTCGCGCCCCTCGAGGGCGAGGGGCTGCGCCGGGCGCTGTACGCCGTGCTCACCCAGAAGCAGCGCGAGAAGTTCGAGGCGAACCTCGAGCTCGACCTGTCGTACTCGGTGCGGGGTCTCGCGCGGTTCCGCCTGAACCTCTACCAGCAGCGCGAGTCGATCGGG
This sequence comes from Cellulomonas sp. ACRRI, assembly GCF_022346185.1. Taxonomy (GTDB): domain Bacteria; phylum Actinomycetota; class Actinomycetes; order Actinomycetales; family Cellulomonadaceae; genus Cellulomonas. The sequence continues at coordinate 17,638 of NZ_JAKRMS010000031.1, read as the reverse complement.
GCCGCATTCCGCCTGATCCCGTACGAGATCAAACCGCTGGAGCAGCTGGGCGTGCCGCCCGTCGTGGCGAACTTCGCGGGCCTGCCGCGCGGGATGGTCCTCGTGACCGGTCCGACCGGGTCGGGCAAGTCGACGACGCTCGCCGCGATCGTGGATCTGGCGAACCGCACGCGAGCCGACCACATCATGACGGTCGAGGACCCGATCGAGTTCCTGCACCGGCACAAGAAGGCGCTCGTCAACCAGCGCGAGGTGGGGGAGGACACCCACTCGTTCGCGAACGCGCTGAAGCACGTGCTGCGTCAGGACCCCGACATCATCCTGGTGGGCGAGCTCCGCGACCTGGAGACGATCTCGGTCGCGCTGACCGCAGCCGAGACCGGCCACCTCGTCTTCGCGACCCTGCACACGCAGGACGCCGCCCAGACGATCGACCGCATGATCGACGTCTTCCCGTCCCACCAGCAGGCGCAGGTGCGCACGCAGCTGGCGGGCGCGATCCAGGGCGTGGTCTGCCAGACGCTGTGCAAGCGCTCCGACGCGCCGGGCCGCGTGGTCGCCACCGAGGTCATGGTTGCGACGGCAGCCGTGCGCAACTTGATTCGCGAGGGCAAGACCCACCAGATCTACTCCGCGATGCAGGCCGGGGCGCAGCAGGGCATGCACACGCTGGACCAGCACCTGGCCGAGCTCGTCAAGACGGGCCGGATCAGCTACGAGACCGGCCTGGAGAAGTCGCACCACGCCGAGGACTTCAACCGGCTCACCGGTCGCTTCTCCTCCGGGGCGGCAATGGCGCCGGGCGCGGTCGCCGGCCAGGCGGCTCAGTACGACCAGGTCCCGCCCGGGGGCTCGCCGTACGCCGCCGCGACGCAGGGAGGCGCACACTGATGCCCGAGAGCAAGACGTTCGAGTACGCGGTCCGCGACAAGTCCGGCAAGGTCGTCAAGGGCCGGATCGAGGCGCCCAACCAGGCGGCGGTCGCGAACCGCCTGCGGACGATGGGCCTGGCTGCCCTCTCGGTGTCCGAGGTGCAGACCACGGGCCTGCAGCGTGAGATCACGATCCCGGGCTTGAGCGACCGGATCGCGCTCAAGGATCTGGCGATCATGGCGCGGCAGCTGGCGACGATGGTCTCCGCGGGGCTTGCCCTGATCCGGGCACTGTCGATCCTCTCCGAGCAGACCGAGAACAAGGCACTCACCAAGGTCATCCAGGCCGTGCGGACGGATGTCGAGACCGGCACGGCGTTCTCGGTGGCGCTGGGGAAGCACCCCCAGGTGTTCCCGCCGCTGATGATCAACATGGTGCGCGCCGGCGAGGTCGGCGGATTCCTCGACGAGGTACTGGTGTCGGTCGCCGAGAACTTCGAGGCGGACGTCAAGCTGCGCGGCAAGGTGAAGTCCGCGATGACCTACCCCGTCATCGTCTTCGTCATCGCGATCCTCGCGATGGTCGGCATGCTCCTGTTCATCGTGCCCGTCTTCTCGGGGATGTTCGAGTCGCTCGGCGGGACCCTGCCGTTGCCGACCCGGATCCTCGTGTGGCTGTCTACCGCAATGAAATGGTCGATCATCCCGCTCACGGCGCTGCTGGGTATCGGGATCTATTGGTGGTCGAAGCACAAGAATGATCCCGGTGTGCGGGAGCGAGTCGATCCGCTGAAGCTGAAGGCGCCAGTCTTCGGCACCATTGCCAAGAAGCTGGCGGTCGCGCGCTTCACCCGGAACTTCGGCACGATGATCCACGCGGGCGTGCCGATTCTCCAGGCGCTGGACATCGTCGGCTCCACGAGCGGCAACGTGGTGATCGAGCGGGCAGCGCGCGACGTCCAAGAGTCGGTGCGGCGCGGAGAGTCGCTGGCAGGGCCCCTGGCCCTGCACCCGGTCTTCCCGCCGATGGTGGTGCAGATGATCGCCGTCGGCGAGGACACCGGCGCCCTGGACGTGATGCTCGACAAGGTCGCCGACTTCTACGACCAGGAGGTCGAGGCGACCACGGAGCAGCTCACGTCGCTGATCGAGCCCCTGATGATCGTCTTCATCGGATCGATCATCGGCGCCATGGTCGTGGCCCTCTACATGCCGATCTTCGGCGTCTTCAATCTGATCAACTAGGGCGAATCGGACACTTCGCTCACCCGCACGGGTGAATTGCCGCGAAGTTCTCCGCCCGACTCAAGTTGCAGCCCGCGCCGGACGATGTACCGGCTGTTCGACCTGAACCGGCCCCGCCGGAATCCATTCGAAAGTCCTGCGGCTACCCATGCCGACGACCTGAGGGAGAGCAGCGTGATCGCTCGCATTCGCAAGTCCATCGAGGAGAAGGACAAGGGCTTCACCCTCGTCGAGCTCCTCGTCGTCATGATCATCATCGGCATCCTCGCCGCAGTGGCCGTGCCGGTGTACCTGAACCAGCGGAAGAAGGCGGCCGAGACGGCCGCCAAGTCGGACGTCACGGTCATCGGCAAGGAGATCCTCGCGTACTACGTCGACGGCACGGCCGGCCTGACGCTGACCAACGCCGCCGGCAGCGCCGACTGGTCGCTCGCGGAGGCCGGCGCCGGTGGCGCGCCCGTCTCGGCCGGCAAGCTCTCGGGCAAGAACACCGCCACGGGCTCGGCCACCAGCCGGGACGACTTCTGCGTCAGCGTCAACCCGAACGCCAGCGTCGCCGGTGCTGCCACCTGGTACTACTCGGAGACCGGTCTCTCGAAGACCGCCTGCTGATCGCATGAACCAGCGGCAGCGGCACCCGCTCGGGTGCCGCTGCCGTGGCGCGTCCCCCCGGGGCGCATCGAACCCCTCGACAACCGCCGCGTCCCCCAGGAGGTGCTCCGTGCCGCGTCACCAGGTGCTGAGTCGGCTCGCCGGTCGCCGTGGCGACGACGAGGGCTTCACCCTCATCGAGCTGGTCGTCGCGATGCTCGTGATCTCGCTCGTCCTGCTCGGGCTGATGGCGGCCCAGACCTCGGCGCTCGTCACGGGGGCCCAGGCGCGTCAGCGGACGCAGGCGGCGGCGGTCGCGAACCAGACCATGGAGCAGCTCCGCGCGCTGCCGTGGCTGACGCTCAGCAAGGGCATGCACACGAACTTCGTCGCCGCGTCCGGTGGTGACGCGAACGTGTCCAGCGGGCGGCTTCAGCCGGCCGTCGGCGGGCCTCTGAACGAGCCGCTCGTGACCAGCTCCACCCAGGTGACCTCGATGCCGCCGCTCTCCGGGGCCGCGGGGACCAACAAGACCATCTCGAGCGACCCCGGCGGCACCGGAACCACGTTCACCACGCGTGTGTACGTCACGAGTGCGCCGTCCGCCCCCACGGGCGTCCTCACGCTTACCGTCATCACGACCTGGCCCGCGAAGAGCAACGCCCGCAATGCGTACGTGATGCTGCGCTCGCAGGCGTACGCGCCCGCCGGTGGCTGCGGTGACGCGTCGAACCAGCCCTTCCTGGGTGCGTGCCAGGCGCTCTTCTCCGGGTCCGGTGGTGTCACCGGTCCGAGCGTGGTCGTCTCCGCCGTGGCACCGGGAGCAGGGCAGCCCGCGCCGGCATCGCTCCTGCCCGGGACCGACTACTCCGTCGCGACGCTGTCCGGCGGCTCGGTTGGCGCCACGATGAACGCGCAGCAGTCCAGCTCCGTCGACGCCGCGGTCCAGCACGCCCGGTCCGCGGTGACACGTGTCGACCCCGACCTTCCCGAGACGGCGAGCGGCGGGTCGAAGCTCGCGAACGCGGCCTCCAACGATGTGGGATCGGCAGGAGCAGCGCCGTCGTCGCCGCCGGACGTCGTGGGTTCCGGGTCGAGCTCCGCAGTGGTCGTCGCAGGCACGGACGTGAGCCTGACACTGACCGCGGGGTCGGGCGCAGCTGGTGTCGCGGGGGCCTCGACGACCAGCTCCTGCCGGACGGGGATCCCTGCCGGTCAGCCTTGCGCCCGCGGCGACTTGACGGGCGGCACGCCCTCGTCCGTCGTGATCCGCGCAGGATCCACCGACTTCGTGGCAGCGTCCATCGCGGCTGGCGGCGCGTCGAAGGCGTTCTCGGCCCGGTTCAGCAGCGCCGCCGGGACAGCAGGTGTCGGCTGCACGAGCCTCAGCGGTGCCGGGTGCGGCTCAGGAGGCGCATCCCACACGGTGGGTACGACGATCATCGGCGCTGGCCCGTGGACCGGCGCGACCGCCGGCCTCGTCAAGGTCACCGGCTACAGCGACTCGGTGCTCGTCCAGCGCGGTGCGGGGCAGCCGTCGACTGGAGCAGCCGCGTCGCGCAGCGCGACGATCGCCTACTGGAACGGCACCGGCTACTCCAGCCTGTCGGTGTCGCGCAGCACCGACCAGACGCTGACGGTGCCGGCCGTCACGTGGACGGACGGGACACGGACCGTCACGGCCACGGCCACGGTCACCGTCACCAAGGGTGGCGACCTCCCCGTGGCGGCCGATCCCACCGGCTGCACCGGTGACGGCTGCACGCTGGACTCCGACTCCGGCACGATCGTCGTCACGGCGACCTACGTCGTGGCCCAGGGTGCGACGCAGTACGCGTTGTCCGTCGCGACCGACCTCGGGTCCGCGCGGGCGAGCGCGGCGTACAAGGCGGCACCCCTTGCGTGAGGTCCTGCGCCGACGGCTGCGACAAGCGCGGCACGACGGCGCCGAGCGCGGTTGGACGTTGCCTGAGCTGCTGGTGGCCATGACCATCTTCCTGGGCCTCATCGCGATCGTGACGTCGATCCTGGTCACGGTCTCGTACCAGACCCGCGACAACCTCGCGCGGACGCGGGCGGTCGACCAGGCTCAGCTCGGACTGCGACAGATCGACCGGCAGGTGCGTTCGGGCAACGTGATCTCGGACCCGGCTGCCGAGACGATCTCGAGCTCGGGGGTCGCGCCCTACTACTCCCTGCGGGTCTACACCCAGACCGACGGCGTCTTCCAGTGTGTGCAGTGGCGGGTGGTGTATCCGGCCGGCTCGTCGTACGGCGAGCTGCAGTACCGGTCGTGGCAGCCGAGCTGGCAGGTGACGGGCGGCGTGGACGACTGGAGCGTCGTGGCGCGGGACATCGTGCGGCCGAGCTCGGCGACGCCCGTGGCCGGCGACCCGAGCACCTGGCCGCCGTTCTACGTCGACAGCACGTCACCGGCGGAGGCGTCGTCCACCGCGCAGACGGTCAGGGTGACGCTCCGCATCAAGGACCCCGAGCAGCGAGAGCAGTCCAAGCCGGCGACGGTGACGTCGGTGCTCACTGGACGCAACACCGTCTACGGCTACCCGTCCGACGCGTGCGCGGCGGTGCCGGCGCCGTGACCTTCCCGACCCGCCCTCGAGCCCGCTCCACCGAACGTCCCGGAGGACTCATGTTCGCTGCCGTGCGCCGCAGGCTCCACCACGACCACCCTGAGCGCGGCAGCGCGCTGGTCGCGGCCGTCGCGATCTCGATGGTGTGCCTCGCCCTGGGGCTGGTCGTGCTCGCCAACGCGATCCAGGTATCCGACCAGTCGGGCGACGACCGCGCACTCACCACCGAGGTTCACTCGGCGGAGGGTGCGGTCGACGCGGTGTACGCCGAGCTCGAGCAGAGCACGCTGTGCTCGTGGCCCGCGTCCGGCGCCGCCGTCTCAGGCTCCGCGCCGTCCCGGACCTCGGTGACGGCGACCGTCGCGTACTTCGACGACGCGGGCACTGCGCTCAGTTGCAGTGCCGGGGTCGTGTCGGGTGACGCGACCCAGGCGGTCATCACCGCGACGGCGACCACGTCGGGTGACGCCGACCTGGGCGGCGGCAGCACCCGCACGGTGCAGTCGAAGGTCGAGCTGACACCGATGTCCGTCCCGGGCCGCGGCGCCGCCATCTTCGCCGCGAACCAGATCATGACGACGAACGGCTTCACCCTCGAGACGTCGCTGCCCGACACACCGGTGGATGTGTGGGTCGACACCGGCAACGTGAACTGCAACTCGAACGTCAAGATCGACGGCAACCTGATCGTCGTGAACGGCACGACGGACATCTCGAACGGGTGCCGCGTCACCCAGAACCTCTGGAGCTCGAAGCAGCTCTCGGTCCACCAGGCGCAGGTCGCGGGCCTCGCGACGGTGGGCCAGGACACGTACGTGTCGGCGAACGCGACGATCGCCGGCGGCTCCAAGTACGGCCGTGACCTGATCATCGCAGGCTCGATGAGTACGTGGGGTGGCGGTCCTGTCGTCGGCGGCACGCTCAAGACTGGCGTTGGCAGCGCGGCGATCCCGCAGTACGTGCCCGTGGGCCTGCCCGAGGTGGTGTACGACCCGTCCGACTGGACCGGCTTCGTCACCGCCGGCGACCGGCAGCTGGCGTATCGCACGTGGGTGAACGAGAACGCCGTGGCGAACAACGCCCCGACCTGGTCCGACGCCCGCAACCCCGCGAAGGACCAGTGCACTATCGCGGGCGCGGACTACAGCATCAACGGGGCGCTCCTCGGCCCGGCGGTGCCGACCCTCTTCGACACCCGGCACTGCGCGAAGACGACGATGCAGGGCGGCGTGAACATCAGGCTCCGCGCCGACCTCGTGATCTTCGCGAACGAGTTCTACGGGACCGGTGACTTCAAGATCACCTCGGCCGACGGGCAGCCGCACCAGGTCTGGATCATCGTTCCGGATCCCGACTCGCCGAGCGCCTCGAACGGCGTCGCGGAGTGCGGCAAGACGGTTGCGGGCAAGAAGTCCGGGAGCATCAAGTTCGACTCGGGCAGCCTCGCGATCTCCCCGGTGACGATCTTCGTGTACACGCCGTGCACCATCGAGACCAACAACACGATGACGTTCTACGGACAGCTGTACGGGGGCAACGTCGAGCTCCGCAACAGCATGACGATGCGGTACGTGCCGATCGGCATCCCCGGCGTGACCTTCCCGACGACCAACCCGACCGCCTCCTCGGGCTACCGGGTCGACGTGGTGTACAAGCGGGAGGTCCGGACGCCGTGACGTGGTTCGCGATCACGGCCGGTGCGCTGCTCGGGCTCGCGATCGGGTCGTTCCTCAACGTCGTCGTCTGGCGGGTCCCACGTGGAGACTCTGTGGTCTCGCCGCCGAGCGCGTGCCCGGCGTGCGGCCGACCCGTCCGTCCCCGGGACAACGTGCCGGTGCTGTCCTGGGTCCTGCTCCGCGGGCGGTGTCGAGACTGCGGCGAGCCGATCTCGCGTCGCTACCCGCTCGTCGAGGCGGGTACCGCCATGCTGTTCGCCCTGGCGGTGTGGTGGTCCGGGCCCGACTGGTCGACCCCGGCGTACCTGCTCCTGGCGTCCGTCGCCGTCGCGCTGACACTCATCGATCTCGATGTGCACCGGTTGCCCGACGCGATCGTTCTCCCCGCCTACCCCGCAGCCGCCGTCCTGCTCGTGCTCGCCAGCTGGTCCCCGGGGGGCACCTCCGACTGGCCCGCGCTCGTCAGGGCGCTCCTGGGCGGCGCCGCGATGTTCCTCGTCTACTTCGTCCTCCTCCTGATCTACCCCCGCGGGATGGGTCTGGGAGACGTCAAGCTCGCGGGTCTGATCGGGCTGTTCCTGGGTTGGGCGGGCTGGCCGGCCCTGGTCGTCGGGTGGTTCTAGGCGTTCCTGCTCGGCGGCATCTACTCGATCGGGCTGCTCGCGACCGGACGTGCCGCGCGCGGGTCTGGCATCCCGTTCGGACCCTGGATGCTGCTGGGCGCGGCGGTCGGACTCGTCGTGGGCGCGCCGCTCGCCTCCTGGTACATCGGGCTGCTCGGCTGACCGGGTGCGCCGAGCAGCACCCCCTCAAGTGGCGACTCAACCCGCCGATAGGACCTCAAGACCAGCCTCACGGAAGGACGGCCAGTGGCCAGCTCACGCGTGATCGGCCTCGACATCGGGAGCACCGGTGTGCGGGCAGCCGAGCTCTCGCCGGGACGGAACGGAAAGGGCGGGACGCTCGAGCGCTTCGGCTCGGTGCCTCTGCCCGCCGGTGCGGTCCGGGACGGCGAGGTCGTCGATCCGGAGACCGTGGCCACGGCCTTGCGGCAGCTCTGGTCGCAGGAGAAGTTCACGACGCGCGACGTCGTGATCGGGGTCGGCAACCAGCGGGTGATCGTCCGCGACCTGGACGTGCCGTGGCTGCCGCCCGCACAGCTGCGGCAGTCCCTGCCGTTCCAGGTGCAGGAGCTGCTGCCGATGCCGATCGAGGAGGCCCTCCTGGACTTCCACGCGAACGGCGAGAGCGTCGGACCGCAGGGACGGATGGTGCACGGCATGCTCGTGGCTGCTCAGCGCGACACCGTCACGGCGAACGTGCGCGCGGTGCAGACAGCCGGGCTTCGGCCCGTGCAGGTGGACCTGAACGGGTTCGCGCTCCAGCGCGCCCTCGTGGGGGCGGCGCACCGGGACAGCGTCGTGGCGGTCGTGGAGATCGGCGCGACGGTGACGCACGTGGTGGTCGCCGACCACGGCGTGCCGCGCCTCGTGAGGACCATCCCCGCCGGCGGGCAGAACGTCACGAGCGCGGTAGCCGGAGCCCTTGGGGTCTCAAGCGCCGAGGCCGAGAAGATCAAGCGGGAGCTGGGCGTCGGCTTCAGCGTGCCCGCGGAGCACGCGGCCGCGGCGGAGGCGATCGGTTCGGTCACCCGCGGCCTGGTCGAAGCCGTGCGGAACACCTTCGTCTACTACGCCGGCAACCACCCGGGAGCGCTCATCGAGGGCGTGCTCCTGACCGGTGGCGGTGCACACCTGCCGGGTCTGGGTCAGTACCTCGCGAGCGCGAGCCGGCTGCCTGTCGCCTTCGGGAACGCCGTCGGGGGTCTGAGCCTCGCCAAGTCCGTCCGCCCGGAGGTGCGGGAGGGTGCCGGCTCGCTGGTCGCCCTCTCGGTCGGACTCGCACAGGGGGTCGCCGCGTGACCATCACCGAACGCCGACCGAAGAGCGAGGCGCCGGCCGCGTTCGTCGCTCAGCCCCCGCAGGTCAACCTGCTGCCGCCCGAAGTGCGTGACGCCCGGCGTCTCAACGGGGTCAAGCGCGTACTCGCGCTCGTCGTCGTGGGCGTGCTCGTCCTGTGCGCGCTGGGCTACCTGTTCGCCGTGCTGCGGGAGAGCGCGATGGACGACGCCCTGGTGGACGAGCAGAACGTCACGACGCAGCTGCAGAGCGACGCTGCGGAGTTCCAGGAGCTCCCCCGCGTCCGCGCCGAGCTCGACAGGAACCGGACCGCCCGCGCCTACGGGATGTCGCCGGACGTCGACTGGACGTCGTATGTCGTCGCGATCGCCACGGTGCTGCCCGCCGAGGCGAAGATCGAGCAGATCACGGAGAACATGAGCAGCCCCGTCGACGGAAGCGCGGCCCAGGCGGACCCGCTGCAGCCCACGAGCGTCGGACGGTTCGAGCTCGTCGCCCGCATGCCGGTGCTGCCCGACACCGCCGACTGGATGGATCGGCTCGACGCACTGCCCGGGCTCGACGACGTGCGGGTGGCGACCAGCGAGATGGCGCAGGAGGACGGGGGCGCGCAGTTCTACCGCGTCACCATCAGCGCGCAGGTGACCGAGGCCGCGTTCACCGGCCAGTACAGCGCCGAGAACGAGGAGGGTTGATGACCGCGAAGACCAGCACGTGGGTCGGCGGCACGGCTGCCCTGGCCGCTGTCCTGATGGGTGGGACCTTCTTCCTCGCGGTGCAGCCGACCTTGTCCCGCGCCGCGGAGGCGCAGGAGCAGACGGAGATCACGCGCGACCAGAACGACGTGCTCCGCCAGCAGGTCGACCAGCTCCGGGCCGACTTCGTGAACCTTCCGCAGTACCAGACCGATCTCGCCGACCTGCGAGTCGGGATCCCGACGGGACCTGCGCTCTCGGACTACGTGCGCGAGCTGGACGCGCGCGCGCAGCAGGCCGGGTTGACGATCACCAAGCTGACGCCAGGCGCCGCGGAGGTCGTGCCGGGTCCCACCCTGACGTCGGCCGACGTCGCTGCGGCGACCGGGACCGACCCGAGCGCAGCGCCGACCGCCGAGGCGACGACGTCAGCTGACGCTGCGGTCGCCGACCCGTCCACGGCGGCCGCGGCGCCCGCGACCGCCGCATTCGATGGCTTCTACGCGATGCCGATGACGGTGACGGTCGTCGGCACGTTCCCGTCGGCTCTGTCCTTCCTGGACTCCGTCCAGGCCCCGGACGGCCGGCTGCTCCTCGTGACGTCGCTCGTGGGCACCGGTCAGGGCGACGCCGAGGCGTCCGGCGGCCGGCCTGCCACGCAGGAGGGCGACATCGAGCTCACGATCGGTGGCTACCTCTACGTGTTGACTGATCCGACAGCACCGGCGGACACCGGCACCACGGACGAGACGCTTCCGCAGGGCGACACGTCCGGCTCGCTCGGTTCCGGCAGCTGACCCTTCTCCGCACCCACGCCCGCGCCCCGGCCCACGACGTGGACCGGGGCGCGGTCGTGTCCCGGCGACGTGGGAAGATCCCGTCCATGCTCCGTTGGTTGACGTCCGGTGAGTCGCACGGCCCCGCCCTGGTGGGCGTCCTCGAGGGTCTGCCCGCGGGTGTGCAGGTCGAGTCGGCCCACATCCGCGACGCGCTGGCGCGGCGCCGGCTCGGCTACGGCCGCGGCGCGCGCATGAAGTTCGAGCAGGACGAGGTCCGCATCCTCGGCGGCGTGCGCCTGGGCGAGTCGCAGGGCGGCCCGGTCGCGATCGAGATCGGCAACACCGAGTGGCCCAAGTGGGTCGACGTGATGTCGTCCGACCCGGTGGACGACCCGGAGAAGCTGAACCGCGCCCGCAACGCCCCGCTGACCCGGCCGCGCCCGGGCCACGCGGACCTGGTCGGCATGCGCAAGTACGCGTTCGACGACGCGCGCCCGGTGCTGGAGCGGGCCTCGGCGCGCGAGACGGCCGCGCGGGTGGCGCTCGGCACGGTCGCCGCGCGGTTCCTGGAGCAGGCCGCCGGCATCCGGCTGGTGTCGCACGTGGTCGGCATCGGCCCGGTGGCGGCGCCCGACGACGCGGCCCTGCCGACCCCGGACGACGTGGCGGCGCTGGACGCGGACCCGGTGCGCTGCTTCGACGCGCCGACGTCGGCGGCGATGGTCGCGGAGATCGACGAGTGCCACAAGGACGGCGACACCCTCGGCGGCGTGGTGGAGGTGCTGGTCTACGGCCTGCCGTCCGGGCTCGGCTCGTACGTGCAGGCGGACCGGCGGCTCGACGCGCGGCTCGCGGGTGCGCTCATGGGCATCCAGGCGATCAAGGGCGTCGAGGTCGGCGACGGCTTCCGCACCGCGACCCGCCGGGGCTCGCAGGCGCACGACGAGATGGAGCGGGACGCCGACGGCGTCATCCGCCGGCGCAGCAACCGCGCGGGCGGCCTCGAGGGCGGCATGACGAACGGGGAGATCCTGCGCGTCCGCGCGGCGATGAAGCCGATCTCGACGGTGCCGCGCGCGCTCGACACGGTGGACACCTCGAGCAACGAGCCCGCGAAGGCGCAGCACCAGCGCTCGGACGTGTGCGCGGTACCGCCGGCGGCCGTCGTGGCCGAGGCGATGGTCGCGCTCGTGGTGGCCGACGCGCTGCTGGAGAAGACCGGCGGCGACTCGGTGGGCGAGGTGCGCCGGAACCTCGACGCGTACGTCGCGTCCGTCCCCGACCTCCTGCGATGAGCGCCCGCCCGCGGGTCGTCCTGATCGGTCCGCCCGGGTCGGGCAAGTCGACGGTGGCGCTGGCGCTGGCGGGGCGCTGGCAGCTCGCCGCCCGGGACACCGACGCGGACGTGGAGCGCGTCGCCGGCAAGTCGGTCGCGGACGTGTTCGTGGAGGACGGCGAGCCGCGGTTCCGCGAGCTGGAGCACGAGGCGGTGCGCCGGGCGCTCGTCGAGCACGACGGTGTCCTGGCGCTCGGCGGCGGCGCGGTGCTGCACCCGCTGACCCAAGAGGAGCTCGCCGCCTACCGGGCGGCGGGCGGCGCGGTGGTCTTCCTCGACGTCAGCCTGCGGCACGCGGCGCCCCGCGTCGGGTTCAACCAGGCGCGGCCGCTGCTGCTGGGCAACCCCCGGGCACGCTGGCAGCAGCTGATGGACGAGCGCCGGCCGGTGTACGAGCGGGTCGCCTCGCTCGTGGTGTCGACCGACGGGATCACGCCCGCCCAGGTGGCGGAGCGCATCGAGGACGCGCTGGCGGACCAGCGCACGGACGACCACGGGGCGGGGCGATGAGCGTGCGCACGGTGCAGGTCACGGGGGACCAGCCGTACGAGGTGGTGATCGGCCGCAACCTGCTGGGCGAGCTGCCGCGGCTGCTCGGCGAGGGCGTCCGCAAGGTGCTGGTGATCCACCCGACGGCGCTGGCGGCGACGGCCGAGGCGGTGCGCGAGGACCTGACGGCGCAGGGGTACGAGGCGCTGCTGGCCGAGGTGCCGGACGCGGAGCCGGCCAAGTCGGCGCAGGTGGCGTCGTTCTGCTGGCAGGTGCTCGGGCAGGCGGACTTCACGCGCAGCGACGCGATCGTGGGCCTCGGCGGCGGCGCGACGACCGACCTCGCGGGCTTCGTGGCGTCGACGTGGCTGCGCGGCGTCAAGGTCGTGCACGTGCCGACGACGCTGCTGGCCATGGTCGACGCGGCCGTGGGCGGCAAGACCGGCATCAACACGGTGGAGGGCAAGAACCTGGTCGGCACGTTCTTCCCGCCGGCCGGGGTGCTGTGCGACCTGGCGGCGCTGGAGAGCATGCCGAAGCACGACTACGTCGCGGGGTTGGGTGAGGTCGTGAAGTGCGGGTTCATCGCCGACCCGCGGATCCTCGAGCTGGTCGAGCAGCACGGTCCCGAGATCACCGACCCGGTCCGCGCGGCCGGGTCGGAGGTGCTCGCGGAGCTGGTCGAGCGGTCGGTCGCGGTCAAGGCGCGCGTCGTGGGTGAGGACCTCAAGGAGGCCGGCCTGCGCGAGATCCTCAACTACGGCCACACGCTCGGGCACGCGATCGAGCACGTCGAGCGGTACTCCTGGCGCCACGGCGCGGCCGTGTCGGTCGGCATGGTGTACGCCGCCGAGCTGGCGCGGCTCGCCGGCCGGCTGGACGAGGCCGTCGTCGCCCGGCACCGGTCGATCCTCACGGGGCTCGGGCTGCCGACGGCGTACCGCGGCGACCGGTGGAACCAGCTGCACGCCGCCATGCGCCGGGACAAGAAGACCCGGGGCGACCTGCTGCGGTTCGTGGTGCTCGACGACGTGGCGCGGCCGGCTCGGCTCGAGGGGCCGGATCCGTCGCTGCTGGTGGCGGCGTACGCGGAGGTCTCGGAGGGTGCCGCGCCGGTGCGGGGGATCTCGCTCGGGTGATGACAACAATGCCACAGGGTTGTTGCTCCGGCTACAACCTGGTGGAGTTGTAAGCGACGGTACTACCTCGTACCGTGGGTGCCATGTGGACCCTGACGGTGGACCAGGAGGGCAGCCGGCGGGTCGGCGACCGCGTCGACGCGCTGCTCGCCGACCTCGCGGCCGCGTCGCCGCTCGTCGGTGCGGATGCCGGGGCGGTCGTGCTGCCGTTCGAGCGCACGGTCGGTGACGAGGTCCAGGCGGTCCTCGCCGACGCGGATCTGGTCGTCGCGCTGACCCTGCACCTGGTCCGCACGGGTGGGTGGAGCGTCGGGATCGGTGCGGGTGTCGTCGACACCCCGCTGCCGGTGTCGTCCCGCGCGGGGTCCGGCACCGCCTTCATCCACGCGCGGGAGGCCGTCGAGGCGGCGAAGTCCCGGCTGCGGAGCGTGCCGCTCGCCGTGCGCGGTCCGGACCCGGACCTGGCCGCCGAGGCGGAGGGCGTGCTCACGCTGCTGGGCTCCGTCGTCGCGCGGCGCACCGCCGCCGGTTGGGCGGTCGTCGACCGGGTCGCCCCCGCTGCGGGCGGCGTCGCGGCCCGGCAGGAGGACGTCGCCGCCGCGCTCGGCATCAGCCAGCAGGCGGTGAGCGCCCGGCTGCGGGCCGCGCTGTGGGCCGAGGAGGTCGCGGCCCGCCCCGCCGCGGCGCGCCTGCTGCGGCTCGCGGGCGGGTCCGGTCACCATGGGTCCGCCGACGACCGGGAGGGGCGCGCGTGACGACGCTGTGGGGGACCGTGCTGGTCGTGGGCGCCCTGGCGGTCAGCGTGGGCCTCGGCTGGGTCGCCGCCGCCGGCGTGCTCCGGCTGGCCGACCGCGGCGGACGGCGGTCGGGCGCGGGCGACGCCCGGGGCACCCGTACCGGCGCGGGCGCCGCGCCGCCCGCCGGCCCCGCCAACGACCACCCCCGCGACTACCGCAAGGGCCGGGTCAACCCCGGCGCGGACGGGGACGCGAACGCGCGCGCGCTCGGCGACGGGCCCGACAGCGACCGCGCCCGGGCCAGGTTGCGGGGCGGCACCTGGATCGGCGTGCTGGAGCGGCTGGCGATCACCGGCACGCTGCTCGCCGGGGAGCCGGGTGGGGTCGCGGTGGTCGTCGCGGTCAAGGGCCTCGGCCGGTACCCCGAGCTGCGCGCGGGCGACGACCCGGCGGTGTCCGAGCGGTTCGTGATCGGCACGCTGGCCTCCTTCGTGTGGGCGGCGGGCGTCGGTGTGCTCGGGCGCTGGCTACTGACGCGCTGACGCCGGCCCATCCGCCGGGGCGCCGTCGGCACGGTACGATGGTCGGCGGCCCAGCCCCGCCCGCGACCCGCGGGCGCGCGTGGCGGCCCCGGCAGACGCACCCAGGACAGGAAGCAGCGACACGTGGCGACGACGAACGACCTGAAGAACGGCACCGTGCTGAAGATCGACGGCCAGCTCTGGACGGTCATCGAGTTCCAGCACGTGAAGCCCGGCAAGGGCGGCGCGTTCGTCCGGACCAAGCTCAAGAACGTCCTCTCGGGCAAGGTCGTCGACCGCACGTTCAACGCCGGCCTGAAGGTCGAGACCGCGAACGTCGACAAGCGCGACATGCAGTACCTGTACAAGGACGGCGAGGACTTCGTGTTCATGGACACGGACACCTACGACCAGATCACCGTCCCGGCCGCGACCGTCGGCGACGCCGCGAACTTCATGCTCGAGAGCACCAACGCGATGGTGGCCACCAACGAGGGCGTGCCGCTGTACGTCGAGCTCCCGCCGTCGGTGACCCTCATGGTCACCTACACGGAGCCGGGCCTGCAGGGCGACCGCTCGTCGGCCGGCACCAAGCCCGCGACGCTCGAGACCGGCTACCAGATCCAGGTCCCGCTGTTCCTGGAGTCGGACACCAAGGTCAAGGTCGACACCCGCGACGGCAGCTACCTGGGTCGCGTGAACGACTGAGGTGGGAGCTCGTACCAAGGCCCGCAAGCGGGCTCTCGACGTCCTCTTCGAGGCCGAGCAGCGCCGGCTCGACCCGCTGACCGTGCTCGCGGACCGCATCGCGCAGCCCGGCACCGAGGCGGCCCTGCCGCAGTACTCGGTCGAGCTGGTCGAGGGCGTGCAGGCGCAGCGCGCCCGGATCGACGAGGTCATCGCGACGCACTCGCACGGCTGGACGATCGAGCGCATGCCCGCGGTCGACCGCGAGCTGCTGCGGATCGGCACGTGGGAGATCCTGTTCAACGACGACGTGCCGGACGCGGTCGCCGTGGACGAGGCCGTCGAGCTGGCCCGCAGCCTGTCGACCGACGAGTCCCCGGGCTTCGTCAACGGCCTCCTGGGCCGCCTGGTCGACCTGAAGCCGACCCTCCTGGCCTGACAGCACGCCGCACGCACGGCCCCCGCCGCCCTCTGGGCGCGGGGGCCGTCCTGCGTCCCGGGCGCGGTGCGCCGAGATGGCAACTCTCGGCTGTGCGCGGGCGGCCCGACACAGCCGAGAGTTGCCATCTCGGCGGACGTGACGCGGCGGCGGGGCGAGATCGACCGGGGCAGTGGCACGGGTCACGCGGCCCGCGGCGTGGACGCGCAGCGCCGGACCGGGCCGCCGTGTGTAAGGTGCCGGGGAACGAGCATTCCTTTAACACCGTCCCGTGAGGCGGGGAAGGAGCGGCCCGGATGACCTCCGGTACCCCCGTGCCCGACGACGCAGCAGCCACCGGCAGCACCGTCGTCCTGGGCGAGCAGGACGTGGCCCGCGCGCTGACGCGCATCGCCCACGAGATCCTCGAGCGCAACAAGGGCGGCGACGACCTCGTCGTCCTCGGCATCCCGACCCGCGGCGTCCCGCTGGCCCACCGCCTCGCGGCGCGGCTCGCGGCCGTGGAGCCCGGCCTGGTGGCCGAGGACCTGGTCGGCAGCCTGGACGTCACGATGTACCGCGACGACCTGGCGCAGCACCCCACCCGCAGCATCGGGGCCACCACGGTCCCGGGCGGCGGCATCGACGGCAAGGTCGTCGTGCTGGTGGACGACGTGCTGTACTCCGGCCGCACGATCCGCGCGGCGCTGGACGCCCTCAACGACCTGGGTCGCCCGCGGGCGGTGCAGCTGGCCGCGCTGGTGGACCGCGGGCACCGCGAGCTGCCGATCCGGGCGGACTTCGTCGGCAAGAACCTCCCGACGTCGACGGCGGAGCGGGTGCGCGTGCTGCTCGCCGAGACCGACGGCCGCACCGCGGTCGTCATCGAGAGCGGCGCCGGCGCCGGCGCGGGAGGCCCCCGATGAGGCACCTGCTGTCCACGACGGACCTCGACCGCGCCGCCGCGATCCGCGTCCTCGACGCGGCCGCCCAGATGGCCGCGACCCAGGGCCGGCAGATCAAGAAGCTGCCGACCCTGCGCGGGCGCACGGTGGTCAACCTGTTCTTCGAGGACTCGACCCGCACGCGCATCTCGTTCGAGACGGCCGCCAAGCGGCTGAGCGCGGACGTCATCAACTTCTCGGCCAAGGGCTCGAGCGTGTCCAAGGGCGAGTCGCTCAAGGACACCGCGCTGACCCTGCAGGCGATGGGCGCGGACGCGATCGTCATCCGGCACCAGGCGTCCGGCGCGCCGCACACGCTCGCGCACGCCGGCTGGACCGAGGCGGCGGTGGTGAACGCCGGCGACGGGATGCACCAGCACCCGACGCAGGCGCTGCTGGACGCGTTCACGATCCGCCGGCACCTGACGGGCAGCGCCACCAACCCGGACGGCGTCGGGAACGACCTCGCCGGGCTGCACGTGGCGGTCGTCGGGGACGTGCTGCACAGCCGGGTCGCGCGGTCGAACGTCGACCTGCTGCACACGCTCGGCGCCCGCGTGACGCTCGTCGCCCCGCCGACGCTGCTGCCGGTCGGCGTCGGCCCCTGGCCGGCCGCGGTGTCCTACCGGCTGGACGACGTCCTCGCCCAGGGTCCGGACGCGGTGATGATGCTGCGCGTGCAGCGCGAGCGGATGTCGACGGCGGGCGGCGGGTTCTTCCCGAGCCCGCTGGAGTACACCCGGCTGTACGGCCTGGACGCGCGCCGCCTCGCGACGCTGCCGGACCACAGCATCGTGCTGCACCCCGGGCCGATGAACCGCGGGCTGGAGATCTCCGCGGACGCGGCGGACTCCCCGCGGGCCGTGATCGTCGAGCAGGTCGCGAACGGCGTGGCCGTGCGCATGGCGGTGCTCTACCTGCTGCTCGCGGGCGACGGCGACACCGCGGGAGCGGCTCCCGCGACCGGCGCCGTCCCCGCCCTGACCAGCACCCCCGCAG
>NZ_JAKRMS010000030.1 GCF_022346185.1 Cellulomonas sp. ACRRI | reverse complement strand
AGCACCGCCCCGACGCCGTCCCCGCCGCCGACGCGGCCGCGCCGACCGCCCCGGCCCCCGTGGCCCGCGCCTCGGTGGCCACCGACGTCGCGCTGATCGCCACGTTCGCCGCCTTCGTCGCCGTGTGCGCGGTGCTGCCCGCCATCCCGACCGGAGCCCTTGTGCCGATCACCCTGCAGACCTTCGGCGTCGCGCTCACCGGCCTGGTGCTCGGCCCGCGGCGGGGCGCGCTCGCGCTGCTGCTGTACGTGGCCGTCGGCCTGGCGGGCGTCCCCGTGCTGTCGGGCGCGACGGGCGGGCTCGGCGTGCTGGCGTCGCCGTCGGCCGGCTACCTGCTCGCGTTCCCCGCGGCCGCGGCGATCGCCGGCGGGTTCGGGCTGCTCGCCCGCCGCGCACCCGGCCGGTGGCGCGTCCCCGCGCTGTTCGGCGCGGCGACGGCCGGCTCGCTGCTGGTGATCCACCCGCTCGGCATCGCGGTCATGGGCTGGCGGCTCGGCCTGTCCGCGTCCGAGGCGCTCGCCGCCGGCGCCGTCTTCCTGCCCGGCGACCTCATCAAGAACGCGCTCGCCGCCGTGGTCGCCGCCGCCGCGCTCCGCGCCTTCCCGGACCTGCTCCGCGGCCGGTGATCGAGCTCGACGGCGCCGTCGTCACGGCGTACGCACCGGGCGACGGACGCCGCGGGGCCGAGCGGGTGGTCACCCTGCTGGGTCCGGTGACCGCCACGCTGACCGAGCGCCGGGTCGCCGTCGTCGGCGCGAACGGCTCGGGCAAGTCGACCCTCGCCCGGCTGCTGAACGGCCTGACCCTGCCGTCGGCGGGCTCGGTGCGGGTCGACGGCCTGGACACCGCCCGCGACGGGTCCGCGGTGCGCCGCCGCGTCGGGTTCCTGTTCACCGACCCGGACGCCCAGGTGGTCATGCCCACGCCCGTCGAGGACGTCGCCCTGTCCCTGCGCCGCCTCGGCGTCCCCGCCCGCGAGCGCGACGCCCGCGCCCGCGAGACCCTCGCCCGCGTCGGCCTGGCGTCCCGCGCCGACCTGCCCGTGCGGGCGCTGTCCGGCGGCCAGCGGCAGCTGCTGGCGCTCGCCGCGGTGCTCGCCACCGAGCCCGCCGTGCTGGTCTGCGACGAGCCGACGACCCTGCTCGACCTGCGCTGGCGCCGCGTGGTCGACGGCCTGCTCGCCGACCTCCCGCAGCAGGTGGTCCAGGTGACGCACGACCTCGACGCGGCGGCGCGGGCCGACCGGGTGCTGGTGGTCGACGGCGGCCGCGTGGTGCACGACGGCGCGCCGGAGCCGGCCCTCGAGGCCTACCGCGCGCTGATGACGGTGGAGCCCGCGTGACGCTGCTCGGCGCGCACCGCACCGCCCGCACCCCGCTGGACCGGGCGCCGGTGGGGGCGAAGCTCGCGGGCCTGGCGCTGCTGGGCGTCGCGGTCGTGGCGACCCGGGGCGTGCCGGCGTCGCTCGGGCTGCTCGGGGTGGCGGTCGCGGCCGGCGCCGTCGCCGCCCTCCCCCCGCGGCCGACGCTCCGCGGGATGCTGCCCGTGCTCGTCACGGCGCTGCTGGCCGGCGCCTACCAGGCCTGGGCGCGCGGCTGGGGCCCGGCCGTCGAGGTGGTCGCCGACCTGCTCACCCTCGTGCTCGGCGCCGCGGTGGTCACCGCCACCACGCCGGCCGACCTGCTGCTCGACGCCCTCGCGCGCGTCGCCCGGCCGCTGCGCCGGGTCGGCGTCCCGCCCGACCTGGTCGCCCTGGCGGTCGCGCTGGTCCTGCGCTCGGTGCCCGAGATCGCCCGCACGGTGCACGAGGTCCGGGACGCGGCGCGCGCCCGCGGTGCCGAGCGCGACCCGCGGGTGTGGCTGACGCCGGCGGTGCTGCGGGTCGTGGGCCGGGCGCGGGACCTGGGCGAGGCGCTGGCCGCGCGCGGGATCGTGGACTGACGGCCCCGGGCGACGCCGCGACCCGCTCGCCGCGCGCCGTCCCGCGCCCCGGGCTACCGTCCCCGGCATGACGTTCCAGGACGGCGGCCGGTTCGAGGGCGGCCGCGTGCAGTCCCGCAGCGGCGGCGGTCGCGGGCGGGGCGTCGCGGTCGGCGGCGGCATCGGCACGCTGGTGCTGGTGGTGCTGGTCACGCTGCTCGGCGGCAACCCGGCGCAGCTGCTGTCGGGCGGGGACGGCGGGTCCGGGGCCGGGTCGCAGGAGCAGGTCGCGCAGATCGGCGACTGCACCGCCGAGCAGGCCAACGCCGAGCGCGAGTGCCGCCTGTCGGCCACGGTCCAGGCGCTCGACGCGTACTGGCAGCGCACGCTGCCCGAGCTGGCCCAGGACCCGGACGTCGAGCCCGCCGTGGTGTCGTTCCAGGACGCCACGGAGACCGGCTGCGGCAGCGCCTCGGCGTCGACCGGGCCGTTCTACTGCCCGCCGGACCGGACGATCTACCTCGACCTGTCCTTCTACGACCTGCTCGCCTCGCAGTACGGCGCGCAGGGTGGCCCGCTGGCGGAGATGTACGTCGTGGCGCACGAGTACGGCCACCACATCCAGCAGCTGACCGGCGTGTTCGACCGCGCGGACCGGTCCGGGAGCGGCGACGACTCCGACTCGGTCCGTGTCGAGCTCCAGGCGGACTGCTACGCCGGGCTGTGGGCGGGCGACGCCGCCACGACGGTCGACCCGGACACCGGCGTCACGTTCCTGGAGCCGATCACCGAGGCGCAGCTCGCCGAGGCCCTGTCCGCCGCGGCGGCGGTCGGCGACGACCACATCCAGCAGCAGTCGGCGGGCGGGGTGAACCCGGACACGTGGACGCACGGCTCCAGCGAGCAGCGTCAGCGCTGGTTCACGACGGGCTACCGCGACGGCACGGTCGAGTCCTGCGACACCTTCGCGGCCGCCGCGCTCTGAGGCGTCACGCCACGCCGGTTGAGCGCGTGACGGGGGTCGCTGCGCGTTCTCCGTGTTCCCGTCAGTACGTGCCTAAAACGTGAATTCACGGATACAGGGCCGCGTACGACGTCCCTATCCGCCACCTTTGGTGGACGGTGACCCGTGTGGTCGCAACGTCTGCGCTAGCGTCCGCCCATGTTTCGATGGCGACGCCGTGGCTCTAACCGTCCGATCGTCGCCCCGACCACAAGTCGCGACCCTCGGATCCACACCGTCACAGACCGGGGCGAGACCTACGACCTGTGCGAGGGCTGCATCACGGCCGAGGGGGCCCGTGCGGCACGTGCGCCAGTGGGCGTCGCCGTCGGGAGCGTCTTCGCGGCTGCGATCGTTGGGTTCGGCATCCTCAACATGACGACGACGACCGAAGCCGACGCGGGGCGGGCAGCCCTAGACAGCCTCGAGGCCCTGGGAGCCACCTTTCCGGACTCCGGGTTCGCCGCGCTCGGCGTCGTAGCGGCGTTGATCGTCGCGATCGTGCTGTCAATGGGACAGAGCGCCCAACGGATGTCGGAGTTCGAGGTGGAGGCGGTCAACGGGACGGGAGACGTCAACCTGGACGCGCTCCGACGACTCCGCTCAGCGGAGTCGGTACACAAAGCAGAGGCCGCCCTGGCTCTGTTGAGCATGGCGGTGACGGCGATCATCGCGGCCGTCGCGTTCGCAGGATGGTCGGACTGGCTCCTGATCGGGCTCGCCGCCTGTCTGTGTCTCGCCTGGCTCGCGGTCCAGATCGGCCACCTCATGGCGCTGGGTCACGAGTCAGCGGTACTTCGGTCCATCCTTGATGCGCCCTTCAAAGCCGCCCTGCAGGATCGCGTGGTCAGGGTCGAGCGCGGCAGGCGGTGGTACGTCATTGCCTGGTGGGGCGCCTACCTGTTGCCTGTGCCCGTGCTGGTCGTGTCGAGCTCCGCCGTGGCGCTCGAGGAGACATTCGCCGAAGCTGTGGCAGTCGCGGCGCTTTTCGCCGCGTCGACCCAGGTATCCGTCGCGTCGGCCTCGAGTTCGGGACTTGTCGAGGACGGCTGGGGTCGCCGCTTCACCATCGGCGTTGGAACCTTCGTGGGTGGACTCATCGGCATGATGGCGTCCGTCGGCATCGCCGGGTTGTTCTGGGCCGACGATCAGTCCGACGCCTGGGTCGTGTCCTGGGCGGCCGTCGCCGCGTGGTACACCCTGCTCAGTTGGGCCCTCGCATGCGGCGTCGCCGGTGGCGGGCCGCTGCGGGCTGCCGCCACGCGCTACACGCAGGACTCATTCGCATCCGGGAAGCGCACCGGGAGCAGGACACCGTCGAGGACTGCTCGTCTCTGGGCCTGGGCCAGCCTCGCTCTTGTCGCGGTGACGGGTCCGGCCCTGGCACTCGGGTTGACTGAGGACTTCGCCGCGGCCGCAGCAGCCGCAGGGGCATCCGGAGTACTTCTCGTGCTTGTGCTCAGGACAGCAGCATTCGCTTCTCGATCGACCGGTTGGACACGCAAGATCACCGTCGCGCTGGTCGCGACACTGATCGCGCTCGGCGCGGTGTGGGTGACGCGTGCCGGAGGCTTCGACGGGGTGTGGTCGGTGCTCGTTGTCGTGATCTACGTCGCTGCCACGAGCATCGCGGCCGCTGACGTCGTCGATCGGAGGTTCGCAGGCACGTTCGCGCACGTCTTCGAGGAGGCCCAGGCCCGCCGCAGACGTCCTCTGGTGCGGGCGTTCGCCACCGGCACGCAGCCCGGACGGGGCATCACGTGCGAGATCCCCGGGTGCCGCAACGAACGGCGCCGGTGAGAGGCAGCTCAGATGTTGAAGCCCAGCGCCCGCATCATCGCGCGGCCGTCGTCGGTGATGCGCTCCGGGCCCCACGGCGGCATCCACACCCAGTTGATCCGCACCGAGTCGACCAGCCCCTCCAGGGAGCTCCCGGCCTGGTCCTCGATGACGTCCGTGAGCGGGCACGCGGCCGAGGTGAGCGTCATGTCGATGACGACGTTCCGGCCCTGCTCGATCGCGATGCCGTAGACCAGCCCGAGGTCGACGACGTTGACGCCGAGCTCGGGGTCGATGACGTCGCGCAGCGCCTCCTCGACGTCGGCGGCGTTGACCGGCGCCGGCGCGGCGCCGTCCTGCTGCGGGGACACCGTGGTGTCGCTCATCGCCCCTCCTCGGGGTTCGTGGTCGTCGCGGCGGCCTGCGCCACCGCGTCCTTCATGGCGGCCCAGCCGAGCAGGGCGCACTTGATGCGGGCGGGGTACCGGGCGACGCCGACGAACGCGACGGCGTCCTCCATCTCCTCGGCGAGGCCGTCCCCCTCGAACTTCTCGGGCAGCACGCCGCGGGAGTCCATCAGCTCGCGGAAGTCGTCGGACAGCGCGAGGGCGTGCTCGACGGACCCGCCGGCGACGGCCTGCGACATCACCGAGGCCGAAGCCTGCGAGATCGAGCAGCCCTGGCCGGTCCAGGTGAGCTCGCCGATGACCGGCGCGCCCGACGCGTCGGCGTCCAGGCGCACGCGCAGCGTCACCTCGTCCCCGCAGGTGGGGTTCACGTGGTGGACCTCGACGTCGTACGCCTCCTGCGCCCCGCGGTGGGCGGGGTGCTTGGCGTGGTCGAGGATCAGCTGCTGGTACAGCTGCTCCATGCCGGTGCTCATGCGGTGCGGCTCTCGCTCTCTCGGGTCTGTCGTCGTCCCAGTATCAGTCGCTCAGTCCGAAGAACGTCCGGACCCCCGCCAGTGCTTCCCGGAACACCGCGATCTCCTCGTCCGTCGTGTACACCGCCGCGGAGGCGCGGGCGGTCGCGGCGACGCCGAACCGGCGGTGCAGCGGCTGCGCGCAGTGGTGCCCGACCCGCACGGCCACGCCGGCGTCGTCGAGGACCTGGCCCACGTCGTGCGCGTGCACGCGGTCGACGACGAACGACACGGTCGCGAGCCGGTCGACGTTCTCGGTCGGGCCGATCACCCGGACGCCCGGCACCGAGGCCACCGCGTCGAGCAGCAGCCCGGCCAGGTGCCGCTCGTGCGCGGCGACCGCGTCCATGCCGAGCTCGGCGAGGTACGTCGCGGCGGCGCCCATGCCGACGGCCTGGGACACCATCTGGGTCCCGGCCTCGAACCGGCGCGGCGGCGGCGCGTAGGTGGTCTGCTCCATCGTCACGACCTCGACCATCGAGCCGCCGGTGGTCACGGGCGGCATCGCCTCGAGCAGCTCGCGGCGGCCGTACAGGGCGCCGACGCCGGTCGGGCCGAGCATCTTGTGCCCGGAGAACGCGGCGAAGTCGACGCCCAGCGCCGCCAGGTCGACCGGCAGGTGCGGCACGCTCTGGCAGGCGTCGAGCACGGTGAGCGCCCCGACCTCGCGGGCGCGGGCGACGAACGGCGCGACGGGCGTGACCGCCCCGGTGACGTTGGAGGCGTGCGTGAAGGCGAGCACCTTCGTCCGGTCGGTCACGACGGCGTCGAGGTCCTCGACCCGGATGCGCCCGTCGTCGGACACGCCCAGCCAGCGCAGCGTGGCGCCGGTGCGGGCCGCGAGCTCCTGCCACGGCACGAGGTTCGCGTGGTGCTCGGCCTCGGTGACGACGATCTCGTCCCCGGGCGCCAGCGCGAACCGCTGCGCCGCGGCGCCCCCGCGCCCGAGCGTCGCGTTCGACATCGCGTACGCCACCAGGTTGAGCCCCGCGGTGGCGTTCGACGTCCAGACCAGCTCGTCGTCGGCGACGCCCACGAACGAGGCGACCTCGTGCCGGGCCGTCTCGAACGCCTCGGTGGCCTCCTCGGCGAGCTGGTGCGCGCCGCGGTGCACGGCGGCGTTGCGCTGCGTGTAGAAGTCCTGCTCGGCGTCCAGGACGACCTCGGGCTTCTGCGAGGTCGCCCCGGAGTCGAGGTAGACCAGCGGCCGGCCGTCGCGCACGGTCCGCTGCAGCAGAGGGAAGTCCGCGCGCACGGCGGCCAGCTCGGCGGCGTCCAGCGTCCGCCCCTGCCCGCCCTGCTCGGCCCGGTCCAGCGTGTCGGTCATCTCGGTGTCCTCGTCGTCGTGCGTCGCGCGGTGCCCGGTCGCCCTCCGGGGGTGCGGGTCCCGGGGCGGCGGTCCGGCCGCCGCCCCGGGGTGCCCGCGGGGTCGGGTCCGTCCGTCAGGCGGAGGCGCCCGACGTCAGGAACCGGTCGTAGCCCTCGTTCTCGAGGCGCTCGGCGAGCTCGGGCCCGCCCTCCTCGGCGATCCGGCCGTCGACGAACACGTGCACGAAGTCCGGCTGGATGTACCGCAGGATGCGCGTGTAGTGCGTGATGAGCAGGACGCCGACGTCGGTCGACTCCTTGGCCCGGTTCACGCCCTCGGAGACGATGCGCAGCGCGTCGACGTCGAGGCCGGAGTCAGTCTCGTCGAGGATCGCGAACTGCGGCTTCAGCAGCTCCATCTGCAGGATCTCGTGGCGCTTCTTCTCGCCGCCGGAGAAGCCCTCGTTGACCGAGCGCTCGGCGAACGCGGAGTCCATGCGCAGGCGCTGCATGGCGCCGTCGACGTCCTTGATCCAGGTGCGGAGCGCGGGCGCCTCGCCGTCGATCGCGGTCTTGGCGGTGCGCAGGAAGTTCGACACCGAGACGCCGGGGACCTCGACCGGGTACTGCATGGCGAGGAACAGGCCGGCGCGGGCGCGCTCGTCGGCCGACATGGCGACGAGGTCCTGGCCGTCCAGCGTCACGGTGCCGGAGGTGATCTCGTACTTCGGGTGCCCGGCGAGCGAGTAGGCCAGCGTGGACTTGCCGGAGCCGTTCGGGCCCATGATGGCGTGCGTCTCGCCGCTGTTGATGGTCAGGTCGACGCCGCGGAGGATCGGCTTCGGACCCTCCTTCGTCTCGACGCTGACGTGCAGGTCGCGGATCTCCAGGGTGGGCATGGGGTTCTCCTCGGAAGGCTTCAGGCGACGACGTCGACGTCGACGAGCACGCGCTCGCCGTCGACGGTCAGGGGGTAGACGGGGACGGGGCGGACGGCCGGGGGGCCCAGCGGCTCGCCGGTGCGCAGGTCGAACCGCGACCCGTGCAGCCAGCACTCCACGGTGCAGCCCTCGACCTCGCCGTCGGACAGCGACACCGCGCCGTGCGAGCAGATGTCGCTGATGGCGTGCAGCGCGCCGTCCTCGTCGCGGACGACCGCGACCTCGACGGGACCGTGCTCGCCCTCGAGCTCGACACGGAACGTGCCGGCCTCGGGGACGTCGGACGTCAGGCAGGCGAGCTGTGCGGTCATGCGGGCTCGTCCGCGGAGGCGACGGAGGCGGGCTCGTTCAGGATGGCGCGCTCGGCGTCGGTCTCGTCGGTGACGTCGGAGGCGAGGTCGCCGCCGGACACCGCCGCCGCGCCCTGGAACTCCGTCATCGACTGCGCCAGCTCGGCCTCGATCGCGGTGATGAGCCGCTCCTCGACCTCGGGCACGCCGATCTGGTGGATCAGCTCGGCGAAGAAGCCGCGCACGACCAGGCGACGGGCGTCGGTCTCCGGGATGCCGCGCGAGCGCAGGTAGAACAGCTGCTCGTCGTCGAACCGGCCGGTGGCGCTGGCGTGGCCCGCGCCCTCGATCAGGCCGGTCTCGATCTCGAGGTTCGGCACCGAGTCCGCGCGCGCGCCGTCCGTGAGGACCAGGTTGCGGTTGAGCTCGTAGGTGTCGGTGCCCTCGGCCTCCTTGCGGATCAGCACGTCGCCGACCCACACGGTGTGCGCGCCCTCGCCCTGGAGCGCGCCCTTGTAGGTCACGCGGGACTTGCAGCTGGGGACCGCGTGGTCGACGAACAGCCGCTGCTCCTGGTGCTGGCCGGCGTCGGCGAAGTACACGCCGAGCATCTCGACCGAGCCGCCCTCGCCCGCGAACTCCGCGTCCGGGGTGAGCCGGACGACGTCGCCGCCCAGGGTGACCACGATGTGCTTGACGGTCGCGTCGCGGCCGAGCTTCACGCGGTGCGCCGCGTTGTGCACGGCGCCCTCGGACCAGTCCTGCACGGAGACGACCGTCAGGTGCGCGCCGTCCTCCGCCACGACCTCGACGGTCTCGGTGAGCAGGGCGGACCCGACGTGGTCGATGACGACCGTGGCCTGCGACATCGGCTTGGCGTGCACGAGCAGGTGGCTGCCGGTGGGCTCCAGCTGGCCCTCGACCCCCTCGACCCGCACCGAGGTCACCGTCGACGCGACGGCCTCCTGCGGCACGGTCACGACGGTGGCGCGCGGGAACGAGGCCCACGCGACGGCCGCGGCGCGGTCGCCGGGCTCGCCGGCGCGGCCCAGGCGGGCGTCGTCGCGGTCCACGATCTCGACCTCGACCTCGGGCGCGTTCACGACCGTGGTGAGGACGCCGTGGCCCGTGAGCCGACCCGTCTCGGGGGCGAACAGGGGCGCGAGCCGGTCGACCGGCGAGAACCGCCACTCCTCCTCGCGCCCGGTCGGCACCGGGAAGTCCGCGACCTCGAACGAGGTGGCGCGGGCCGCGCGCGACGACTGCGGCACCTCAGCGACGCCGTGGCTGTGCGCCCCGTCGGCGGTCGCGCGGGAGTGGTCGGTGGAGAGACCGGGGGTCTCGGGTGTGGTGGTCGACATCAGCCGACGGCCCCTTCCATCTGCAGCTCGATCAGGCGGTTCAGCTCGAGGGCGTACTCCATGGGCAGCTCGCGCGCGATGGGCTCGACGAACCCGCGCACGATCATCGCCATGGCCTCGGTCTCGGTCATGCCGCGGGACATCAGGTAGAACAGCTGGTCCTCGGACACGCGGGAGACCGTGGCCTCGTGCCCCATCGACACGTCGTCCTCGCGGACGTCGACGTACGGGTAGGTGTCCGAGCGGGAGATCTGGTCGACCAGCAGCGCGTCGCAGAGCACGTTGGACGCCGAGTGCGACGCCCCCTCGAGCACCTGCACCAGGCCGCGGTACGACGTCCGGCCGCCGCCGCGGGCCACCGACTTCGACACGATCGACGACGAGGTGTGCGGCGCGGCGTGCACCATCTTGCAGCCGGCGTCCTGGTGCTGGCCCTCGCCCGCGAAGGCGATGGACAGCGTCTCGCCGCGGGCGTGCTCGCCCAGCAGGTAGATCGCCGGGTACTTCATGGTGACCTTGGAGCCGATGTTGCCGTCGACCCACTCCATCGTCGCGCCCTCGGCCGCGGTCGCCCGCTTGGTCACGAGGTTGTAGACGTTGTTCGACCAGTTCTGGATCGTCGTGTACCGCACGCGGGCGTTCTTCTTCACGATGATCTCGACGACCGCGGAGTGCAGCGAGTCCGACTGGTAGATCGGCGCGGTGCAGCCCTCGACGTAGTGCACGTACGAGCCCTCGTCCGCGATGATCAGCGTCCGCTCGAACTGGCCCATGTTCTCGGTGTTGATCCGGAAGTAGGCCTGCAGCGGGATCTCGACGTGCACGCCCGGCGGCACGTAGACGAACGAGCCGCCCGACCACACGGCGGTGTTCAGCGACGCGAACTTGTTGTCGCCCGGGGGGATGACCGAGCCGAAGTACTGCTCGAACAGCTCGGGGTACTCGCGCAGGCCGGTGTCGGTGTCGACGAAGATGACGCCCTGCCGCTCCAGGTCCTCCTGGATCTGGTGGTAGACGACCTCGGACTCGTACTGCGCGGCGACGCCGCCGACCAGGCGCTGCTTCTCGGCCTCCGGGATGCCCAGGCGGTCGTAGGTGTCCTTGATGTCCTCCGGGAGCTCCTCCCAGGACGTCGCCTGCTTCTCCGTCGACCGGACGAAGTACTTGATGTTGTCGAAGTCGATGCCCGACAGGTCCGCGCCCCACCAGGGCATCGGCTTCTTGTCGAACAGGCGCAGCGCCTTCAGGCGGGTCTTCAGCATCCACTCGGGCTCGTCCTTCAGCGCCGAGATGTTGCGCACGACGTCCTCCGACAGGCCGCGCTGCGCCGTGGCGCCCGCGTCGTCGGCGTCGTGCCAGCCGTAGCCGTAGGTGCCGATCGAGGCGATGGCCTCGTCCTGGCTCATCGGCTCGGCCGCAGCGGGGCGGCCGGGGTCGGTCGTCGTCATCTCATCGTCCTTCCGCGGGTGCACGGGGGTCGGGTTCGGGGGGCTCAGGGTCGGTCGGTGCCGGTCGCGGACCGGCGCACCGGCACGATCGGGATGTTCGTGGTGCAGACGTGGCCGCCGCGGGCCAGCGTCGCGAGCCGCTGCACGTGGACGCCGAGCATGCGGGAGAAGGCGTGCGCCTCCGCCTCGCAGAGCTCGGGGAACTCGCGCGCGACGTCCTGCACCGGGCAGTGGCCCTGGCACAGCTGGATGGCGTGGCCGCCGGGCACGGGGCGCGCGGTGGCCGCGAACCCGTCGACCGCGAGCCCGTCGGCGAGCACCTGGGCCCGGCGGACCGGGTCGTCGCCCGCCTCCGCCAGCGCGTCGGCGTGCCGGACCTCGAGGTCGCGGACCCGCTTCTCGGCGAAGCTGCGCACCGCGTCCGCGCCGCCGATCTCGGCGACGAACCGCAGCGCCTGCGACGCCAGCTCGGAGTACTGCTGGCTCAGCGCCGCCTGGCCGGCCGCGGTCACGACGTAGCGCTTGGCGGGGCGCCCGCGCCGGGCGGGCCCGACGGCGCCGCCGTCGTGGACCCCGATCTGCTGCTCGCCCTCCAGCACCGCGAGGTGCCGGCGGACGGCGGCGGCGGTCAGGTCGAGCTCGGCGGCCAGCTCGGCCGCGGACACCGGGCCGTCGGCCGCGATCAGGTCGAGCACCCGGCGGCGGGTCCCGGCCTCGGCCTCGGACTCGTGCTCCGCGGGGCGGGCGGGGCGCCCGGCCGGGTCGGTGGCCTCGGTGACGCAGTCGGCCTCCGGCGCGGCTGCGGTCCCCGGCGTGGTCGCGCTCATGGCACACACCTCCGGTTCGCTGCTGCACGGCTGGGTCGCGGGGCGGACCCCCGTCGGGCCCGGTCCCGCGGAGCCCCGACGAGGGCTCCCGATATCGGCAACATCCTTGTTGCCGAAATAAGTCCTGGCAAGCAAGGTCAGCCTCACCACACCGCACCCGAGGCTGCGCCCCCTACACTCGCGGGGTGCTCGGCCAGACCTCCTCCCCGCCCGCCGTCGAGGTGCGCGGGCTCGTCAAGCGGTACGACGGCCGTGCCGTGGTCGACGGGCTCGACCTGCACGCGTCCCCCGGACGGGTGACCGCGGTGCTCGGCCCGAACGGCGCGGGCAAGACCACCACCGTCGAGTGCTGCGAGGGCCTGCGCACCCCGGACGGCGGGACCGTGCGCGTCCTGGGGCTGGACCCCGTCGCGGACGCCGGCGCGCTGCGTCCGCGGGTCGGCGTGATGCTGCAGGACGCGGGCCTGCCGACCGGCGTGCCCTCGCTCGGCGTGCTGCGGCACGTCGCCGCGATGTACGCCCGGCCGCGAGACGTCGGGGAGCTCGCCGAGCGGCTCGGCCTGACCCCGTTCGCCCGGACGACGGTCCGCCGGCTGTCCGGCGGCCAGCGGCAGCGGCTCGCGCTGGCGACCGCCGTGGTGGGGCGCCCGGACGTCGTGTTCCTGGACGAGCCGTCGGCCGGGATGGACCCGCAGGCGCGCCGCGCCGTGTGGTCGCTGGTCGAGGAGCTGCGGTCCGACGGCGTGGCGGTGCTGCTGACCACCCACCTGATGGACGAGGCGGAGGCGCTGGCCGACGAGGTCGCGGTCGTCGACCACGGGCGCGTCATCGCCCACGGGTCGGTGCCGGCGCTCCTCGCGGGGGCCGACTCCTCGACGCTGACCTTCCGGACCGCACCGGGGCTCGACCTCGCGGCGCTGGGCGCCGCCCTGACCCCGGCCGGGGCCCCGGCGAGCGCCGCCGTGACCGAGACCGGACCCGGGTCCTACGCGGTCGACTCCCCCGCGACCCCGGCCCTGGTGGCCGCGCTCGCCGCCTGGTGCGCCGACCGCGACGTGCTGCTGGCCCGGGTGGACGTCGGGCGCCGCACCCTCGAGGACGTGTTCCTCGACCTGACCGGACGGAACCTGCGATGACCGCGCCCGCCGCCGCCGACACCCCCGCCGCCAGGGCGGACCGCGCCGCACCGGCCGGGCGCCGGGTGCGGGCCCAGGCCGGTTTCGAGACCCTGGCGGTCCTCCGCAACGGCGAGCAGCTGCTCGTCACGCTGATCATCCCGGTGGTGGCGCTGATCGCCCTCGGGCGGGGGTCGTTCCTCGACGTCGGCCTCGGCGACGCCGAGCGGATCGACGTGGTCACCCCCGGCGTCCTCGGCCTCGCCGTCATGGCGGGCTCGCTGACCTCCCAGGCGATCGCGACCGCGTTCGACCGCCGCAACGGGGTGCTGCGGCTGCTCGCGACGACCCCGCTCGGGCGGGGCGGGCTGCTCGCCGGCAAGGCGCTCGCCGTGCTCGCGGTCGCGGCGCTGCAGGTCGTCGTGGTGTCGGCGACGGGCCTCGCGCTCGGCTGGCGGCCCGACCCGGCCGGGCTGCCCGGCGCGGTGCTCGCGCTGCTGCTCGGCGTCGCCGCGTTCACCGCCCTGGCGCTGCTGCTCGCGGGCACGCTGCGCGCGGAGGCGGTGCTGGCGGTGGCCAACCTCCTGCTCGTGGTGCTGGCGGTCGTCGGCGGGCTGGTGCTGCCGGTGGCGGACCTGCCCGGGTGGTGGGCGTCCGTCGCGCAGTGGCTGCCGCCGGGCGCGCTGGGCGAGGCGCTGCGCGCGTCGCTCGTCGACGGGGCCTTCCCGGCCGCGCACCTGGCGGCGCTGGCCGCGTGGGCGCTGGTCCTCGCCGCGGCGGTGCGCCGCTGGTTCCGCTGGTCCTCCTGACCCCGGCTCCGCCCAGGCGCCCGTCGCCGAGAGGCGCGCCCGTCGCCGAGAGGCGCGTGCGTCGCGAGATAGGAGCTCCGCGCCGAGGTAGGACCCAGGAAGGCCCTACCTCGCGGCGAGGGTCCTGCCTCGGCGCGGCTGCGGGAGCCGGGAGCCGCGTGACCAAGACCTCGTGAGCGCGCGCACGAGGGACGCGCGCCGGACCGTAGGCTTGTCGCCGTGAGCCCCGACGTCGCCGCCGCCCCCGTCAGCCCCGCGCCCACCCGGTTCGCGGCGTGGCGGGAGCGCCTGACCCACCCCGTCCTGGTGGCGAACCTGGTGGCGCAGATCGGCATCGTCGTCACGGGCGGGGCCGTCCGGCTCACCGGCTCCGGCCTGGGCTGCTCGACGTGGCCGCAGTGCGAGCCCGGGCAGTTCACCGCCGCGTTCCACCCGGAGACGACCTACCACCAGTACGTCGAGTTCGGGAACCGCACCCTCACCGGAGTCCTCGGCGTCATCGCGGTCGCCGTCGCGCTGCTCGTCTGGTTCGACCGCGACCGGTCGGCCGCGTACCGCTGGCTCGGGTTCGCGCCGCTGGCGGGAGTCGTGGCGCAGGCGCTCATCGGCGGCGTGGTCGTCCTGCTGCACCTGCACCCGGCGTGGGTGAGCCTGCACTTCCTGGTGTCGATGGCGCTGGTCGCGGCCTCGACGCTGCTGGTGCACCGCAGCCGCGAGGGCGACGGGCCGCGGATCCCCGTCGTCGGGCCGTGGTCCCGGCGGCTCGCGCCCGTGCTCGCGGTGCTGGTGGCCGTCGTGCTCACGCTCGGTGTGATCACCACCGGCGCCGGGCCGCACTCGGGCGACGAGGAGGTCGGCTACCGGATCGCCGTCGACCCGTACCTGATGGCCCGGGTGCACGCCGCGTCCGTGTGGCTGTTCGTCGCCGTGCTCGCCGCGCTGCTGTGGCTGAACCGGCGCGGGCCCCGCCTGCTGCGCCGACGCGGCTGGGTGATGGTCGGGCTCGTCGCGCTGCAGGGCGTCATCGGGTACGTGCAGGTCGCGACCGACCTGCCGATCCTGCTGGTGCTGCTGCACATGCTGGGCGCGGCGCTGCTCGCCGCCGGGACGACGCGGTACCTGCTGACGTTCCGCACGCGCGCCTGACGGGCGGTCAGCCCGCCGCCACGAGCGGCACCCCCGCGTCCGCGAGCGCCCGCGCCGCCGGGTCCGCGAGGTCGACGTCGGTGACCACCCCGGCCACCTCGTCCAGCGGCAGCACCCGGAACGGCGACGCGGCGCCGATCTTCTCCGCGCTGGCCAGCACGTAGGTGTCCCCCGCGCGCCGCGCGAGCGCCCGCTTGGTCGCGGCCTCCTCGGCGTCGCCGGTGGTGAGGCCCGCCTCCGGGTGCACGCCGGTGACGCCGAGGAGGAACACGTCCGCCCACACGCCCGCGGCCGCCTCGGCGAGCATCGCCCCGGACGCCACGACCGAGTGCTTGTACAGCCGGCCGCCGAGCACCAGCACCTCGACCGTCGGGTGCTCCGCGAGCGCCGCGGCGACGGTCGGGCTGTGCGTCACGACCGTGGCCCGCAGGTCGGGCGGCAGCGCGCGGGCGACGGCGAGCGCCGTGGTCCCGCCGTCGAGGATCGCGGTGCTGCCCGGGCGGACGAGCGCGGCCGCGCGGCGGGCCACCCGGTCCTTGTTCTCGACGGCGACGGTGCGCCGGCCCGCGTAGTCGGCGAGCGCGGGCGACACCGGCAGCGCGCCCCCGTACACCCGCTGGCACAGGCCGGCGGCCGCCATCTCGCGCAGGTCGCGGCGCACGGTGTCCTCGGACAGCCCGAGCCGCTCGGCGGCGTCCTTGGCGACCACGCGCCCCTCGGCGCCCAGCACGCGCAGCAGCTCGTCCCGTCGCTGTGCCGGCAGCATCCGCGTCTCCTCGTCCTCGCCCGGTCCTCCCTGGTGCTGCCTAGTCTTGCACGGTTTTGCGCGTTATGGTCGGGGCATGACTCCACAGCTGATCCTCATCGCCGGCCCCTACCAGTCCGGGACCGGCGGCGACCCCACCGCCATGGCCGCCAACCTCCGCCGCCTCGAGGAGGCGGCCTGGCCGATCTTCGAGCGCGGGCACGTGCCGATGATCGGCGAGTGGGTGGCGCTGCCCGTGCTCGCGGGCATGGGCGCCGACGGCCCGACCGACCCGCGCGCACAGGAGGTGCTCCACCCCACCGCCGAGCGGCTGCTCGCCCACTGCGACGCGGTGCTCCGGCTGCCCGGGGAGTCGGCGGGCGCCGACGACGACGTCGCGATCGCGCGGCGGCGCGGCATCCCGGTGTACACCTCGGTCGACGACATCCCGCGGGCCGCGGCCGCCTGACCGGGACGCGGCGGGCGGGCCGCCGGCGCGGCAGCGACGGCACGACGGCACGGCGCCCGACGGCCCGCCCGCCATGCGGACGCCCTCGGGGCGGTCCGCGACCGGGACGTACGCTCCCGGCATGGATCCGATGAGCAACCGGGGCTGCGCCCCGCGCCGGGGGCCCGGGGCCTGACCCCGGCACGACCGACGCCCGCGTCGACGTGCCGCGCCGGCACCCCGACCACCGCCCGCCGCACCGGCGGGCCGTCCCGCTGAGGACCCCCATGCTCTCGTTCCCCCTCGGCGCGCGCCCGCGCGCCCTCACCGCCGCCGCCTTCGTCCTGGTCGGCTCCGCGTCCGTGCAGGTCTCGGCCGCGCTCGCCTCGTCCGCGTTCGGCCAGCTGGGCACGCTCGCGGTGTCCGGCTACCGGATGACCGCCGCCGCGCTCGTCCTGCTCGTGCTGACGCGGCCCGCGCTGCGCGGGCGCGACCGGCGCGCCTGGGCCGGCATCGCCCTGTACGGCGTCGCGATGGCCGCGATGAACGTGCTGTTCTACGCCGCGCTCGACCGCATCCCGCTCGGCGTCGCCGTCACGCTGGAGTTCTGCGGACCGCTCGCGGTCGCGGCGGTCGCCTCCGCCGGGCGCTCCCGGCTGCTGCCCGTCGTCGCGCTCGCCGGCGTGGTCCTGGTCGTCGGCGCCCCGACCGGCGGGCTGGACCCCGTCGGCGTCGGGCTCGGCCTCGGCGCGGCCGCCGCGTTCGGGGGGTACACGGTGCTCGCCGGCCGGGTCGGCTCGGGGTCCGGCGGGCTGGGCGACCTCGCGCTGTCGGTCGCGGTCGGCGCCCTGCTGCTGTCGCCGTTCCAGGTGGCGCAGGCCCCGGCGCTGGAGCCCGGGCACGTCGCACCGCTGGTGCTGTCCGGGTTGATCGGCGTCGCCCTGGCCTTCTCGCTGGACTTCCAGGCCGCCCGGCTGGCGGGCGCACGGGTGGTCGGCACGCTGTTCGCGGTCGACCCGGCGATGGCGGCGCTGGTGGGGGCCGTCGCGCTCGGCGACCGGCTCCCCGTGGCGGCGCTCGGCGGCATCGCCCTGGTGGTGCTGGCGGGCGCGGGCGCGGTCTGGTCGGCGGGACGCCGAGCGCCGTCCGCCGCCCCGGCGGCGACGCCGGCCCCCGTCCCCCTGGACTGACCCGCGCGGCCCGAGCCTCGCGGCCCGCCGCGGCCGCGCGGCGCGTTGCGCCATCCGGGTGGTCCTCCGCCGCCGGCAGGGCGGGCTCACCGGGCGCTGACCTGCGGCGGGACCCCGTTCGCCCGCAGGTCAGCGCCACCCGGGTGATTGATTGACGATTCATCTACCAGTCCGGGAACCCCTCCCGTGCCGAATGAAGGGGTGGAGCCCGCCGCGGTCGACCGGCGGGCACGACCCACCCCCAGCATCGGAGCCACCATGACCGCCCTCGACGACGCCCCCCGGACCGCGACCGCACTGCTGGGCGAACCCCTCAGCCCGCGCGAGCGCATCGTGCTCGCCGAGCTGGCGGAGGACGTCACGCTCGAGCACATCGCCCGCAAGCTGTTCGTCTCGCGCAACACCGTGAAGACCCAGGTGCGCTCGATCTACCGCAAGATCGGCGCGTCCACCCGCGCGGAGGCGGCCGCCTGGGCGGAGGCGGCCGGCCTGCGCCGACCCGCGCCACCGCTCTGACCTGCACCGCGGGGGCGGAGAGCGCCGCCGCCCACCGCAGGCTCGCCCCGGACCCTTCTGGTGTGTTGTAGGTCACATCTACGCTCGCCCCATGGAACACGCGATCGAGGCCCGCGGGCTCGTCAAGCGCTACAAGGGCGTCACCGCCCTCGACGGCGTCGACCTCACGGTGCCGGCCGGCACCGTCCTCGGCCTGCTCGGCCCCAACGGGGCCGGCAAGACCACCATCGTCCGCGTCCTGTCCACGCTCCTGCGGCCCGACTCCGGCAGCGCGCGCGTCATGGGCGTCGACGTGCTCGACCGGCCGGCCGAGGTCCGGCGACGCATCGGCCTGTCGGGCCAGTACGCCGCCGTGGACGAGTACCTGTCGGGCTACGAGAACCTGGACATGATCGGCAGGCTCTACCACCTGGGAGCCCGCCGGTCCCGCGAGCGGGCGCGCGAGCTGCTCGCGTCCTTCCGGCTGGAGGACGCGGCCGACCGGCCGACCAAGACGTACTCGGGCGGCATGCGGCGCCGGCTCGACCTCGCGGGCGCCCTCGTCGCCGACCCACCCGTGATCTTCCTCGACGAGCCCACCACCGGCCTGGACCCGCGCGGGCGCACCGAGATGTGGGACGTCATCCAGACCCTGGTGGCCGGGGGCACCACGCTGCTGCTGACCACGCAGTACCTGGAGGAGGCCGACGTGCTCGCCGACGAGATCGTCGTCATCGACCACGGCCGGATCATCGCCCAGGGCACCGCCGACCAGCTCAAGCGGCAGGTCGGCGGGGAGCGCCTGGAGCTCACCGTCTCCGACGTCGCGCTGCTCGCGCACGTCGAGGAGGTGCTCGCCCCGCTCGGCGTCGGCCGTCCCTCCGTCGACGACGGCCGGCGGTCGTTCGTCATGCCGGTGTCCGGCGGCCCGGAGGTGCTCAGCGAGGCGCTGCGGCGGCTCGACGAGCGCCAGGTCCGGCTGGAGGACGTCGGCCTGCGCCGCCCGACCCTGGACGACGTGTTCCTCGCCCTGACCGGCAAGACCGCCGAGCAGGACGGCAGCCCCGAGAAGCAGGGAGACGCGTGATGGCGGTCCCGAACGTGCTGGCCGACGCGTCCGTCGTCGCCAAGCGGAACATCATGAAGATCAAGCGGGTGCCCGACCTGCTCGTCTTCACCACGCTCTCCCCCATCATGTTCGTCCTGCTGTTCTCCTACGTGTTCGGCGGGGCGATCGACCAGGAGGAGGGCGGCCAGGCCTACCGCGAGTTCCTGATCGCCGGGATCTTCGCGCAGACCGTCATCTTCGGGGCGACGGTGACGGGCGCGGCGCTCGCCGAGGACCTGAAGAAGGGCATCCTCGACCGGTTCCGGTCGCTGCCGATGGCGCCGTCGGCCGTGCTGACCGGGCGGACGTTCTCCGACGTCGTCAACAACGTCATCGTCCTCGTCGTGATGAGCCTGACCGGGCTCGTGGTGGGCTGGCGGATCCGCTCGTCCTGGCTCGAGGCGCTGGCCGGGTTCGGGCTGCTGCTGGTGTTCGCCTACGCGATCAGCTGGATCATGGCGTGGATCGGCATGCTGGTGCCGAGCCCCGAGGTGGTGAACAACGCGTCGTTCATCGTGATCTTCCCGCTGACGTTCGTCGCGAACACGTTCGTCCCGCTGGACACGCTGCCGCCGCCGCTGCAGACGTTCGCCGAGTGGAACCCGGTGTCGGCGGTGACCCAGGCCGCGCGCGAGCTGTTCGGGAACATCCCGCCCGGCACGCCCGAGCCGACCGCGTGGCCGCTGCAGCACCCGGAGGTCTACACGCTGATCTGGTCGGCGCTCTTCCTCGTCGTGTTCGTGCCGCTCGCCAACGCGCAGTACCGCGTCTCGACCAGCCGCTGAGCCCACGGGCGGACCCGGACCGCACCGGGTCCAGCCGCGGGTGGATGCCCGCGTCGCGGGGCACTGGCACCGTGGCCGCGGGTCGCCGGGCAGGCCGGCGTGCCCGCCGTCGAGAAGAGCAGGTCGCGCCGTGTTCCGCCAGGTCCCCGTCCTCCCCGTCGTCGTCCCGCTCGCCGCGGTCGCCCTCGCGGCGCTGCTGACCGTCCTCGCCCGCCGCGGGCGGCTGACCGCGCCCCGGGCCGCCGTGGCCGTCGCGCTCAGCGGGTACGGGGCGGGGATCGTGGCGAACACGGTGTTCCCGATCTTCCTGGACAAGCCGCGCGCGCACGCGCCGTGGGACGGCCACCTGACGCTGGTGCTGCTCTCCGGCTACCAGGCGGACGACGCGCTCACGAACGTCGCCGTCTTCGTGCCCCTCGGGGTGCTGGTGCCGCTGCTGCTCGCGCGGTCGTCGTGGCCGCGCACCGTGCTGGTGGCGGTGGGCGTGAGCCTCGGCATCGAGGTCAGCCAGCTGATCACGGCGCACCTCCTGGGCGGCGGGCACCTCGCGGACGTGAACGACCTGCTGTTCAACGTCCTGGGCGCGGCGCTCGGCTACGGCCTGCTCCGCGCCGGGGCGCGGGTCCCGCGGGTCGCGGCCCTGGTCGACCGGCTCCGCTGGTCCGACCCGGCTCCCACCGACCCGCCCGCCGACGGTGCGCGCGCCGCCGTCCCGGCGGTCGCGGGCGCCCCGCGACGCGGCTAGACGGACCCGCCGACCCGCCGGCCCTTGCGCGCGTAGAGCGCCTCGTCCGCGCGGGCCAGCACCGCGCGCACCGGCTCGTCGCCGGCGGCCTGCGCCACGCCGTGGCTCCACGTCGGGTCGCCCGCGGCGTGCTGCTCCCCCGCCGCGGCGACCCAGTCCTCCGCGGCCCCCGCGTCCCGGCCCGCGAGCACCACCGCGAACTCGTCCCCGCCGACCCGGCCGATCAGGTCGCCGTCGCCGAGCGCGTCGCGCCACCCGCGCACCAGGCGGACCAGCACCTCGTCGCCGGCGGCGTGCCCGAGGGTGTCGTTGACGACCTTGAAGTCGTCGACGTCCAGGCAGACCACCGACGCCGGCCGGCCCCGGCGCGCCGCGTCGTGCAGCAGCAGGGCGGCGCGCTCGTCGAACGCCGCGCGGGTCAGCGCCCCGGTCAGGTCGTCGGTGGTGGCCAGCAGCCGCAGGCGCTGGAGCAGGTACGTGACCAGGCC
The DNA here is from genome assembly GCF_022346185.1 of Cellulomonas sp. ACRRI. Lineage (GTDB taxonomy): Bacteria > Actinomycetota > Actinomycetes > Actinomycetales > Cellulomonadaceae > Cellulomonas. The sequence goes on along the minus strand of NZ_JAKRMS010000030.1, from coordinate 14,122 downwards.
GCTCATCACGACCGTGGTCGCCGCGAGCACGAGCCAGGTGACGGGTCGGAACGGCACCGGGGAGACGAGCATGGCCAGCCCCAGGACGACGACCACCAGCCCCAGCACCCGGCGCACCGCGCGGGGGTCGCCCAGCAGGGCCGCGGCCTGGCCGGCGACCACCAGGCCCAGGCTCGTCGTGACGACTCCCGCGAGGGTCTGGCAGCTCGCGACCAGCACACCGCCGATGCCGACCGCGCCGACGAGCGCGGCGAGCGGGGCGCGCGCCCGGCGCCGGAGCAGCAGCAGGGCGGCGGCGAGCAGGGCCAGCGCGGCCGAGCCCCCGTACCAGACCTCGACCAGCGTCAGCCGCGAGGGTGGCCACACCGCGCTGACCAGGCACAGCACCGCGCACAGCAGCAGGGCGCCGGCGGTGTGCGAGGCCGCGAGGAACAGGCGTGCGCCGTCGGTCGGGGGGCGGGTCCGCGCGCGCACGCCCCACCCCATCGGCGGCGGGCGGCGTCACCTGACCGGTGGGACCGGGGACCACCCGTCCGGGCGAACGGACGCGGCGCCGGGCGGCGGGATCGCGCCCGCCTGGCGCCGCCCCGCGTCAGCCGACCGGGCGCAGGGTCCGCCAGCCGCGGTCCCGCGAGGCCGCGGCGGCGAGGATGCCGACGGCGCCGCTGGGGCTGCGCAGGCGGCCGGCCAGCACCGCCTCGACCGCCTCGTCGAGCGGCACCCACAGGGGCACCATGCCCGCCTCCTCGTCCTCGCGGGCGAACCGCTCGGCCTCCGGGACCTCGGACAGCCCGCGGGCCAGGTACACGAGGATGTGCTCGTTGGAGCCGCCCGGGGAGTTCGCGAACTCGGCGAGCAGGTGCCAGTCCTCCGCGCGGAGATCGGCCTCCTCCCCCAGCTCGCGAGCGGCGGTGACGTGCGGCGGCTCGCCGTCGACGTCCCGCAGCCCGGCCGGCGGCTCCCACAGCTCGGCGCGCACCGGGTGCCGGTACTGCTGGAGCAGCAGCACGCGGTCGTCCTCGTCGAGCGCGATCACCGCGACCGCGCCCGGGTGGTCGACGAACTCCCGGACCACCTGCGAGTCGCCCAGGTCCACGGTCTCCGAGACCAGGTCCCAGATCTTCCCGTGGTGCAGGTCGGTGTGCTCGAGCACGGGCCGCGCGGCGGGCCGGTCGGCCGGCCCGCCGCGCGCGTCCTGCGCCGTCGTCACGCCCGGGCCTTCGCCTTCGGGGCGGCCTTGGCGCCCCGGGCGTCGAGCGCGGCCCGGACCAGGCCGGCGAACAGCGGGTGCGACCGGGTCGGCCGCGACTTGAACTCCGGGTGCGCCTGGGTCGCGACGTAGTACGGGTGCACCTCGCGCGGCAGCTCCACGAACTCCACGAGCGACGAGTCCGGGGAGACGCCCGAGATGACCAGGCCGGCCTCCTCCAGCTTGTCGCGGTACGCGTTGTTGACCTCGTACCGGTGGCGGTGCCGCTCGGTGACGCGCGTCGCGCCGTAGGCCTCGGCCGCGACCGACCCCTCGGCCAGCACGGCCTCGTACGAGCCGAGCCGCATGGTGCCGCCGAGGTCGCCCTCGCCGCCGACGATCGCGAGCTGCTCCGCCATGGTCGCGACGACCGGGTGCGCGGGGTCCGCGTCGAACTCCGACGACGAGGCGCCGGCCAGGCCGAGCACGTTCCGGGCGTACTCGATGACCATCGTCTGCAGGCCGAGGCAGATGCCGAGGGTCGGCACCTTGCTCTCGCGCGCCCAGCGCAGGGCGCCGAGCTTGCCCTCGATGCCGCGCACGCCGAACCCGCCCGGGACCAGCACCGCGTCCACGCCGCCGAGCGCGCGCTGCGCGCCCTCGGGGGTCTGGCAGTCGTCCGAGGGGACCCAGCGGATCTTCACCTTGGCGTCGTGGTGGAAGCCGCCGGCGCGCAGCGCCTCGGTCACCGACAGGTAGGCGTCCGGCAGGTCGATGTACTTGCCGACCAGCGCCACCTCGACGTGGTGAGCGGGCTGGTGCACGCGCTGCAGCAGCTCGTCCCAGCCGCTCCAGTCGACGTCGCGGAACTGCATGCCGAGCCGCTGCACCACGTAGGCGTCCAGGCCCTCGGCGTGGATGACCCGCGGGATGTCGTAGATGCTCGGGGCGTCCACGCAGGAGATGACGCCCTGGGTGTCCACGTCGCACATCAGGCCGATCTTGGCCTTGATCGACTGCGGGATCTCCCGGTCCGAGCGCAGCACGATCGCGTCGGGCTGGATGCCGATGCTGCGCAGCGCGGCGACCGAGTGCTGGGTGGGCTTGGTCTTCAGCTCGCCCGACGGGCCGATGTACGGCACCAGCGACACGTGCAGGAAGAACACGTTGTCCCGGCCGAGCTCGTGGCGGACCTGGCGGGCCGCCTCGAGGAACGGCTGCGACTCGATGTCGCCGACCGTGCCGCCGATCTCCGTGATGATGAGGTCGACGTCGTCGGCGGCCTGCGACCGCATGCGCGCCTTGATCTCATCGGTGATGTGCGGGATGACCTGGACCGTGTCGCCGAGGTACTCGCCGCGCCGCTCCTTCGCGATCACGTGCGAGTAGACCTGGCCGGTCGTCACGTTCGCGGAGCCGACCAGGTCGACGTCGAGGAACCGCTCGTAGTGACCGACGTCGAGGTCCGTCTCGGCCCCGTCCTCGGTGACGAAGACCTCGCCGTGCTGGAACGGGTTCATCGTCCCGGGGTCGACGTTGAGGTAGGGGTCGAGCTTCTGCATCGTGACCCGGAGGCCGCGGGAGCGGAGAAGTCGGCCGAGGCTGGAGGCGGTCAGGCCCTTGCCCAGTGAGGAGGCGACGCCTCCCGTGACGAAGATGTGCCGGGTCGTGGTGTCCGACCGCCCGGAGAGTCGGTGTACGCGCTCTGCCACGGGCTTCCACTGTACCCGAGTCCCGGGCCCCGCGTGCGCCCCACGCCGGTGACCCCGGCCACGGCGGCCCGGCGGGCCCGGGATCAGGCGGTGTAGGCGGCGTCCAGCTGGGTCAGGACGTCGGCGACCTCCGGGAGGGTCGCGGCGCGGGCCCTGGCCGCGTCGCGGAGCGCGGTCCGGCGCGCGTCGTCCGACAGGACCGCGGTCAGCGCGGCCGCGAACGCGTCCGGCTCCCCGACGGGCACCAGCACCGCGGCGTCGCCGGTGACCTCGCGGGTGCCGCCGGCGTCCGTGACGACCAGCGCCGCACCGAGGGCCAGGGCCTCCTGCACCGCGAGCGGCTGGCCCTCCCAGACGGCCGTCGACGCGACGACGTCCGCGGCGGCCAGCAGGTCCGCGACGTCCTCGCGCCGGCCCAGCAGGTCGACCGGCGCGCCCGCCGCCTCCGCCCGCGCCCGCAGGTCCGCCAGCAGCGGCCCGTCCCCCGCGACGACCCAGCGCAGCGCGGGCCGGGTGCGGGCGACGGCCGCAGCGGCCGCCACGAGGGTGTCCAGCCCCTTCTGGGGGGCCAGCCGCGCCACCGTGACGACCAGGTCGTCCCCCGGCGCGACGCCGAGCGCCGCGCGGACCGCGTCCCGGTCCCGGCCGGGCGAGCGGCGGGCGGGGGCCGGCACGAGGGCCCGCTCGGCCCGGCGGGCGCCCTGCGCGCGGGCCAGGTCGACCAGGTCGCCCGACACCCCGAGCACCACGTCGGCACCGCGCGCGACCACCCGGCCGAGCACCGCGGACACGGACCGGATCGCCCGGCCGCCGACCGGGAGGTTGTGCAGCGTCACCACCACCCGCGGGCGTCGCGCGCCCCGGTGCGGCCGGCCGCGGACCGCCAGCACCGCCAGCGCGCCCGCGCGCAGCCCGTGGGCGTGCACGGCGTCCGCCTCCCGGGCCAGCGCGGCGAGCCGGGCCACCGCGCGCGCGTCCGCGCCGGACGGGCGGTCGGCGATCTCGACGGCGGCGAAGCCGACGCCGGGGCCGGCGGCCACGGTCGGCTCCAGCGCGGCCGGGCCGGCCACCAGCACCCGGTCCCCCGCCGCCGCCAGCGCGGCCGACACCTGGGCGACGTGCCGGGCGACGCCGCCCGCGCTCGAGCCGAGCACCTGCAGCACGCGTCGGGTCATCGTCCCGACTCCCCGGGTCCGTCGTGCGGCACCTCGGCCGCGGGTCCGGCGTCCGCCGCCGGGGTGGTCGCGGGGCCCGGGTCCGTACCCGGCACGAGGGCGTCCGCCGCGACGCCGGCGCCCGCGGCGCCCCCGGGCCCGCCGCGGCGCAGCAGGCCCGTCACCGTCGACCGGTCGAGCACGGCCACCGCGCCCACCACGAGCACGACGACGACCGCCGCCCCGCCCGCGGCGGCCACGACCGCGCCCGGGATGCCGTCGGTCAGCGCCTGCACCGCGTCCACCACCCACCGGCCGACGACGCCGGCGACGGCGCCCGCCCCGACCAGCACCGCGAGGGTGCGGGTCAACCCGGCGACGGCCTCGGCCCCCGCGGCGGCGCGCAGGACGGCCAGCAGCGCCACCCCGGCGACCACCATGCCGATCGTGTTGCCCAGCGACAGGGCGTGCAGCGTCGCGGCGGCGTCCCGGCCGCCCGGCACGAGCGCCACGCACGCGACCCAGGACGCCGCGGCCACGGTCAGCCAGCCGGCGCTGGCGGCGAGCACCGCCAGCCGGCCGCGCTCCAGCGCGTACAGCGCCCGGGACACGTGGAAGACGAGCGCGAAGCCGAGGAGCCCCGGCGCGACGAGGGTCAGCGCATCCGCGACGGCGGCGATCAGGTCGGTGTTGCCGCGGCCGATCGCCCGGAACACCGCCGTCGCCGCGGGCGCCACCGCCACGAGCATCGCCGCGCCGGTCGCCCCGGCGACGAGCACGCCCCGGGTCGTCACCGCCGCGAGCGGGGCGTAGCCGGGCCGGCCCTCGCGCTGCGCCGCGGCGGCGAGCCGCGGGAACGTGCTGGTCGCGAGCGGCACCGCGAGCACCGCGTACGGCAGCAGGTAGGTGGGCTGCACCATCGTCTGCCACGCCGAGAGCGCGCCCTCGCCGCCGTAGGACTGGGCGAGGGTGATCGTGACGAGCACCGCGAGCTGCTGGGCGACCAGGGCCCCGATCCCGGCGAGCGCGAGCCCGCGCGCCCGGGCGGCGACCCCGTCCGGGAACCGCAGCGCGGGCCGCAGCCGCACGCCGGACCGCCAGACCGGCACCACCTGGCACAGGCCCATCGCGGCCACGCCGGCGGTCGTGCCCCACGCCAGCAGCGCCGCGGCCCCGTCGGGGAGCAGGGACGCCTCGCCGGCCCCGCCCGCGACGCCCGCGTCCGCCAGCAGCCGCCCGTAGCCGGCGTACGCGCCGATCACGACCAGGCTCGACAGCACCGGCGCGAACGCCGGCCAGAAGAACCTCCGCTGCGCCTGCAGGACGCCGGACAGCACCACGGCGAGCCCGTACAGCGGCAGCTGCACCGCGAACACGCGGACGAAGAACGTCACCAGGTCGCGCTCGGCGGCGGTGTCCACCCGGGACAGCGCGGCGATCGGCTCGGCGGCCAGGGCGAGGACCGCGCCGATCAGCACCAGCCCGCCGAGCGTCCAGCCGAGCATCGCGGACGCGATCCGCGACACGTCGTCCCGCATCCCGCGGGCCAGCGGCCCGGCGATCACGGGGATCAGCGCGCCGGCCAGCGCCCCGCCCGCGGCCACCTCGAACAGCACGTTGGGCAGCGTGTTCGCCCAGTTGTAGGCGTCGCCGACGTCGGTGAGCCCGACCGCGTTCGTGAAGACCAGGTTGCGCGCGAAGCCCAGCAGCCGGCTGACGACCGTCACGGCCGAGATCAGGGCCGCGGCGCCCGCCAGACCGGACAGGACGGCCCGGCGGCTCACCGCCCCGGCACCCCGGGCACGTGCGCCGGCCGGCGCCCCCACGCGTCGAGCTCGCGCAGCACCGGCGTGCGCGCGATCACCTGCGTGAACGACACCTTCTCCGAGGCGACGGTCAGCGCGACCACGCCGGCCAGCAGCGCGAGCCGCACCGGCCGCGGGCAGCCCTGCACCGCCGCCGTGCCGAGCACCGCGCCGACGGCGTTCGCGCCGGAGTCGCCCAGCATGTCCCGCTCGCCCAGGTCCGCCGGCAGCTCGACGACGGCGGCGCCCAGCACCGCGGCCGACGTGGCCCCGCCGCGGCCGCCCAGCAGCCCGGCGGGCGCGGCGGCGATCGTCGCCGCCTTCAGCGCGCGCCCGGGCCGCAGGTCGAGCAGGTTGACCAGGTTGGCGGTGGCGGCGATCAGCGCGCCGTCCGCGACCACGTCGGCCAGCCGGACCGCCGCCGCGGCGCCGCGGCCCGCGGGCAGCCGGTCGTGCGGCCGGCTCAGCGCGGCGGCGACCAGCGCGCCCGCGCCGATGCCGAGCACCTTGAGCCCGCCCGTGGTGACCTCGCCGCGGGCCAGCGCGCCCAGGTGGCCGCGCAGGCCCTTGCGCACGGTGCCCTCGCGGTCCTCGGTCAGGTCGTCGACCAGGCCGAACGCCGTGGCGCTGGTGGTGGCGACGGCCAGCGCCGCGCCGTCCCGGGCCGACGGGGCGCCGACCAGACCGCCGGCCAGCACGCCCGCGGCGACCGCGGGGCCGCCGAGCAGGCTCACCGGCTCGCCCCGGTGGTTGGTGCGCTCCCAGCGGCGCGCGCCGCCCGGGGGCTCGTCGTCCAGGAGGCCGCGGACGACCGTCGTCGTGACGCGCGCGGCGACGGCCGCGGCGAGGCGGCGGGCGGTGCTCACCCCTGGGCCCCCTCGTCGGCGGCGCCCTCGCCCGCGTCGCCGGTGACGTCGCCCGCGGCGTCGCCCGCGCCCGCGTCCCCGGTCGCGACCGGCGTGCGGTCCGGCGGGGTCAGCGTCGTCGCGGTGGGGATCGTCGTGAGGTCGCCCCCGCGGCCGTAGTGGCCGTTGGTGCCGCCGATCCGCGCGTTCAGCGCCAGGGGGACCGACACCTGCCCGGCGGACGTGTCGCCGTCGCTCACCGTGGTGATCGCCTCCGCCGCCGAGTCGTCGCCCAGGATCGTCGCGACGAGCGTGCCGTCGGTGACCGGGCCGTCGACGACGACCGCGCCCTCGGACCGGGTCTGCGCGACCCGGGCGAGCGCGATCTGCGACTGCAGCACGGCCGCGGCCTCGTCGGCGTCGGGCGTGGCGTCGGCGGGGACGGCCTCGGGCGCGACGGTGGGCGCCACCAGCACGATCGCGTCGGCGGGCTGGGTGATCTCGCCCTCGACGGTCACGAGCGGCGAGTCGCCGGACGTCATGAACTCGAGCAGCGTCGCCGCGTCGGCGCTCAGGGCGTCCGGGTTGGCCGGGTCGGCGCCCGTGAGGCCCTGCACCAGCGCCTCCGACAGCGAGGTGTCGGCGGTGGCGTCGTCGGCCGGCTGCGGGTCGAGGTAGCTGCTGATGTTGCCGACGAGCGCCTGGCGGAACGACCGCAGGTCGGTGGACGACCACGCCTCGTTCAGCGTCACGTCCGCGCTGACGGTCGCGCCCGCCGCGGTCAGCTGCGCCTCGATCGCGTCGCGCGCGTCGCCGTCGACCGTGCCGAGCCCGATCACGGCCACGCGGCGCTGGTCGAGCGTGCCGGCGACGAGCTCGGCGCCCGCGGCCTCGACGAACGCGTCGGACGCGGCGAGGTCGGAGCCCGCCTCGTCCAGGTCCGAGCGCAGCTGGTCCCGCTCGCTGCGCAGCTGGTCCACCTGCCCCGTGAGCGTGTTGCCGATCGTCTCCTCGAGCGGGCCGGCGCCGAGGGCGATGCCCACCGCGAGCGCGAGGAACACCGAGATCAGCGAGACGAGGTGGTAGCGGAAGTCGATCACAGGGAGGGCTCTCGATCGGGTGCCGGCGCGTGCGCGGCACGGGAGGTGGCGGGTCGGGGCGTGGCGGCGCGCGTCATGACGACCCGCCGAACAGCGACCCGAGCCAGTAGACGAAGTCGTCCCAGCGGGCCGCGGCCAGCCCGATCAGGGTCTGGCCGGCGGTCGTCGACGCGAGGGCCACGCCGAGCGCGAGCAGGCCCGCGAGCACGAGCAGCGTCAGCTGGAGGTTGGAGATCCGGTTCCGGTAGAGCCGGGACACCCCCTTGGCGTCGACCAGCTTGCTGCCGACCCGGAGCCGGGTGAGGAACGTCGACGCCATGCCCGACCGGCCCTTGTCCAGGAACTCGACGAGCGTGGCGTGCGTGCCGACGGCGACGATCAGCTCGGCGCCCTTGTCGTCCGCCAGCAGCATCGCGACGTCCTCGCTGGTGCCGGTCGCCGGGAACACGATGTGCGGCACGCCGAGCTGGTCGACGCGCGCCAGTCCCGGCGCGCGGCCGTCCCGGTACGCGTGCACCACGATCTCGGCGCCGCAGCGCAGCGCCCGGTCGGACACCGAGTCCATGTCGCCGACGATCATGTCGGGCGTCCAGCCGGCCTCGAGGATCGCGTCCGCGCCGCCGTCCACGCCGACGAGCACCGGGCGGTACTCGCGGATGTACGGCCGCAGCGTGACCAGGTCCTCCTTGTAGTGGTACCCGCGCACCACGATGAGCACCTGCCGGCCCTCGATCTGCGTCGTGATGTCCGGGACGCCCACGCCGTCGAGCAGCAGGTCGCGCTCCCGGCGCAGGTAGTCCATCGTGTTCGCGGCGAACGACTCGAGCTGGACCGACAGGCCCTCGCGCGCGGCGGCCTGGTCGGTCGCCACCGTCTGCTCGGTCTGCACGGTGCCCTCGGCGACAAGCGTGTCGCCGTCGTACACCGCGCCGTTCTCGACGCGGAGCGTGCGGCCCTCGCGCAGGGTCATCACGTCGGGACCGAGGTCGTCGACGAGCGGGATGCCCGCGGACACCAGGATGTCCGGGCCGAGGTTCGGGTACCGGCCGGACGTCGAGCGCGCGGCGTTGAGCACCGCGGCGGGCTTGCAGGCGGCGAGCGCCTCGGCCGACACCCGGTCGATGTCGACGTGGTCGATCACGGCGATCTCACCCGGACGCAGGCGCTTGGTCAGCGACTTGGTGCGGGGGTCGACCCGGGCGGGGCCGACGAGCTCGCCCCCGGGGGACGCGGCGGAGCGCTTACGCGAGGGCAGGAGTTTCATCGCCGTTCATCGTGCCAGATCCGCCAGCTCCAGGAGCTCCGCCGCGTGCGCGCGCGCCGTGCCGGATTCCTCCTGGCCGGACAGCATCCGCGCCAGCTCGCGGACCCGGTCCTCCCCCGCCACCTCAGCCACGTCCGACGCCGTGACGGCGCCGTCCCGCGACTTGGTGACCACCAGGTGGCGGTCCGCGAACGCGGCGACCTGGGCCAGGTGCGTCACCACCAGGACCTGCGAACCCCGCGCCAGGGCCGCCAGCCGGCGCCCCACCTCGGTCGCGGCGCGCCCGCCCACGCCGGCGTCGACCTCGTCGAACACGAACGTCCCCGGGGTGTGCTCGCCGCGGTCCGGCGACGTGGCGAGGGCCACCTCGAGCGCCAGCATGACCCGCGACAGCTCGCCGCCGGACGCCCCCTTGCCGAGCGGCCGGCCCGGCGCGCCGGGGTGCGGGACCAGGAGCATCTCCACGACATCTCCACCGTGCGGGCCCAGCTCGGGCGCAGCCTCGACCCGGACGGTCAGGCTGGCGCCGCCCATCGCGAGCCCGGCCAGCTCGGCCGACACGGTCGCCGCGAGCCGCTCGGCGGCCTCCCGCCGGGCCGCGCCGATCCGCCCCGCGAGGTCGGCGAGCCGCCCGTCCAGGGCGTCCCGCTCGGCCGTCAGGCCGGCGACCCTCTCGTCGCCGTCGCCGATGTCGAGCAGCCGGCGGCCGCTCTCGTCCGCCCAGCGCAGCACCGCGTCGACGTCCTCGCCGTAGGAGCGGGTCAGGGACGCGAGCTCGGCGCGCCGGGTCTGGGCGGCGTCCAGGCGCAGCGGGTCGGCCTGCAGGTCCTGCAGGTACGACGACAGCTCCGTGGCGGCGTCCGCCAGCAGGTAGCCGGCCTCCGCCACCCGGTCGCGCAGCTCGGCCAGCCGGGCGTCGTGGCTCCCGGCGCCGTCCAGCAGCCTCTTCGCGTGCTCGACCAGCGCCGCGGCGTTCGCGCCCTCGTCGCCGGCGTCCTCGTCCCCGAGCAGCGCCGCGTGCGCGCCCGAGGCGGCGGCGCGCAGGTCCTCCGCGTGCTCCAGGCGCTCGATCTCCCGCGCCAGGTCGACGTCCTCCCCCGGCTGCGGGTCGATCCGCTCGACCTCCGCCAGCCCGAGCCGCAGCAGCTCGGCCTCGCGGGCGAGGTCCTGCCGCCGGGCGGTCAGGTCGTCGATCGTCGCCTGCAGCCGGCCGCGCTCCGCCCACGCCTGCCGGTACTCCCCGAGCAGGGCGCCGTGCGCCGCCCCCGCGAACGCGTCCAGGGCCTCGCGCTGGTGCTGCGGGGAGCGCAGCCGGGCCTGGTCCTGCTGACCGTGCACGGTGATGAGCTGCTCCGCGAGCTCGCCCAGCACCGCCTGCGGCACCGAGCGGCCGCCGAGGTGCGCCCGGGACCGGCCCGCGGAGCCGTCCGTGGCGGCCTGCACCGTGCGGACCAGCAGCAGAGCGCCGTCGTCGTCCACCGCGGCCCCGGCCTCCTCGGCCCGCTCCAGCACCGGCGAGCCCTCCGGCACGACCACCCGGCCCTCGACGACCGCCGTGGTCGCGCCGGTCCGCACCGTCGCCGGGTCGGCCTTGCCGCCGAGCAGCAGGTTCAGCCCGGTCAGCACCATCGTCTTGCCCGCGCCGGTCTCCCCGGTCAGGACGGTCAGCCCCGGGTGCAGCCGGATCTGGGCGCCGGTGATGACGCCCAGGTCGCTGATCGTGATCTCCTCGAACACGCGCGCGTCCGCTCCTCAGTCCTCGTCGGCCGGCGCGCGGGTGGCGCCGGGCACACGGTCGCGCGCCGGGATCTCCGGGGCGCGCCCCCGCCATCCGACCACGGGGAGCCCGAACTTGTTCACCAGCCGGTCCGTGAACGGCGCCGGGGTCAGCCGGGCCAGCCTGACCGGGACCGGCGACCGGCGCACCTCGACGCGCGAGCCGGCGGGCACCTCGATGTGCCGGCGCCCGTCGCAGACCAGCACCGCCGCCGAGGGCGACCGCGTCAGCACCTCGACCGCGACGACGCTGCGCGGCCCGACCACCAGCGGGCGCGCGAACAGCGCGTGCGCCGACAGCGGCACCACGATCAGGCTGTCGACCTCGGGCCACACGACGGGGCCGCCCGCCGAGAACGCGTGCGCGGTGGAGCCGGTCGACGTCGCCAGCACGACGCCGTCGCAGCCGAAGCTCGACAGCGGGCGGTCGTCCACCTCGAGCACGACCTCGACCATCCGCGCCGGCTCGGCCTTCTCCAGCGCGGCCTCGTTCAGCGCCCAGCCCGTCACCGGGTCCCGCCGTCCGGGCACCTGGACCTGCACCTGGAGCGTCGTGCGCTCCTCGACGGTGTAGTCCCCCGCCGCGATCCGGCGCACCGCCTCCTTGATGTCGTCCCGCTCGCTCTCCGCGAGGAAGCCCACGTGGCCCAGGTTGATCCCCAGCAGCGGCACCCCGGCACCGCGCGCGAGCTCCGCGGCGCGCAGGATCGTGCCGTCGCCGCCGAGGATCATCGCCAGCTCGATGTCGTGGAACGCCATGCCGGGCACGTCCTCGCCCGCGAGCACCGGCGTGAAGCCGGCGGCCTCCAGCGCGGCGGCGGCCTCCTCGGTCGCCGTGACCGCCTCGGCCCGCCCGCTGTGCGTGACGACCAGGACCCGCCTGCTGGTCATGCGCCCTCCTCCTGCTCGGTGACGACGGCCCGGACCCGGGCCGCGAGGGCGTCGCCGGTGAGGGCGTCGCCGGTGTGCGCACCGGGCTGGGTGCCGGTGCGCTGGGTGCCGGTGCGCTGGGTGCCGGTGCGCTCGGTCCTGCGGCGCAGCCGCAGGAAGTACTCCACGTTGCCGCTCGGTCCCGGCAGCGGGCTGCGCGCCACGCCGAGCACCTGCAGACCCTGCTTCTGCGCGACGGCCGCGACGGCCAGCACCGCCTCCGCACGCTGGTCCGCGCTGCGCACGACGCCGCCCGAGCCCAGGCGCTCGCGCCCGACCTCGAACTGCGGCTTCACCATGAGCAGCAGGTCGGCGCCCGGCGCGGCGACCGCGGCCAGCGCCGGCAGCACCAGGGTCAACGAGATGAACGACAGGTCGGCCACCACGAGCCCGGGAGCCGGGTCGACGTCGGCCGGGGTCAGGTACCGCACGTTGACACCCTCGCGCGCCTCGACCCGGGGGTCGGACCGCAGCCGCTGGACCAGCTGGTCGTGCCCGACGTCCAGCGCCAGCACCCGGCGGGCACCGCGGCGCAGCAGCACGTCGGTGAACCCGCCCGTGCTCGCCCCGGCGTCCAGGCAGTCGCGGCCCTCGACCACGACGTCGGCGAACGCGTCGAGCGCCCCGAGCAGCTTGTGCGCGCCGCGGGACGCCCAGTCGTCCCCGGGACCGTCCGCGCCCGGCTCGACGCGCGGGTGCTGGCCGTCGCCGAGCGGCGCCGCCGGGCGGCGCACGGGCGCGCCGTCGACCGTCACCCGGCCCGCGGCGATGAGCTCGGCCGCGTGCTTCCGCGACCGGGCGAGCCCGTCACGGACGAGGGCGGCGTCGACGCGCGTCGGCACCCGCCTCAGCCCTCCGCGTCGGCGAGCCGGTCCTGCAGGGCCGCGTGCACGGCGTCGAACACGGCGAGCTGCTCGCGCAGGGTGAGCTCGGTGACCTCGGTCAGGCGCACGACCGCCTGGTCGACCGCCTGGTCGCCCGTCGGCTCCACGGCTCCACTCCCCACTCCGCCCGCGGCGGCTGCCGCCAGCCCGCGACCGACCGGCCTGCTGGCCCCGTCGCGTCCCCCCGGCTGGTCCCACGTCTGCTGTGTGTGCACCCCTGCGCTGCCGGCCAGGCTACCGGCCGGCGACCGCCCCCGCGGCGTCCTCGGGGGTGACACGCAGGTCGGGGACGGTGGACTCGTCCAGCTCCTCGCCCCCGTCGACCGCCGCCCAGGCCGCGGCGCAGGCCGCCCGCACCAGGTCGACACCCACGGGCGCGTCCCCGCCCAGCTCCAGGCGCCCGGACGTCACGCGGGCCGCAGCCGCGCCGCACGCCCACCACCCCTCCGCCGCCGGCACCGGCGCGGGGTGCGGGACCAGCAGGCCCCCCAGGTCCGCGGCGATGTAGTGCGGCCGCAGGCCCGCGGGCGCCAGGACGTCGTCGCGGGCCGTGCTCACGCCCGTGAGCACGTGCAGCCCCGCGAACCCGCCCGTGCGGGCGCCCGCCAGGTCGGTGTCCAGCCGGTCGCCGACGACCAGCGCCGCCCGCGCGCCGTGCCGCTCGACCGCGATCTCGTACATCGTCGCCGCCGGCTTGCCCGCGCTGTCGGGCACCACGCCCGTCGCCGCCTGCACCGCGCCGACGAGCGCGCCGTTGCCCGGCGCGAAGCCCCGGGCGGTCGGCAGGCTCTTGTCGAGGTTGCTCGCGACGAACCACGCGCCGCCCGCCACGGCGTACGCCGCCTCGGCCAGCTGCGCCCAGCCGAGCTCCGGGGCGAAGCCCTGGGCCACCGCCTCCGGCCGGTCGTCGGCGGACGTGACGACCTCGAAGCCCGCCTCCCGCACGGCGGTGACGAGCCCGGCACCGCCGACCACGAGCACCTTCGCGCCAGGCTGCAGACGGGTCGCCAGCAGCGCCGCGCAGGCCTGCGCGGCGGTCAGCACGTCACCCGGCCGCGTCGGGATGTCCAGCGAGGTGAGCTGGTCCGCGACCGACTCCGGCTCGCGCGAGGCGTTGTTCGTGACGAACACCAGCCGCATGCCCGCGGCGCGCGCCCCCGCGAGCCCGGCGGCGGCGCCGTCGATCGGCTCGTGGCCGCGGTACGCGACGCCGTCGAGGTCCACCAGGGCCAGGTCGTAGCGCTCGGCCAGCGGGGTGTCGCTGCCGAGGAGCCGTGCGTGGGTCACTCGTCCTCCGTGTCCTTGCCGCCCGCGGGGGCGCTGTCGGGGGTGGGGGCGGCCCACGACTCCCCGCGCCGCGCGAGGTCGCAGGCGAGCTCGAACCCGTCCTGCGCCCCGGGCACGAACGCGCTGAGCACCCCCAGGTGCCCGTGGGCGGTGCCGTCGCCGTCGGGCCACTCCGC
>NZ_JAKRMS010000002.1 GCF_022346185.1 Cellulomonas sp. ACRRI | reverse complement strand
CCGGTGGGGGTGGGTCGAGGTGGACCTCGAACGCGGGGCCATCGGACTCCGGGACGTCCCCGACGACCAGGTCGCGGAGTCCGTCGGCGCGGAGCTGGTCCAGGGTGCGGGGGTCGCCCAGGGCCTTGGCGGTGCGGGCGGTGTGGTGCAGGACCCCGTCGACCCGGGTCGCGTCCTCCGCGGCCAGGACCACCCACATCGCCGCCATCCCGTGCGGCCGGCGCCGGGGCCGGGTGACCCGGCGGGTGCACCGGGCGCGAGTGTTGCGGCCGGCCTCCCCCTTAGGGTCGGCGATCCGGACCTCCCGGGCCACGCGCTGCTCCAGCTGCCGGCGGGAGCACTGGGCGGCGTCGGGCAGCACCGCGTCCTCCACGGCGTGCGCCGCCTCGTAGGGCAGGTCGATCAACCCGGCGGCCAACACCTCGGCCTTGCCGGCGTCGATGTGCCCGACCTCCAACGCCTCGCGGGTGGCGGCGAGCATCCCGTCCAGGGTCAGTGCCCGGTGCACGGCCTTGTTCGCGGTCATCAGCGACCAGCCCAACCGCATCGCCAACTCGTCACCCGCGACGCACCCCTGGGTGGGTGGGGCACCAGCGAGGGGTGACCACTGCGGGCTCATCTCGGGCCGGTTGGCGAGTTCGGCGACCGCGTCCAGCATCGCGGCGTGCTGGTGGGCCTCCATCCGCGCCCGCGCGGCGACCACCTCCACGAGGATCGCCGGGGTGAGAACCGTGAGGTCCAGCCCGCGCAGCCAGGCGTCCAGTACCGGCCCGGGAGGGCAGGCGGCGATCGCCTCGACCTGCCGCTGCTCGCCCGTCCTGGGCGCCCCACCGAACGCCACCACGGGGTCCGGGCCGTAGTCGGTCAGGCACGTCCCGTCGGCCGCGTAGACCGGCAGCACCGGGCCGGCGACCACGTCGCCTCCGGGGTGTTCCTGCAGGTCAGCCATGCAAGAACGCTACCGGCCACCACCGACACCACCCCGGCCAGGGCCCCCGCCCTGGGGACCACGCACGCCCTCCGCCGTGTGGAGGACTCGGCGCCCGCACCCCGCGCCGGCGCCCACGTGCCTCAGCCCGTCGCGAGGTGCGCGACCAGCCGGTCCAGGAACTCCGCCTGCGCGCCGACGACCAGGTCGCGCGCCTCCGGCAGCGGCACCCACCGCAGCTCGTCGAGCTCCGGGAAGGTCACCGTGCGGCCGCTGCGGGGTGGCCAGTCGACGGTCACCTCGCTCACCGGCCCGCGGGGCGCGTCCAGGTCCAGGTCGCCGGCCCGCGCCCACACGCGCACGACCTTGCCCGCGCGCTGCAGGACCTCCCCGAGGTCGATCTCCGCCCCGTCGGGTGCCGGCGCGCCGACCTCCTCGGCGAACTCCCGCAGCGCGGTGGCGTGCGGGTCCTCGCCGGGGAGCGGCTCGCCCTTGGGCACCGTCCACGCGTGCGGCTTGCGGGCCCAGAACGGTCCGCCCATGTGCCCGAGCAGCACCTCGGGTGCGCCGGGACCGGCGGCACCGGGTCGGTGCAGCAGGAGGCCGGCGCTCGTGCGTGCGGGCGTCATCCCGCCGCCGGGTCGGCCGAGGGGGCCGGGTGGTCGCGGACGGTGCCCTCGATGCACGTCACGGTGTCGCCGCCCACCCAGACGGTGCCGTCCGCGTCCCGCTCGACGTGGATCCGGCCGGCCCGCCCGAGCGCGGTGCCCTGCGCCGCGACGTAGTGCTCGGGTGCCCGCCCGGAGCCGATCAGCCACTGCCCGACGACGGCGTTGAGGCTCCCGGTCACCGGGTCCTCGGGCACGCCGATGGCGGGGGCGAAGCCCCGGAGCTCGAACGCGGTCTCCCCGCCGGGTGCCTGCGGGCCGACGACCCCGAGGTGCACGGCGCCGAGCGCCGCCCAGTCGGGGCGCAGCGCCAGCACCCGCTCCGCGGAGTCGAGCAGCAGCACGTTCCACCGGGGGCCGTTGTCGAGGAAGCGGTGGTCGACGACGGCCTCCGGCGGCAGGCCCAGCGCGGCGACGGAGCGGCGCAGCGTCTCCGGGTCGACCGGGGCGTCGACCCGCGGGGGCGGCGCGGCGAACTGCAGCCGGCCGCCCTCCCGGCGCAGCGGCACCAGCCCGACGGCGCACTCCTGGACGATCCGGTCGGCGGCCGCCGGGTCGCCGCCCCGGGACAGCCAGGCGTGGCACGACCCCAGCGTGGGGTGCCCGGCGAACGGCAGCTCGCCCCCGGGCGTGAAGATGCGCAGCCGGTAGTCGGCGGCCGGGTCGGTGGGCCGGAGCAGGAACGTCGTCTCGGACAGGTTGGTCCACCGGGCGAACGCGGCCATCTGGGCGTCGGTCAGGCCGTCGGCGTCGTGCACGACCGCGACGGGGTTGCCGCGGTACGGCTCGGCGGTGAAGACGTCGACCTGGGAGAACGGGCGCATGGATCCACCGTAGTTCCGCGCACGGGCGCGCCGGGTGCCCAGGACCCCGTCGGGACGGAGGTGTCCGCGGGGTCCTGGGCGCTCGGCGGCTCGGGGTCAGTCGGCGATGAACGCCAGGATGTCCTTGATCAGGGCCTCCTGGTACGCGCCGGAGATGCCGTGCGGGGCGCCCGGGTAGACCTTGAGCGTGCCGAGCTTGACCAGGTCGATCGACTTGTAGGCCGCCGCCGCGATCGGGACGATCTGGTCGTCGTCGCCGTGCGCGATCAGGATCGGCACGTCGAGCGCCTTCAGGTCCTCCGTGAAGTCGGTCTCCGAGAACACCGCGACGCAGTCGTAGGCGGCCTGGAGCTCGGCGAGCATGCTCTGCCGCCAGAAGTCGTCGCGCAGGCCCTGGCTGATGCCCGAGCCCTCGCGGTTGGCGCCGAAGAAGGTCTCGGAGAGGTCCTGGTAGAACTGCGACCGGTCACGCAGGACGCCCTCGCGGATGCCGTCGAACACCTCGATCGGGGTGCCCTCGGGGTTCGACTCGGACTTCACCATGACCGGCGGCACGGCGCCGACCGTGACGACCTTGGTCACGCGGCCCTTGCCGTGCTGCGCGGCGTAGCGGACCACCTCGCCGCCGCCGGTGGAGTGGCCGACCACGGTGAGGTCGGTGAGGTCGAGCTGCTCGACCAGCGACGCGAGGTCCCGGGCGTAGGTGTCCATGTCGTTGCCGCCGCTGGTGCGGGACGAGCGGCCGTGGCCGCGGCGGTCGTGCGCGATGGCGCGGTAGCCGGCGTCGGCGAGCACCTTGAGCTCGTAGGCCCAGGCCTCGGAGCTCAGCGGCCAGCCGTGGCTGAGCAGGACGGGCTTCCCCTGGCCGTAGTCCTGGTAGAAGATCTCGGCGCCGTCGGGCGTGCTGACGTAGGGCATGGTTCCTCCTTCGCGGACGGGGCGCGGACCGACCGGCTCCGGGACACTTGCCCGGGGCGTCCGGCCCCGGGGACCATGGGACCGCGCAGCGCCGCGCGGGACCAGGAAGAAGTCCGGCAGAACTCGGGGGAGCTCGGCCGGCGGTGCGAGAGCGGGCGAGGCGATGGGCGACGACGACCTGGGAGCGCTCCTGCGGCGGCACCGGCAGGACGCGGACCTCACGATCGAGGACCTCGCGGCGGCCTCCGGGGTGAGCGACCGCGGGATCGGCGACATCGAGCGCGGGGTCAGCCGGGGCCCGCAGCACCGCACGGTGCAGGCGCTCGCGGACGCCCTCGGCCTGGCGGCGGCCGAGCGGGCCGTGCTGCTCCGCGCCGCGCGCGACGGCCGGCGGCGCACGGCCCCCGCGGCGGCCACCCCGCCGCAGCCGCTGCCGCTGCCGCGGCGGGTCGTCGACTTCACGGGACGGGAGGTGGAGCGCGCGGCGCTCGCGGGCGCGCTGACCGCGGCGGGCGGGGCGCCGGTCGCGGTGGTCACCGGCCCGCCAGGGTTCGGCAAGACGACGCTCGCCGCGCAGGTCGCGCGGGACGTGCGCGACCGGTTCGACGACCGGCTGTTCCTGGACCTGCGCGGGGTCGACGCCGCGCCGGTCGGCCCGGACGCGGCGGTCCGCCGCGTGGCGGACGCGCTGGCCGAGGGCACGGTGCCGCCCGACCCGGAGGAGGCGGTGGCGCACCTGCACCGGCTGCTCGCCGGCCGCCGGGTGCTGCTGGTGCTCGACAACGCGGCCTCCGAGGAGCAGGTCCGGCCGCTGCTGCCCGCGGACGGCCCGGCGGCGGTCCTGGTCACCAGCCGGCGCACCCTCGCCGGGCTCAGCGGCGTGCACCGCACGGTCCTCGGCCGGCTGGACCCGGCGGACTCGGTCGCGCTGCTCGCGCGGATCGTCCCCGACCGCACCGCCACGGAGCCGCTGGCCCGGTTGGCCTCGCTGTGCGACGACGTCCCGCTCGCGCTGCGGATCGCCGGGAACCGGCTCGCCGCCCACGCCGGCTGGTCGATCGCGGGCCTCGTCCGGCGCATGTCCGCGGAGGAGCGACGGCTCGACTCGCTCACCGCGGGGGACCTGCAGGTGCGCGCCGCCTTCGCGTCCTCGTACGAGCAGCTCGGCCCGGGCGCCCAGCGGCTGTTCCGGCGGCTGGCCCTGGTGGACGCGCCGCACGCCGGGGCGGGGCTCGCGGCGGCGCTCGTGGGCGAGTCGCTCTGGCGCACCGAGGACCTGCTGGACGAGCTGTGCGACCTCAGCCTCGTCCAGCACCTGCCCGGCGACCGGTACCAGCTGCACGACCTGCTGCGCCTGTTCGCCCGGTGGGAGCTCGACCACCAGGAGGACCCGGCCGCGCACCGGGTGGCGCGCGCCGCGGCGGACGACTGGCTGCTCACCACGACCGTGCGCGCGGGACGGCGGTTCGAGCCCGACCACGCGGACCACCCGGACGACGGGCTGGCCGAGCCCGCGGACCGGGACGTCGACCTGCACGACGCGGCGGCGGCCGGCGCGTGGCTGCGGGCCGAGTCGGGCAACTGGCTCGCCGCGCTGCGCCGCGCCGCCGAGGCGGGGGACCACGACCGGGTGGTCGCGGTCGCCGACGCGGTGCACTGGTTCTCCGACCTGTGGTCCACCTGGGACCGCTGGCCGGAGGTGTACGACCGGTCCGCGGAGGCGGCCACCGCCCTCGGGGACGACCGGCTCGTCGCGGTGCACGAGGGCTACCGGGCCTGGGCCCAGTCGGTGTGCCGCGGCGACGACCGGGCGGGCATCGCGGCGGCCACCAGGGCGCTCGCGGCGGCCCGGCGGTGCGGGGACGCGGCCCAGATCGGGTGGGCGCTGAGCTACCGGTCGTCCATGACGGCGCACCTCGGCGAGCTGCCGTCGGCCGAGGTCGACGCGCGGGAGGCCGTGGCGTGCATGCTCGAGTCGGGCGACCGCGAGGGTGCGCCGCAGGCGATGCTCGCCCTCGCGCGGGTGCAGGCGCGGCTCGGGCGGCTCGACGAGGCGCTGGCGACGACCCGGGCGACGCTGGCGCGGCTCGCCGACCCCGCGACGCGGCCGCGGGTGCAGGTGGCGGGGTTCACGGAGGCGAACGCGCTGGCGCAGCTCGCCCGGATCCTGGTGCAGGCGGGGCGCTGGGCGGAGGCGCGGGACGCGGCGGACCGGGCGCTGACCACCGCCGAGACGATCGGCATCCCGCGGATCGTCGCCTCCGGGTACCAGCACCGCGGGGTGGCGCGCGCGGCGCTCGGCGACCGGGCGGGCGCCCGCGCGCTGAGCCGGACGGCGCCGCCACCCGGCGCCCGCTACGGTGCTGCCCATGTCGACGGTGCGTCTCGGAGTCCTCGGTGCTGCCCGCATCCTGCACGACGCGGTGGCGGTGCCCGCCGCGTCGGTCCCGGAGGTCGAGGTGACGGCGATCGCCGCCCGCGACCGCGCCCGGGCCGAGCAGATGGCGGAGGCCGAGGGCATCGGCCGGGTGCTCGACGACTACGACGCGCTGCTCGCCGACCCGGAGATCGACGCCGTCTACGTGCCGACCCCGGCGGCGCTGCACGGGGTGTGGATGCTCCGCGCCATCGCCGCGGGCAAGCACGTGCTGTGCGAGAAGCCGTTCACCGCGAACGCCGCCGAGGCCGAGGACGTGGAGGCCGCGGCCGCCGGGACCGGCCTGGTCGTCATGGAGGCGTTCCACTCGCAGCACCACCCCTCGTGGGCGCGGCTGCGCGAGCTGGTCGCGGAGGGCGCGATCGGCGAGGTGACCTCCGCGGAGGCCGACTTCTGCGTCGAGATCGCGGACCGGGGCGACATCCGGTGGCAGGAGTCGATGGGCGGCGGCGCGCTGATGGACCTGGGCGTGTACCCGCTGCGGTTCCTCACGCACGTGCTCGGCGCACCGACGGTGCGGTCCGCCGAGGCGGTGGAGGTCGACGGGGTCGACGCGTCGATCGTCGTGCACCTGGACCTGCCGGGCGGCGTGGACGGCACCGTGCGGGCCAGCATGGTGGCGACGGAGGACCAGAGCGTCCGGGCGCGGATCGTCGGCACGGCCGGCACGATCACGGTGCACAGCCCGTACGGGCCGCAGAACGGCGGGCGCGTCGTCGTCGAGCACGCCGACGGGCGGGTCGTCGAGGAGCCGGTCGACCCGACCGCGTCGTACGTGTGGATGCTGCGCTCGTTCGCGGACGCGGTGCTGCGCGGCGGCGACCCGGTGTCCGGGACGACGCAGGCGGTCGCGGCGATGCGGCTGGTGGACGACGCGTACCGGGCCGCGGGCATGGCACCGCGGGAGCCCGCGCCGCTGCGGTGACCGCGCCGCCGGGGTGACCGCGCCGCCGGGGTGACCGCGGGGGCCCGCGCGGCTGCGTCGACCGCGTCGTCCCGCCGGCCCCGGGCCTAGCGGGGGCGCTCGGGGAGGGGGTACAGCGCGGGCGCCTCCGGCGGGTCCTCGCCGACCAACCCGTCGATCGCCTCGCGGTAGAGGTCGGCGTGCCCGACGTGCCGCGCGTACTCCTCGATCAGGTCGACCAGGACCCGGCGCACGCTCGGCGTGGCGCCCGGGTCGTCGGACCACGCGATCGGCCGGTCCAGCCCGCCCTCGGCGACGGCGTCCGCGAGGGACGCGCGGGCGCGCACCACGGCGTCCCGCCACAGCCCGTAGAGGTACGCCGGGTCGTCGTCCGCGGCGGAGGACCAGGGCCAGTCGGGGGTGGCGTCCCAGTCGACGCCCTCCCACGGGTCGCCCGGCCGCCGCCCGTTCACCCGGGTGCACAGGTGGAACACCTCGACGAACGCCAGGTGCTTGACCAGGCCGCCCAGCGTGATCGCCGACGGACCGAGGGTGGCGGACAGCGCCTCGCGGTCGAGGCCGCCGACCTTCCACGCGAACGTGGCGCGCTGCCGCTCGAGCGAGCCGACGAGCGACGCGACCTCGTCCCCGGCGACGGGCGGCCCCCACCAGCCCTGCGGGTCGGACCCGCCGTCGTGCTCGTCCCGTGCGACGTCCTCGGACATGGTGCCTCCCTCGTCGGAGCCCCCGGCCGGTGCGCCGGTCCGCCGCACGCTACGCCGGACCACCCACACGCCGGCGCCGGGCCAGCACGGCCGCGCGCCACGCGACGCCGGCCGCGACGACCGCCGCCCCGCCGACCACCGACACCGGCGGCAGGGTGGCGGCGAGCGCGACGCAGCCGACGGCGCCCAGCACCTGCAGCGCGCGCGGGAAGCGGCGGTGCGGCCGGTCCTGGGTGAGGGCGGCGAGGTTCGCGACCAGGTAGTAGAGCAGCACCCCGAACGAGGAGAACCCGATCGCGCCCCGCAGGTCGACGGTGAGCACCAGCGCGACGACCACGACGCCCAGCGCGGCCTCCGCCCGGTGCGGCACCCGGTACCGCTCGTGCACCGCGGCGAGCGCCCGCGGCAGGTCGCCCTCCCGGGCCATCGCGAGGGTCGTGCGGCTGACGCCGGCCACCAGCGCGAGCAGCGCGCCCAGCGAGGCCGCGACCGCGCCGACGCGGACGACCGCGCCGACCCAGGGCCGACCCGTCGCCGCGGCGGCGTCCGCGAGCGGGGCGGCGCTCGCCGCCACCGCGTCCGGCCCGAGCACCGTCAGCAGGGTCACCGCCACGGCGGCGTAGACGAGCACCGCCAGGCCGAGCGCCAGCTGGATCGCGCGCGGGATCGTCCGCGCCGGGTCGCGCACCTCCTCGCCCATCGTGGCGATCCGGGCGTACCCCGCGAACGCGAAGAACAGCAGACCGGCGGAGCCCAGCACGCCCGACCAGGTGGCGTCGGCGCCGACGGCCACCCGCGCCCACGACGGGTCGCCGCCCGCCAGCCCGGCGACCACGACGGTCGCCAGCGCAGCCAGCGCGACGGCCACGACCACGCGGGTCAGGCGCGCGGTCCGCGTGACGCCCCGCAGGTTCACCGCGGTCAGCGCCAGCACCGCGCCGGCGGCGACCGGCCGCTGCCACGCGGGCGGCACCGCGTAGGCGGCGAAGGTCAGGGCCATCGCCGCGCAGCTCGCGGTCTTGCCGATCACGAAGCACCAGCCCGCGAGGAACCCCCACCACGGGCCGAGCCGCTCGCGCCCGTAGACGTACGTGCCGCCGGACGCGGGGTACTGCGCGGCGAGCTGGGCGGAGGAGGTGGCGTTGGCGTAGGCCACGACCGCGGCCAGCGCCAGGCCGAGCAGCAGCGCGGAGCCGGCGGCCCGGGCGGCGGGCGCGAACGCGGCGAACACCCCGGCGCCGACCATCGAGCCGAGCCCGATGACCACGGCGTCGCCGAGGCCGAGCCGCCGGACCAGGCCGGCACCGCCGCTCATGCCGTCGTCCTCCCGGGTCGTCGTCGGAGCGGCGCGTGCGCGGCCGTCGCCGGCCAGTGTGGCCGACCGAGGTGTCCGGCGGGTGTACGGCGTGGCCGGGAGGCCGCCCCGCTGGCACAGTGGGGGCGCACGGCGACCCCGGGGAGGTGACGCGCGTGGACCCCGCCGAGGTGCACCGCGTCCTGGACGCGCTCGCGACCGCCGGCTGCCGCTCCTGGGTCGCGGGCGGCTGGGGCGTCGACGCCCTGGTGGGCCGGCAGACCCGTGCCCACCGGGACCTGGACCTCGCGCTCGACGCGGCCGGCGAGGCCGCGGCCGTCGGCGCGCTGGCGGTGCTGGACTACGCCGTCGAGACGGACTGGCGGCCGGTGCGGGTCGAGCTCGCGGCTCCCGGCGGGCGGTGGGTCGACCTGCACCCCGTGGCGTTCGACGCCCGGGGGCGCGGGACGCAGGCGGGTCTGGACGGCGTCACGTTCGACTACCCGCCGGGGTGCTTCGTCACCGGGACGATCGACGGCCGGCTGGTGGGCTGCCTGTCGGCGGCGCAGCAGGTCGCGTTCCACACCGGCTACCCGCCGCGCGCGGTGGACCTGGCGGACCTCGCGCTGCTGGGGCGGCTGGGCGCGGGCGGACCGGGGGGCTGACGACGAGGCCCCGGGTCGGACGCGGTGTCCGGCCCGGGGCCTCGAGCGGGTGCGGCGGGGCGCCGCGGCGGCGTCAGCTCAGCGGACCGACCGGATCCGCGTGATGAAGAACGCGCCGAGCAGCGCGGCCACGATCGACACCGGGAACACGAGCCCGTAGCCGCCGGTCGCCACGACCAGGGCCGAGGTGATGAGCGGGCCGACGGTCTGGCCGGCGGTGGTCGAGAGGTTGAGGATGCCGAGGTCCTTGCCGGCCTCCTCCTCGTTCGGCAGCACGTCGACGTTCAGCGCCTGGTCGACGGAGGTGTAGACGCCGTAGCCGAAGCCCGCGATCCCGGCGAACAGGAACATGCCGGCGGGGGTCGGCCAGATCCACGGCATCGCGATGCCGACGGCGAACAGCACGCTCGACACGACCACGGGGAGCTTGCGCCGGCCGATGAGGTCGGAGACCGGGCCGGAGACGACCGAGCCGACGAGCGACACGACCAGGAGGATCACCGACATCGTGGCGATGGTCTTCGCGGACTCCTCGACGGACTGCCCGACGTGGTCCTGCACGATGTACAGCTGGTACGCCATGACCATCTGGTACGAGACCAGCATGAACAGCCGGCCGGCGAACGCGAGGTAGAAGTCCGGGGCCTTGCGCGGCGGGCGGAACGACCTGAGCAGCTCGCGGAACCCGGCGGCGGCCGGCGGCAGGTCCGCGGCGGACTTCTCCCGCGGCCAGACGACGAGGGCGATGACGGCCGAGAGGGCCATGAGCGCGCCGCCGAGCACGAAGCCGGGGAACGAGTTCACGATGAACAGCGCGCCGACGAGCGAGCCGATCGGGGCGCCGCCGGCGAGGCCGCCGCCGTAGAACGCGGACATGGTGCCGCGGAGCCTGCCCGGGACGCGGTCGGCCAGGACCGCCACCGCCGGCGCCAGCATCATGTTGAGGCCGACCATGCACAGGCAGTAGACGAGCGTGATCCCCGCGGAGCTGGTCAGCACGCCGATGGCGAACAGCGAGACGCCGCCGAGGACGCCGCCGCCGAGGATCCACGGCGCCCGCCGGCCGAACCGGCCGCGGGTCCGGTCGGACAGGTTGCCGAACACGAGGTTCGACACCAGGGAGACCACCGCGGTGATGGCGCTGATCGAGCCGAGCAGCGTCTCCGGCGAGGCGACGCCGATGTCGCGGAGCCGCTGCGGGAGCAGCACGGCGGCCACGATCTGCAGACCGACGATCCACAGCAGGCCGAAGACGAAGAACCCGATCCCGAACCGCAGCGTGCGGGCCCGCGTGAACGCCAGACCGGTGTCGGGTGCGATGTCGTCGCGGGTCGAGGGCGTGCCCTCGGCGGCGACCGTTGCCTGCGCGTCCATGTGAACCTTCTTCGGCCATGGGAGTCGGACGGCTCCACGTTGAGACGTCGTGGTGCCTTCGTCGTCGGCGCCACCACTACCTACCGCGCGGTAGGTACGGGAGAAATTACGACCGGGTGGTCGGGATGTCAACTGCGCGCCCGAGGCCTGGGCCGACGGCGCGCGGCGAGGCCGGGCGCGGGCCGTGCGGACGGCCGCGCCCGGGGTCCGCCGGGCACGCAGGTGCCGGGGCGTCCGCGCTCAGGGGCGCTGCGGCCAGTCCCCGCTGAGGGCGATGATCGCCGTGACGCCGACGTACGGCGAGCGGTTGGCGTGCGGCTGCGAGCCGCCGGCGACGACGACGCCGCCCATCGCCACGCCGGGCCCGGACGTCGTGTAGAGGTCGCGCCGCGCACGACCCTGCTGGGCGACCGCCCAGGACGCCCCGGAGGGGTTGCCGGTGCTGCCGCGCGCGCCGGTGCCGCGGACGCCGTGGGTGTGCGGCGGCAGCTCGGCGGTGGTCAGCGTGACCTCGGCGGCCCCGCCCTGCTGGCCCACCCCGATGTCCCGGCGGCCGGGCGCGGAGGTGCCGACGTGCACCGGTGTGCGGTCGCGGAGGTCGGGCAGGCCGAACGTCGACCGCCCGTCGCCCCCGTAGTTCGTCCCGAGGAGCGCGAACAGCGGGGTGTTCTGCGCGATCGGCAGCAGCTGACCGACGCACGCCGCCCAGCCGGCCGGCACGAAGCTCCCGGCGAACAGCCGCACCTCGCCCGTGTAGGCCGGGACGGTCGTCGCCGATCCGTCGTCCCGGCTCGGGAACACGCCCTGGACCGCGATCGCCCAGGAGAGCGCCAGGTACGGCGGTGTGTTCTCGTGCGGCTGGGACCCGCCGGCGGGGTCGACGGTGCCGGGGGCGAGCACGACCTGCCGCGCGGTGCCGTACTGCGGCTCGGCGGTCGTGGCCCAGCGGGCGCCACCGGGCTCGGCGCGGTCCGCGGGCGCCGTGGAGCCCTGCGCCTGGTGCGAGTGCGCCGGCATCTGCGCGGTCGTCAGCGAGACGGTGCGCGAGCCCCCGACCGCGCCGACCTGCACGTCGGGGCCGGGGGCGACGACCGAGCGGTCCCGCAGGTCGGGCAGCTGGAACGTCGTCCGGCCGTCGCCGCCGAACTGGACGCCCAGGATCGAGTACAGCGCGGCGTTCTGCGCGATCGTCAGCGTCTGCCCCTCGCAGGGCAGCCAGCCCCGGGGCACGTAGTCGGTCGCGAACAGGCGCAGCTCGCCGAGGTACGGGTCCATGTCCAGCTCTCAGTCGCGAGGCGGGTAGACGCCGGTCAGCGCGATGATGTGCATCATCCCGAGGTACGGCGGGAGGTTCTCGTGCGGGAGGCCCCCGCCGGCGGAGCCGAGCGCGTCGCCGGCCAGGAGCTGGCCGTCGGTGCCGGGGTCGCCGGGCGCGTACGCCGGCGCGAGGCTCGCGGCCCAGACGGCGCCGGACGGCGACGTGCTCGTGGCCGTCGCGACCGCGCCCTGCACGGCGTGCGTGTGCTGGGGCAGGTGGCTGCTCGTCAGCGCGACGGCGTCCGCGCCGCCGGTCTCGCCGAGGTTCGCGCCGCGGCGCCCGACGGCCCACCGCCCGCGGAGGTCCGGCAGCCCGAAGGTCGTGACGCCGTCGCCGCCGTAGCGGGTGCCGATCAGGGAGAACAGCGCCTCGTTCTCGGTGATCCGCAGCAGCTGTCCGTCGCAGGCGGCCCACCCCGCGGGCGCGTAGGTGCCGGCGAAGAGCCGGATCTCCCCGAGGTAGGGCTCCACGTCCGTCCCCCGCCTCAGGCCGTCCGGGCCACGACGGCCTCGAGCGTGCTGCGCTCGGCGCCGACCGGCTCCGCGTGCAGCACCAGGTCGCCGTCCGCGTGGGCGAACGTGCGCGTCGCGCCGGGCAGGTCGCCGGCGCCCGTGAACCGCAGCGCGAACGACGCCTCCGTGGCGCGCCCGCCGTCCCGCCCGGTCACGGAGGCCAGCGTCACGGTGCGCCCGTCGACCTCGAACGCGTCGCCGACGAGCGGCCGCAGCGCGGCGAGGGTCAGCGGCAGCGTCGGTCGCCGCGCCACGAGCACCGCCCCGCCGGCGGCGGCGACGCCGGCGACCGCGGTGCCGGCCACTAGCACGGTGCGACGCGTGAGCACGGGACTCCTGGACCTTGCGGGGACGATCGGGCGGGGGTGAGCCTACGAGGTTCACCCGGACGACGGGTCCGCCGCCCGGGTGAAACACCTAGTCTTCCGGCGTGCACCCCCCTCGTCCCGCGCTCCGGCGTGCCCTCGCCGCGCTCGCGCTGGCCGCCGTGACCGCGTCCGCCGGCACCGTGGCACCCGCCGGGGCGACCCTCGGCGCGCCCGCGGCGGTGGCCGCCGAGGCCGTCGAGATCACGGTCACCACGGCCGCCGACGCGGCGCTGACGGCGGGCTGCGACGACGGTGCGGCCGGGACCACGCTGCGCGAGGCCCTCTGCCGGGCCGCCCGCGAGGACGACGCGGTGGTGACCGTGCCCGGCGGCACGGCGATCACGCTGGCCGCGGGGCCGCTGACGTACGCACCGGCGGCGCCCGCGACGCTCCTGCTCACCTCGGACGGCACGTGGTCGGTCGACGGTGCGGGGCGCCGGGTCCTCGACCTGGACCCGGGGCTGGTCGGCGGGGTGGACGTCACCGTCGAGCGCGTCGAGATCCGGCGGGGCGTGCCGGACGCGGCCGACGCCGCGGAGGTCGGCGGCGGCGGGGCGGTGCTCGCGGGCTCGGGCGTCCCCGGCCGGCCGGACGCCCTCACCCTGCGGGACTGCGTGGTCTCCGGCACCGCGAGCAGCACCGGGGTCGAGGACGCCGCGGCACCCGGTGGTGCGGTGCAGATGTCCGGCGGGTCGCTGCGGGTCGAGGACTGCACCTTCCGGGGCAACACCGCGTACGGGGCGCCGGGCGGCGCGCTCGCGATGCTCGGCGTCGCGGCCGGGGACACCGTCGTCGTGACGGGCTCGACCTTCGACGGCAACGCGGTGACCGGCGGCGCCGGGTCCGGCGTGCTCGGCGGCGGGGCCCTGTACGTCGCCGGTGCCGGCCTGACGGTCGAGCGGTCGACCTTCACCGCCAACACCGTGACCTCCGGGTCCGCGGCGGCCGCCCGCGGCTCGGCCGTGCTCGCCACCGGCACGACCGCGGTCTCCGGGACCCGGGTGGAGGGCAACACGGTCAACGGCTCCGGCGGCGCGGGCGACGGCGGCGCGCTGTGGCTGGCCTCCGGCTCGGTCGCGGCGTCGGTGCTGGTCGGCAACACCGACGGCGTCACCGGGACCACGCGCGCCGCGTCGGTCGTCGGGCCGGTCGCCGCCGTCTCGAGCTGGTGGGGCTGCGCGCCCGGCGGGACCGACGCGGCCTGCGGGGCCGTCGGCGTCACCACGACGGCGCCCCGCGCCGTGCTCGCCCTCGACGCGGATCCCGCGCGACCCGTCACCGGCGACGCCACGACGACGACTGCCCGCGTGGCGCTCGCGGACGGCTCCGCCGCCCCGCCCGCGCTGCTGGCCGCGCTGACCGGGCGCGCCGTCGCCTGGACGTTCGAGCCGGCCGCCGACGCCGCCTCCGCCACTGCCGACGCGGTCCTCGGGGCGGGCGGCACAGCGGCGGCCCGGTTCGCCCGCGGACCCGGCGCGACCCTGACCGTCCGGGCGACCGTGGACGCCGCGACCGCCGCGGCGGTGCTGGAGCAGCCGGTCCCGCCCACCGTCACCGCTCCCGCGGACGCCACCGCGCTCGAGGGCACGCAGGCCACCTTCTCGACCACCGCGACCGGGTCGCCCGCGCCGGCGCTGCGCTGGCAGAGCGCGCCGGCCGGGTCCGCGACCTGGGCGGACGTGCCCGGCGCGACCGCGGCGCAGCTCGCGGTGGACGCCGCCCGCGCCGCCGACGGCACCCGGTACCGGGTCGTCGCGGGCAACGCGGCCGGGACCGTGACGAGCGCCCCGGCGACGCTCACGGTCACCTGGGGGCCGGAGCTCACCGCGCAGCCGGCGGACGCGGGCGGGCTCCCGGGAGCCACCGTCCGGTTCACCGTCGGCGTCGCGGGCTCGCCGCCGCCCGCGGTGCGCTGGCAGACCGCTCCGGCGGCCACCGGCCCCTGGGCCGACGTCGCCGGCGCGACCGGCACGACCTACGACCGGGTCGTCGGCAGCGGAGAGGCGGGTCTGCGGGTCCGCGCCGTGCTGACCGGAGCGGCGGGCGAGGTCGCGAGCGAGCCCGCGACGCTGACCCGGCACGACGCCCCGGCGTTCACCACCGGTCCGGCGGACCGGTCCGTCGCGGAAGGAAAGGTCGCCGCGTTCGCCGCCGTCGCGACCGGCACGCCCGCGCCGGACGTCCGCTGGCAGGTGCTCGCCCCCGGTGCCGCGGGCTGGACGGACGTGCCCGGCGCCACCGCCGGGACGCTCGAGGTGACCGCCGACCGCGCGGACCAGGGCGCGCGGTACCGGGCCGTCGCGTCGAGCCTCGCGGGGACGGCGACGTCGGCGCCCGCCACCCTCACCGTCCTGTGGGGCCCCGAGGTGACGAGCCCGGCGGACGTCACGGTGCTCGCGGGCGGGACCGCGCGGTTCGAGGTGGCGGCCGCCGGCGAGCCCGCCCCGACGGTCACCTGGCAGACCAGCACGGACGGGACCGGCTGGTCCGACGTGGCCGGTGCGACCGGCCCGGTCTACGAGCGCCCGGCCGCCGGTGCCGACGACGGCCTCCTGGTCCGCGCCCTGGCGACCGGCGCCGGCGGGCAGGTCGCCACCGCGCCCGCGACCCTCACGGTCCGGACGCCGCCGACCTTCACCACCGAGCCCGCCGACGTCACCGCCGACCCCGGCACCGACGCGACCTTCACCGCCTCCGCGGCCGGGTCGCCCGCCCCGACGCTGCGCTGGCAGGTCCGCGCGCCGGGCGGCGGCTGGGTCGACCTCGCCGGCGCGACGGGCGGCACGCTGGTCGTGCCCGCGACCGCCGCGGCGGACGGCTCGGCCTACCGGGCGCTCGCGAGCAACGCCGCCGTCGCGGACGTGCCGAGCGCGGCCGCGACCCTGCGCGTCCTCACCCCGCCCGCGGTCTCCGACCCGGCGGACGTCACCGTGCCCGCCGGCGGCACGGCGCGGTTCGAGGTGACCGCGACCGGCGACCCCGCGCCCGCGCTCGCGTGGGAGACCTCCCCCGACGGGGTGGCCTGGACCGCGGTCCCGGGCGCCGCCGGGCCGGTGCTGGTGCTGCCCGCGCCGGCCGACGGGACCCGGGTGCGGGCGGTCGCGACCGCGACGCTCGTCGCCGGGCCCGCCACCGCCACCAGCGCCCCCGCGACTGTCACGGTCGTCGCCGCCCCGGTGGTCGTCGACGCGCCGGACGGCGTCGGCCCGGACGGCGCCCTGCGCGCCACGGCGGGGCAGCCGGTGGAGGTGGCCTGGGTGGTCGACGCGGACGCGGGCACCGCGCAGTGGCAGGCGTCGCGCGACGGCGGCCGCACCTGGGGTGCCGTGCCCGACGGGGCGCGCGCCACCCAGGTCGTCGTCGGCGCGGCGGCCTGGACGGGGCCCGGGCTGCGGCTCGCGGCGGCCCCGACCTCCGGGACCGTGCGGCACACGCTGACCTACACGCCCGTGGCGGCGGACGACGGCCTGATGCTGCGGCTCGTGGTCGCGAACGTCGCCGGCACCGTGGCGACCGATGCGGTGACGCTGCGCGTCGCGGCACCGGACGGCGGCACGACCCCGGGCGCGCCGGGCACGCCGGGCGGGACCGGCGCCGTCCCCGGCGGGCCGGGCGGCGGGGGCTCCGCCGGGTCCGGCCCCTCCGGCACCGCGGCCCGCGCGGCGCTCGGCGTGACCGGCACGGAGGGCCTGGCGCTCGCCGGCGTCGCGGCGCTCCTGCTCGCGGCCGGCGGGGCGCTGCTGCTGGCGGTCCGGCGCCGGCGGGGCTGACCCGCCGGCACCGGACCGGTGCGGGCGTCAGCCGCCGATCGTCGTCCCGGCGGCGACGGTGCCCGGCGCCCCGTCGGCGTCGACCAGGGCGTCCCCGGTCGCGACGACACCCGGCTCGAAGGTCCAGTCGCCGTGGACGGTGAACGACGACGCGCCGCGCAGGGACGGGGCGGCGGGGAACCGCTCCTCGAACTTCCCGACGGTCTTGTAGACCGCGGGGTCGAGGTCGACCAGCGGGGCCTTCCCGACCGCGAGCCGCAGCGTCGAGTCCTCGCCGAGGTCGTACGCGTCGGACCGGATGAGCAGCAGGTCGTTCGTCGTCTTGACCGGCAGGAACCGCTCGCGGCCCACGGCGATCGCCGTCGCGCCCTCGAACACCTCGATCGCCGCGCCCATCGCCGTCTCGATCTGGAACACCTCCGGGGAGGAGGAGTCGGTCGGGTCGACGGTCTTGACGTTGCGGATCAGCGGCAGGCCGAGCACCGCGCCGCGGGCCTCCAGCGCCGCGGCGATCTGCTCCAGGTCGAACCACAGGTTGTTCGTGTGGAAGTACGGGTGCCGGTGCTCGTCGGTGAAGTAGTCCATCTCGTCCGCGGGCGTCTGCGCGGTGTCGCGCAGGATCAGCCGGCCGTCGGACTTCCGGACGGCCAGGTGGCCGCCCTTGCGGTCGGCCGCGGTGCGGCGGCACAGCTCGGCGGCGTACGGCGCGCCCGAGGCGGCGAACCAGCCGGCGATGGTCGGGTCCGGCGCCGCGCCCAGGTTGTCGGAGTTCGACACCGAGGCGTACCGGAAGCCCGCGTCGAGCAGCTGCCGCAGCACGCCGGAGGCCAGCAGCGCCGTGTACAGGTCGCCGTGGCCGGGCGGGCACCACTCGAGCGTCGGGTCGGCCTCCCAGGTCACCGGGGTGAGGTCGTCCGTCCGGAGCTTCGGCTCCTGGTTCTGCAGGAAGTCGAGCGGCAGGCCGTCGACGGCCAGGCCCTCGTGCTTCGCCAGCGCGGCGAGCGAGTCGTCCTGGGTGCGGAACGAGTTCATGAGGATGAGCGGGAGCCGGGCGCCGGTCGCGGACCGGGCGTGCTGCACCTGCTCGACGATGAGGTCGAGGAACGACTTCCCGTCGCGCACCGGGAGCAGGGACTTGGCCTTGTCCATGCCCATCGAGGTGCCGAGGCCCCCGTTGAGCTTGATGATCGCGGTCTTCGCGAACGCCTCGCGCGCCGCCTCGGGGTCGATGTCGACGTCCGCGAGCTGCGGCGGGTCGAGCAGGGGGTCGATGGTGCCCTCGGGGATGAGGCCGGTGGCCCCCGCCTCGAGCTCCCGGTAGTAGTGGGTGAAGACGTCGATCGCGGTCGGGGCCACCCCGGCCGCCGCCATCTTGTCCTGGGCCTGCCGCAGTCCGGTGTCGCTCATGGGGTCGATCCTAGGAACACCGGGTGAGGCGGGGCCACACGCGCGGGCTGCGGCACCCGGCGGGCAGGTGAACGGCCGGTGATGCCGTCAGCGCGCCGCGTGCCGCCCGTACCGCTGCCTCGCGGCCTCGCCGGACGTGCCGACCAGCTCGCCCACCACCTTCCACGGGACGCCCGCGCGCCGGGCCTCCACCACCGCCGCCGCCAGGTCCCGCTCGGCGGCGGCACGCCGGGACGCCGCCAGCCAGAGGGCCGTCGTCGGGTCGACGGAGTCCCGGTCCGCGTCGGCCGGCTCGTAGGCCTCGAACCGGTCGGCGAGCGCGTCGGCGCTCGCGATGATCTCGTCGAGCGATCGGGGCACGGTGGTCATCTCCTCAGGAACTTCGGGCGCGCGGGACGCATGGCGTGGACCACGCACCAGCCGCCGTACATCGCCACGACGCCGACCTCGATCAGCGCGCCGGTGCGGTCGGCGCCGATCACCATGGTCATGCCCTCGCCCACGTCGAGGCTGGCGACCGAGTGGTCGAGGGCGTGACGGACGTCCTCCTCGGGTACCCGGTGGCGGTGTGCGCTGCCGAGGATCAGCGGCACGTCGCCGTGCAACCAAGTTATCTTGTTCATCGCGGTTCCGCCACCCCCTCGTCGGGGCGTCGGTGGGAGCGCCCGGGGGCGGGGTGGCTGGTCATGCGTGGGACGCTAGGCGCCGCGCGGCCCGGGTCGCCGGTGTCATCCACAGGGGGAGTCCGGAGTGCGCCGGAGATGTCCCGAACGCCCTGGACCGTCCCCCGGGCAGGTCAGTGCAGCGCCCCCCGCACCGGCGCGAGCGCGTGGTCGAGCAGGTCCGGCAGCCGCGTCCGCCCGGCCCCGGCGAGCGCCCAGGCCTCGACCGCCGCGACGAGTGCCCCGGCCCAGGCGGCGCCCGCGACCCGGGCGTGCAGCGGGTCGACCCCGCGGCCCGCGGCGTACGCCGCGATGGTGGCGCCGAGGTCCGCGGTGCGGCGCGCGGCCGCCAGCCGGAGGTCGTCGCCCAGGCCCATCGTGTCGGCCTGGGTGAAGGCGAGGGCGACGTGGTCGGCCGGGAGCCGGGCGGCGAGGTCGCGCAGGGCCACCTCGACCGCGGCACCCGGGGTCGCGTCCGCCGGCGCGGTCGCGAGGGCGGCCTGCAGCGCCTCGACCCGCTCGTCGAAGGCCGCCCACAGCAGGTCCGACTTCGCCGTGAAGTAGTTGAAGAACGTGCTCCGCGAGACGCCCGCGCGCTGTGTGATGTCGGCGATCGACGTGGTCGCGTACCCGCGCTCCAGGAACAGCTCGCCCGCCGCCTCCTCCAGCATCGCCCGCGACGAGGCGTGCGGGCGTCCGGAGCGGCGCGGGGCGGGGGCGGGCACGCGCCCATGCTAGGCGGGGCGTGGGACCGGGATCACAGCGGCGGGCGCGGGATGCGCGCCGCGCCTGCGCCTATTGTTGGACGCAGTGCAACAACCGGTCGGCGGACGAGCCGCGGCCGGACCCCGACGCCCGAGGTGGACCCGTGCCCCACGCCCTCCGTCCGACCCGCGCCCGCACCGGCGCCGCGCTCGCCGCCCTCGCCGCCCTCGCCCTGGCGGCGTGCACCGGCTCCGGCGGCGACGCCGACGACGCCGCGTCCCCGCGCGACGGCGGCACGCTGGTCTACGCGACCGGCGACGCCGAGCCCACCTGCCTCGACCCGCACGTCGGCGGCAACTACCCGCAGGCGCTGATCAGCACCCAGTACCTGGAGCCGCTCGTCGGCCGGGACGCGGACGGCACGATCCTGCCGTGGCTCGCGAGCGAGTGGACCGTCAGCGACGACCTGCTGACCTGGGACTTCACCCTCGTCGACGACGTGACGTTCACGGACGGCACCCCGTTCGACGCCGCGGCGGTCAAGGCGAACATCGAGCACCTGCAGGACCCGGACACGGGCTCGTCGACGGGCTACCTCGCGGTGCAGAAGGTCGAGTCCGTCGAGGTCGTGGACGCGACGCACGCCCGGTTCCACCTGACCGAGCCGGACTCCGCGCTGCTGGAGTCCCTGAGCCAGCAGTGGACGGCCATGGAGTCGCCGGCCGGCATCGAGCGCGGCACGGACGAGAACTGCGCGGCCCCCGTCGGCACCGGCCCGTTCGTCGTGGACGAGTGGGTGCCGCAGCAGCAGGTGACCCTGGTGCGCAACGACGAGTACGTGCCGCTCGACCCGCAGGCGGAGCACGACGGCCCGGCGTACCTGGACGAGATCGTCTGGCGGTTTATCCCGGACGCGGCCACCCGGTACGCCGCGCTGCGCTCCGGCGAGGTCCAGGTGATCGACAACCCGCAGCCCGACGCGATCGCGCAGGCCGACGCCGGCGGCGACATCACGCACGTCGACGCCCCGCGGCCCGGGTCGTCCAACCGCATCGAGCTGAACAGCGCGCAGCCGCCGTTCGACGACGTGCGGGTGCGCGAGGCCTTCGTGCGCGCGGCCGACCCGGACCCGGGCATCGAGACGCTGTTCGCCGGCACCGCGACCCGGTCGTACTCGCCGCTGTCGAGCGTCGAGCCGACCGCGTACGGCGACGAGGACCTGTTCACCACCGACGCCGACCGCGCCGAGGAGCTGCTGGACGAGGCCGGCTGGACCGGCACCGACGACGAGGGCTACCGCACCAAGGACGGGCAGCGCCTCACCGTGCGGTTCCCGGTGAGCACCAACCAGTCGGTGGCCGCGGAGCAGTCGCTGTTCGAGCAGATCCAGGCGAACGCGAAGGCCGTGGGCTTCGAGGTCGTGCTGACCCCGTCCGACCTGTCCGCCTGGTACGCCGCGCTCGGCGCGAACGAGTACGAGGCCGTGTCCGCCCCGTACACGAAGGTCGGCCCCGACGTCCTGCGGATCCTCTACCACTCCGACGGCACGGTCCCGGCCCCGAGCGGCTACTTCGCCAACCACGCCCAGGTGAAGGACCCCGCGCTGGACGACCTGCTCGACCGCGCGTCGGCGACCGCCGACGACGCCGAGCGGGCGGACCTCTACCGGCAGGCGCAGCAGATCGTGCTGGAGGGGTACTACATCCTCCCGCTCTACGACCAGCAGAACCACTTCCTCACCCGCGGCGTCACCGGGATGCGGACGCTGGACACCGTGTCCACGCCGACGTTCCTCGACGCCCGCCTGGGGTCCTGACCGCCGT
This sequence comes from Cellulomonas sp. ACRRI, assembly GCF_022346185.1. Taxonomy (GTDB): domain Bacteria; phylum Actinomycetota; class Actinomycetes; order Actinomycetales; family Cellulomonadaceae; genus Cellulomonas. The sequence goes on along the minus strand of NZ_JAKRMS010000002.1, from coordinate 99,620 downwards.
GCGCGTCGTCGCCGCTGCCGGCCGGGCGGTCGGCCGCCCGTGGCTGCGGTGGCTGCTGGCGCGCGTCGGCGCGGCGGCGCTCGTGGCCTGGGTGGTCGCGACCGTCGTGTTCTTCGCGCTGCGCGCGGCGGGCGGCGACCCCACCGAGGCGATCCTCGGCGGACCGGGGTCGCAGGCCGGGCCGGAGGCGGTGGCCGCGGCGCGGGCGCAGTACGGGCTCGACCAGCCGCTCGTCGTGCAGTACCTCGTGCAGCTGTGGCGGGTCGCGACGTTCGACCTCGGCGACTCGTACGCGCGCCGGGTGCCGGTGGCCGACCTGCTCGCCGAGCAGCTGCCCGGGACGATGCTGCTCGCGGTGCTGGCGCTCGTCCTCGCGTGGGTGCTGGCGCTCGCGGTGGCGACGCTGGCGGTGCGGGCGACGGGGCCGGTCGGCCGGGCCTGCGCGGCGGTGCTGCGCGGTGCCGAGGTCGTCGCGGCCGTGCTGCCGCACTTCTGGCTCGGGGCGGTGCTGATCGTGGTGTTCTCCTCGACGCTCGGCTGGTTCCCGGCCACCAGCAGCGGCACCGACCCGGTGGGGCTGGTGCTGCCGACGGTGACGCTCGCGGTCCCGGTCGCCGGGTTCCTCGGGCAGGTGATGCGCGACTCGCTGGAGGAGGCCGCCGCGGCGCCGTTCGCGACCAGCGCGCGGGCCCGCGGGGCCTCGCCGGTCGGGGTGCTCTGGCGGCACACGCTGCGGCACGGCGTGCTGCCCGCGGTGTCGCTGTCGGGCTGGGCGTTCGGGTCGCTGCTCAGCGGCGCCGTCGTGGTCGAGACCCTGTTCGGCCGGCCGGGGCTCGGGCGGCTGCTGCTCGACGCGACCATGCAGCGCGACGTGCCGGTCGTCGTCGGGGCCGTCGTGGTCGTGGCGCTGGCGTACGTGGTGGTGATGCTGCTGGTCGACGTCGCAGAGCGGTTGCTGGACCCGCGGCTGCGCGGGGCGGCCGAGGTGCCGACGCTCGTGGGCGGGGCGGCGCCGGCCGCCCGCGCGGGGGAACCGGCGGTGCTGGGGTGACGGCCGTGGCGGAGCGCCGGGACGCGGCCGGCGGGGGCGCGGGCGGCGCGGGCGGCGCGGGTGCGGGGCGCCGGGGCCGCCCGGGTCGCGCGGCCGCTCGCGTCGCGGCGGGGGCCGGCCGGGTGGTCCGGGGACTCGGCGTGCCGGGTGTCCTCGCGGCGCTCGCGGTGCTGTGGATGGCCGTCGCGGTGCTGCGGCCCGACGTGCTGGCCCCGGGCGACCCGAACGCGATCGACGCGCGCGCGGCGTTCACCCCGCCGGAGCCGGGGCACTGGTTCGGCACCGACGAGTCCGGGCGCGACGTCTACACCCGGGTGGTGCACGGGGCGGCCGCGTCGCTCGGCATCGGCGCGGCGGCGACGGCGATCGGCGTGGGCGCGGGGCTCGTGCTGGGCTTCGCGGCGGGGCTCGGTCCGCGCTGGCTCGACGCCGCGATCGGCCGGGTGCTCGAGGTGCTGTTCGCCCTGCCGACCCTGGTGCTCGCGCTGCTGCTGGTGGCGGTCCTCGGCGCGGGCGTGGAGGCGTCGGTGCTGGCCGTCGGGGCGGCGACCGCTCCCGGGTACGCCCGGATGCTGCGCGCCCGCGTCCGGTCCGTGGCGACCAGCGGGTACGTGGAGGCGGCGCGGCTGGAGGGCCACGGGTCGCCGAGGGTGCTGTTCCGGCACGTGGTGCCCAACACGCTGTGGCCGCTGGTGTCGGTCGCGACCCTCGGGATCGGGCAGGCGGTGGTGTGGGTGTGCGCGCTGAGCTTCCTCGGGCTGGGGACCCTGCCGCCCTCGCCGGAGTGGGGCGCGATGCTGAACGCCGGGCGGGTGTACATCGACACGGCGTGGTGGCTGACGGTCTTCCCGGGGCTGGCGATTACCGTGACCGCGGCGGCCCTGACGGTGCTGGGCCGGCGGGTCGGGGCGGTGGCGTCGTGACGGCGCCGGTCGCCGACGGCGCCCCGGTGCTCGACCTCGCCGGCCTGCGGGTCGCCTTCCCCCGCGGCGCGGAGGTGCTGCACGGCGTCGACCTGCGGGTGGCCGCGGGCGAGTGCGTCGCGGTCGTCGGCGGCTCCGGGGCGGGCAAGTCGGTGCTGGCGCGCACGCTCGTCGGCCTGGCGGGCGAGGGGGCGCGCGCCGACGTGCGCGCGGACCGGTTCGCGCTGCTCGGCCGGGACGCCCTGCGGTTCTCGGCGCGGGACTGGCGCGCGGCCCGCGGCCGGGACGTCGGCCTGGTGCTCCAGGACGCCCTGGGCTCCCTGGACCCGCTGCGCACCGTCGGCGCCGAGGTCGGCGAGGCGCTCGCGGTGCGCCGCCCGGGCGCCGGCCGGCGGCCCGGGTTCCCGTTCCCCACCGGATCGGCGCACCGCCGGCCGGTCGATCGGGGGGCGGCGGGACGATCGGGTGGGGACCCGGCGCCGACCGCCGCCCGGGCGTCCCGGGTCGAGCGCGCCGAGCGGGTGCTCGCGGCGCTGGAGGAGGCCGGGCTGCCCGACCCCGCCGTGCGCGCGCGGCAGCGCCCCGGCGAGCTGTCCGGCGGGATGCGGCAGCGGGCCCTGATCGCGTCGGCGGTCGTCGCGCGGCCGCCGCTGCTGGTCGCCGATGAACCGACGACGGCCCTGGACGCCACGGTCGCGGCCCGGGTGCTCGCCCTGCTCGGCGACCTGCGGGACGCCGGGACCGCGGTCGTCCTGGTCACGCACGACCTCGGCGCCGTGGCGCGGGTCGCGGACCGGGTCGTGGTGCTGCGCGACGGCCGCGTGGTCGAGGAGGGGACGACGGCGGCTGTGCTCGCCGGGCCCCGGCACGACTACACGCGCGAGCTCGTCGCCGCGGCCCGGCTCGGTGACGGTCCCGGCGCGGTGCCGGAGCCGGGCGGCCCGGTGCTGGAGGGCCGCGGGCTGCGCCGGGCGTTCCCGCTGCCCGGCGGCGGGTCCGTGACGGCGGTCGACGGCGTGGACGTCGCGGTGCGCGCCGGCGAGGCCGTCGGGCTGGTGGGGGAGTCGGGCTCGGGGAAGACGACCCTGGCCCGGCTGCTGCTGGCCGCCGACGCGCCGGACGCCGGCGAGGTGCTGCTCGACGGCCGGCCGTGGTCGGCGCTGCCCGAGCGGGACCGGCGCGCGCTGCGCCCGGGGGTCCGGCTGGTGCCGCAGGACCCGCTGGGGACCGTCGACCCGCGGCTGACGGTGCGGGCGGTGCTGCGCGCCGCGCTGGCCACCGGGCCGCACCCGCCGGCCCGGGCCGGGCGGGACGCCGCGGCGGCCGCCCTGCTCGCGCGGGTGCACCTGCCCGCCGAGGTCCTCGACCGGCGCCCGCGCACCCTGTCCGGGGGGCAGCGCCAGCGGGTGGCCATCGCCCGGGCGCTGGCGTCCGAGCCGCGGGTGCTGCTGCTGGACGAGCCGGTGTCGGCGCTCGACGTGCAGGTGCAGGCGGCGGTCCTCGACCTGCTCGTGGAGCTGCGCCGGGACACGGGGGTGGCGATGGTGCTGGTCTCGCACGACCTCGGCGTGATCCGCCGGGTGTGCGACCGGGTGCTCGTGATGAGCGGCGGACGCGTGGTCGAGCAGGGTCCGGTGCCGGAGGTCTTCGGGGCCCCGGGCCACCCGGTCACCCGCGACCTCCTGGCCGCCCGGGCGCTCTGACGGCCGGGCGCGGTCGCCGCACGCCTGCGGTCACCCGTGCCGGGCGCGGCGGCCGCTGCCACCGCGCCCGGCGCGTGGTCAGACGGTGACGACGATCTTGCCGCGGGTGTGGCCCGTCTCCAGGGCGCGGTACGCCTCGGCGGCCTGCTCGAGCGGGTAGGTCGCCGCGATCTCGACCGTGACGACCCCGCGGGCCGCGAGGTCCGCGAGGTGTGCCAGGTCGGCGCTGTCCGGCCGGACCCACACGTACTGGCCGCCGAGCTCGTCGCGCGCCCGGGCGTCGGTGATCGACGCGATCGTGCCACCGGGACGCAGCAGCGCGGTGGCCGTCTCGATCGCCTGGCCGCCGACGTAGTCGAGCACCACGTCGAACCCGTCCGGCGCCGCGGCCCGCGCGGCCTCGACCAGCCCGTCGCCGTACGCGACCGGCTCGGCGCCGAGCGAGCGCAGGTAGTCGTGGTTCCCCGGCGACGCGGTGCCGACGACGCGCGCGCCGGCGTGCACGGCCAGCTGCACCGCGATCGAGCCCACGCCGCCGGCCGCGGCGTGCACGAGGACCGTCTGGCCCTCGGTCAGCCCCGCGCGGCGGATGCTCTGCAGCGCGGTCAGCCCGGCGAGCGGCAGGGCCGCGGCCTGCTCGAAGGACAGCCCGGCCGGCTTCTTCGCGGCGGTCCGCACCGGCACGGCGACGTACTCGGCGAGGGTGCCGTCCTGCACCACGTCCTTGCGGGCGTACGCCAGCACCTCGTCGCCGACCTGCAGCTCGGGGGTGTCCAGCCCGGCCTTCACGACGGTCCCGGACACGTCCCACGCCGGGATCGCGGGGAAGTGCACGTCCATCAGGCCGCGCAGGTACCCCTCGCGGATCTTGTAGTCGACCGGGTTCAGGGACGCGGCGGCGACCTTGACGACCACGGCGTCCGCACCGATGTGCGGCTCCGGCCGGTCCTCGACCCGGAGCACGTCGGCCCCGCCGAACTCCTCGTACACGACAGCTCTCATACCGGTGCAAACCGGCCGACGGGGGCGCGCATTCCTGGGCGGCCCGCCGGGGCGCGCTCATCCCGGCCGGGTGGTCCCGCGCGCGGCCCGCGGTCCTAGCGTCGGGACCGCGGGCGGGCGCACCCGGGGCGCGTGCCGGGTACGTGAGGAGCGTGGTGGCGGTGGAGTTCTGGACCGACTTCTGGGACATCATCTGGTGGTTCGTGTGGGCGTTCGTCTTCATCGCCTACCTGTTCGCCCTGTTCGCGATCATCACGGACCTGTTCCGGGACCGGGACCTCAGCGGCTGGTGGAAGGCGGTGTAGCTGGTCTTCCTGCTGGTGCTTCCCTTCGTGGCCGCGCTGGTCTACCTGATCGCGCGGGGGCGGGGCATGGCGGAGCGCAGCGCGGAGGCGGCCGTCTCGGCCCGCCGGGCCGGTGACGCGTACATCCGCGAGGTCGCCGGTGCCGGGTCGCCGGGGCAGCAGATCGCCCAGGCGAAGGAGCTGCTCGACGCGGGCGCGATCACCCCCGCGGAGTTCGCCGCGCTCAAGGACCACGCGCTGGGGCGGGCGAGCACCGCGGCCGGGGCGGACGGCTCGGGCGCGCACCGGGCGCCGGCCTGAGGGCCGGGAGCCGCCGGTCCGGCCGCCCCCGCCGGTCCGGCCGGGGCGCTCAGGCCCGCGGGTCGGGCGACCCGGGCGCGGGGCTGTCGTCGTCGGCGTCGCGCCCGTCCTGCGCCCGCCGCACCGCGGCCAGGAACTCGCGCCCCACCAGCGCCGCGAACGCGAACCCGCACACCATCTGCAGCGTCACCACGATCCGGGCAGGCCCGGTGACCGGCGTGATGTCGCCGAACCCCACCGTGGCGAGCACCGTCATCGTGAAGTAGAGCGCGTCCAGGCGGTCGACCGGCTCGGTGAACGCGCCGGGCGCCGCGTCGGACAGCGACGCGTACCCGGCGGCGAACAGCACCACGAACAGCACCGTCGCCGTCACGAACGCCTCGATCGCGCGCAGCACGGGGTACGGCGAGCCGACGACGCTGCGCACCTGCCAGCCGAGCAGCAGGACGAGCAGCACCAGCCCCGACAGGAGCAGCACGAGGGTCGCGGGCGTCGGCCGGTCGAGCGGGCGGCCGAGGTACAGGACGACCAGCAGCGCCGAGCTGCCGACCGTGCGCAGGACGGTGCGCAACCGCGCCCGGGCCGGCGGGTGCGTCGCGCGCGGTGGTCCGCCGGGCGGTTCCGGGTGCGCCTCCATGCCGCCATCGTGGCGGCGCACCGCGGCGCGCGGCATCGCCCGCAGCGGGCGGTCTCGTCAGGCGGTCAGCCCGTGCTCGCCCGTGCGGGTCTCGAACCACACCGTCTTGCCCCGCCCCGGGTGCAGGTCGATCCCCCAGGCCGTGGCGAGCGCGTCCACCAGCCGCATGCCGTGGCCGCCGAGCCGGCGCGCGTTCCCGGGCTTGACCAGGGGCAGCGTCGGGTCCGGGTCGGTGACCTCGACCCGCACGCAGCCGTCGTGGCAGTCCGCGGTGAGGGCGATGTGCCGGTGCGCGCGCGTGTGCACGACCGCGTTGGTCAGGATCTCGCTGGTCAGCAGCTCGACCGTGCGGGCCTCCTCCGTGGTGGCGTGGGCCTCCGCGGCCTCCCGCGCGGCCCACCGCCGGCCGGTCGCGACGGAGCTCGGCTCCGGGTCGAGGACGAGGCGGTGCGGTCGGTGTCCCACGCTCGCTCCCTCCCGCCCCGGCCCGGTCCGCGCCGGCTGGGGTCCAGGGTGGGGCAGGGCGCCCGCGCGCGCATCCCGAGCGCCGGCGCCCGTGCGTCAGGCCGGGTCCGCCGGCTCCTGCGGGGGCGGCACGACCCGCACGCGCGCGATGCGCCGGCCGTCGACCGCCGTCACCTCGACCCGGCGTCCGTCGACCTCCACCGCGTCGCCGACGGCGCCGAGCCGCCCGAGCTGCGCGATCACGAACCCCGCGACGGTCTCGTACGGCCCGTCGGCCAGCGGGATCCCGGTGAGCTCGGTGAACTCCTCGATGGTGATGCCCGCGTCGTAGGAGCCCGGCGCGCTCTCGCGGGCCTCCGCGCCGGAGGACCCGGGCATGTCGTACTCGTCGCGGATGTCCCCGACCAGCTCCTCGACCAGGTCCTCGAGCGTGACGATGCCGTCGGTGCCGCCGTACTCGTCCACGACGACCGCGATGTGCACGCCCTCGCGCCGCATGGACGACAGCGACGGCAACAGCTTGTTGGTCCCCGGCAGCACGACGATCTCCCGCATGACGTCCCGGACCCGGACCCCCGTGCGGTCGGGCGCGTCGAGCAGCTCCCGGATGTGCAGGAAGCCCAGCACGTCGTCGAAGTCCTCGCCGATGACGGGGTACCGCGACCACGGCTGGTCCCGCACCCGGTGCAGCGCGTCGGCGAGCGTCAGGTCGGCCTCGAGGAAGTGCACCTCGGGTCGCGGGCGCATGACCTCGGCCACCGAGCGGTCGGTGGCGGCGAACACGTCGCCGAGGATGCGCCGCTCGTCCTCGGGCAGGCCCTGGTGCGCGATGACCAGGTCGCGGAGCTCGGCCTCGGACATCTCCTCGCTGGTGGCGTGCGGGTCCCCGCCGAACAGCCGGACGAGCAGGTTGGTCGACGCCGACAGCAGCCAGATCACCGGGCGCATCAGCGTGGCGAACCGGTCGAGCGGCGGCGCGACCGCCACCGCGACCCGGGCCGACTGCTGCAGGGCGATGCGTTTGGGCACGAGCTCGCCCAGCACCAGCGACAGGTACGCGATCACGAGCGTCAGGGCGACCAGCGCGATCGTGCTCGCCAGGCCCGGGGACGCCCCGAGCGCCTCGATGACGGGCGCGAAGTCGGGCGCGATGGTGGAGGCGCCGTACGCGGCGGAGAAGAACCCGGCGACGGTGACGCCGATCTGCACGGCGGCGAGGAACCGGTTCGGGTCCCGGGCCACGGAGGCGACCCGGGCGCCGCGGGCGCTCTGCCGCTCCAGGCGGTTGATCTGGCTCTCCCGGAGCGAGACGAGCGCGATCTCGGTGCCGGCGAACACCCCGCCGATCAGGATGAAGAGCAGGACGAGGCCGATGTTGCCCCAGGTCTCGGCGTCCATCAGCGGCGAGCCCCCGCGCGGTCCGCGCGGCGGGTGCGGCCTGCGCGCGAGGTGGTGCGGGCTCGCCGCACGGGACTGCAGGGCTGGTCAGGAGGCGACATCGCACCATTCCAGGGGCGGCGCCGGCGATCGTCAACCGCAGGCGGACCCCGGCTCCCGCGCGCACAGGACGCGCACAGCACGTCCGCGGAGTCCGTGCCCGGAACCGCCCGTCCCGGGGGCCGCCGATCCCTAGGCTGACCGTGCCGGCGGCGCGTGGCCCCGGGAGGCAGCGGGGACGACGGGGTGAGGCGTGTGAGGGCGGTTCGGGTCGCAGCGGGTCGGGGCGTCGTGCGCCGGGGGGTGGCGGCCGGTGCGGTGCTCGCCCTCGTCGCCGTGCTGGGCGCGTGCTCCGGGGGGACCGACGACCGGCAGCGGGCCGCGGACGCGCTCGCGGAGGCGATCGCGTCCGGCGACTTCGCGGACGTCCCGCTGGACGGCGCCACCGCGGCCGAGGCGGGCGAGGCGCGCACCGCGGCCTACGCGGGCCTGGACCCCTGGCAGCCCGAGGTGGTCGCCGGCGACGTCGTGGCCGCGACGGACGACGACGCGGCCGCGTCCGTCGAGCTCACCTTCACCTGGGACGTCGGCGGCGGCGGGACCGCCTGGACCTACGCCACGCACGCGAACCTCGCGAAGGTGGACGACCAGTGGCGGGCCCGCTGGTCGCCGATGCTGCTCGCGCCCGACCTGGCGGCCGGCGAGACCCTGCAGGTGCACCGGGTGCAGGCGGAGCGGGCGGACGTGCTGGGCGCCGGGGACGCGGTGCTCGTGGAGTCCCGGCCCGTGTTCCGGATCGGCATCGACAAGACCCGCGTCCCGGCGGCGGACGCGGACGCCGCGGCGCGGCAGCTCGCGACGATGCTCGGGCTCGACCCCGAGGCCTACGCGGCGCAGGTCGCCGCGGCGGGGGAGAAGGCGTTCGTCGAGGCGATCGTCGTCCGGGCGGACGACCCGGCCTACGACCGCGGGGCCTTGTCGGTGGTCCCCGGGGTCAACATGCTCGAGACGGCGCTGCCGCTGGCGCCCACCCGCGCGTTCGCCCGCCCCGTGCTGGGCACCGTCGGGCAGGCGACGGCCGAGATCGTCGAGGAGTCCGGCGGCGCGGTGGTCGCGGGCGACCTCGCGGGCCTGAGCGGACTGCAGGCGCAGTTCGACGAGCAGCTGCGCGGCGAGCCCGGCCTGACGGTCGTGGCGAGCGCCGGCGCGCAGGAGCGGGAGCTGTTCCACACCGAACCCGTGGTCGGGGAGCCCCTGCGCACGACGCTCGACCCGCGGGTGCAGCAGGCCGCGGAGGACCTCGTCGCCACGGTCGCGGGCAGCGCCAGCGCGATCGTCGCGATCCGCCCGTCCACCGGCGACGTGCTCGCCGCGGCGAGCGGCCCGGGTGGCGGCGGCATGTCGACCGCCACCCTGGGCCTGTACGCGCCCGGGTCGACGTTCAAGGTCGCGACCTCGCTCGCGCTGCTGCGCGCCGGGCTGACCCCGGACAGCACCGTGACGTGCCCGCCGACCGCGACCGTCGACGGCCGGTCGTTCCAGAACTACCCGGGGTACCCGTCCGACGCGCTCGGCGACATCACGCTGCGGACGGCGGTGGCCGAGTCGTGCAACACCGCGTTCCTCACGGCGGCGGGCACCGCCCCGCAGGAGGCGCTGGCGGCCGCGGCGGCGTCGCTCGGCCTGGTCCCGGACGCCGACCTCGGGTTCGCCGCCACCCTCGGCGAGGTCCCGGCGGAGGCGACCGGCGGCACCGACCACGCCGCGTCGATGATCGGCCAGGCGCGGGTCCAGGCGACCCCGCTCGGCATGGCGACGGTCGCGGCGTCTGTGGCCGCGGGCGCGCGGGTCACGCCGCGCCTGCTGCTCGGGGGAGCCGGTGAGACGGCGACCGCGGCGCCCGCGCCCGCGCAGCCGCTGACCGCCGAGGAGTCGGCGGCCCTGCGGTCGATGATGCGGGCCGTCGTCACCGAGGGCGGCGGCGACTTCCTGCAGGACGTGCCGGGCCCCGAGGTGATCGCGAAGTCCGGCACCGCCCAGTACGGGTCCGGGGACGACCTGCAGAACCACGCGTGGATGATCGCGGCGCAGGGTGACCTGGCGGTGGCGGTGTTCGTCGAGACCGGCGACTTCGGGTCGACGACCTCGGGACCGCTGCTGGAGTCGTTCCTGCGCGCCGTGGCGGTCCCCGCGGCCTGAGAGACGGGCTGACCTGCGCATTCACCGGAATGCACGCGTCGGCGCGGCGGGGACGCGCCCTCCGAGTGTTTTGTCCGCTTTGGCCCGAGTGGGTGAAATGCGCGTTCTGGGCTGGCGCGTGCCGTCCGCCCCCTTCCGCTCGTCCGGGTGGCGGGCCTACAGTCGCCGTGTCAGCGACAAGGGCAAACCCTCCGCGAGGAGGGGACGCAAAGCCACGGGACCCCCGCAGGTCAGCCGGGCTGCCGAACGAAGGATCTGCCATGGAACAGCGCGGCTTCTACGAGCCGGCCGAGCAGCGAGGCTCCGACCTCCGCTCCGACGTGACCGGGCGCGCGGCGACGCGCCTGTCCTCCTGGTCCCGCATCGCGGCGACCCTCGCCGCGCACGCGGACCTCGTGCCCGCGCAGCGCGAGTGCACGTCCGCCTCCTGACGCCCGGGCCCGGCGTCAGAGCTCGCCGACGCGCTGCATGTAGCGCATGGCGGCCCAGCCGACCGGGATCCGCAGCCAGTAGGTGAGCACGCGGAACAGCACCGCGACCGAGGTCGCGACGCCCGGGTTCACGCCGACCACCGTCAGCGCGCCCGCCAGGGCGATCTCGGTGGTACCGATGCCCCCGGGGGTCGGGGCGATGGACCCCGCCGTGTTGCCTGCCAGGTAGACGATCGCCACCTGCACCAGCGACAGGTGCTGGCCGAACGCCAGCAGGCACACCTCGAACGCGAGGATGTAGCCGAACGTCGTGATGAGGTTGCCCGCGAGCCCGACCCCGAGCCGGAACGGCTGGCCGACGACCTCGATGAGGCGCGGCCAGGTCTGCTGCAGCGTCGGCAACGTCTTGGCGGCCACCCACTGCCGCACCTTCGGCACCAGCAGCGCGGCGCCGACCACGGCCGCGAGCACGCCGATGACGACGACGACCGTGGGCGACACGGTGAACCGCTCCAGCTGGTTCGTGCCCGACGCCACCGACAGCACCAGCAGCATCGGCAGCGTCACGACGAAGTGCGACACCTGGACGAGGGCGACCGTCGCCGTCGCGAGCGACGCCGAGGTGCCCCGCCGGGTCAGCAGCCGGAGGTTGATCGCGGCGGGCCCGATGCCCGCCGGCGCGGCCAGGGCCACGAACGTCGACGCCGACTGCGCCACCGACGCCCGCCACAGCGACAGCTTCACCGGGGAGAACGCCACCAGGGACAGCGCCGCCCCGAACAGCGTCGCCATGCCGAGCAGGAACGCCAGGACGCTCAGCCGCCAGTCCGTGGTCGCCAGCGCGTCGAGGATGGTCTGCAGGTTGATCGACGTCAGGAGGATGATGACGGCGGCCGTGGTCAGGAGGATGGTCAGCACGGCGCGCGCGCCGAACCGGACGAGCTGCACGGGTTCGACGTCGGCCTCCGGCAGCCGGGCCACCAGCGCGGACCGCAGCTCGGCCAGCACCTCCTTGTGCGCGCGCAGCTCCTCGCGGGTGCGGCGCGGGAGGGTGATGGTCTGCAACAGCGGGCCGATCGCGGCGATGTCGCCCTCGGGGAGCACCGCCACGGCCGACTCCAGGGCGCGGGCCGGGCCGACGCGGAGCGCGAGCAGCGCGACCATCTGGGTCCGGTCCATGCGCTGCGCCAGCTCGGACGAGGCGACGTCGCCCTGGTCCCACCCCACGAGCCACACCGTCGGGTCGTCGGGTCCGTCGGCGACCAGGATCACGTCGCTGGTCAGCGCGCGGTGGGCGAGGCCGGCCTCGTGGGCGGTGCCCAGCTGCCCCCAGATCGCGCGCAGCACGTCGTCGGTGATCGCCTCGGGCTCGAGCTCCGCGAGCGAGGTGGCGGCCGGCACCGGGTCCTGGACCAGGAGCATCGAGGAGTCGGCCTCGGCGATGCCGCGCAGCGCGGGCGTGCGGACCCCGGCGGCGGAGGCGGTGTACGAGAGCAGGGCGGCGCGCTCCGCGGCCTGGCGCAGCGACACGACGGACCGGCCGTCCAGCCCGCGCAGCCGCAGGGACCGCCACAGCCGGCTGAGGAAGCCGATCACCTGCCGGTCGCCGTCGAGCACGAGCACGTCGAGCTCCTGGCCGTCCTCGGTGACCATCCCGTAGGCGCGGTGGTCGGCGTACCGGACCGCGGCCCTCGCACCGGCGCTGGCCTGCACGGCGGCACCCGGCGTCCCGTCCGGGCCGGGGGGCTGCGCGTCGTCGGACGGGTCCTCGTCCTCGTCGGGGACCCGCACCAGGACCCGTGGCTGCCAGCCCGCGCGGCGCACGCCCGCGACCAGGCTCGCCCCGTAGGCCCGGTCGGACCGCACGCCCGACACGTACCGGACGGCGAGCCCCGCGGCGCGCCCGATGAGCAGAGCGATCGCGACGCCCGGCAGGGACGCCCCCGCCGTGATCACCATGACGCCCACCGCGACCCACACGAGGTTCCACGACCAGGACACGGTGCGCCGGCGGGTGCGCGGGCCGGTCGCGGTCAGCAGGCCGGCGATCAGGGCGATGTACTCGGGGATCGACAGCGTGAGCACGCCGTTCAGCCGGACGGACAGCCCGGCGACCAGCTGGTCCGACCCCAGGTGCTCGATCAGCCACGCCACGCCCGCCGACGCGAGGACGGCGACGATCGCGGCGATCGAGGCCTCGATCATCTGCCGGCCGAGCCGGCGCACCGCCAGCTCCGCGAGGACGGCGACGGGCACGAGGTAGGTGACGACGGTCTCGAGCAGCGCGACCGGCACCACGAGGATCTGGCGGAGCAGCGAGGCGAACCCCTGCACGTCCTCCGCGACGCCCGACGTGGTGTTGTGCGCGTAGGTCGCCAGCGCCATGACGGCGACCGCGCCGACCAGGCTGAGCACGACGCCGAGCAGGTCGCTCGGGTGGTGCACCCGCACCGCGGGGGTGTCCAGCACCTGGGGCCGGCCGAGCCCGTCGCGCGGGGGCCGGCTGCGCTCGCCCGCGGCGGGCTCGTCGGGTCGGCCGGGCGCCGCGGGCGCGCTGGTCGAGGCGTCGGGCATGGTGGCGAGTCTAGGCAGCGACGCTCCCCCCAGGGGGCTCCTGCACGCCCTACGCACCGATTCCGTCCCGGAGGATGACGGCGTCCGGGCGGCGTCTCCGTCGCGAGGATGACCCCCGGGGGCTAGCGTGACCGGCGGGGACGCCGCCGGCCGGTCGGCGGGCCGCCCCACGGAGCACCCGGAGGTACGCGTGGCTCAGGACGTGCAGGGCAGGGTCGCGGCGGTGCTGCGGTCGGTCTGGTGGCTGCCGGTGCTCCGCGGCGTGCTGATGATCGTGCTGGGCCTGCTGCTGCTGGTCGAGCCGCTGGGGACGCTCGTCGCGCTCGTGTGGGTGTTCGGCGTGTTCGCGGTCGTCGACGGCGCCGTGGTGCTGCTGCAGGCGCTGCTCGCGCGCGGCCGGCCCGGGTTCGGCTGGCTCATCGCCGAGGGCCTGGTCAGCATCGGGTTCGGCGCGCTCATCATGCTGTGGCCGGACGTGACCGCGCTGGCGCTGTTCTACCTGCTGGCGCTGTGGGTGCTGGTGCTCGGCGTCACCGCCGTGATCGTCGCCGTCGCGCAGTACCGGGCGCGGGACCTGGCGTGGTCCGGGACGCTCGTCTTCGGGCTGATCTCGTTCCTGTTCGGGCTGCTGCTGGCGATCAAGCCCCAGGGCACGGTCGACGTCATCCTCACCGTGTACGGGCTGTTCGCGTTCGTGGCGGGCGTGGTGATGCTCGTGTCGGGGTTCGCGACCCGCTCGCTCAGCCGCCAGCTCGCGGCGGACGGGCGCGCCGCGCGGTCGAGCGCGGCCTGAGGTGCGCCGGCGTCAGCGGATGCCGAGCGCCTCGCGCCACGCCACCGGCAGCAGGGCGTAGCCGACGAACGCCACGACGTCGAGCACGGTGTGCGCGACGACGAGCGGCATGGTCCGCCGTCGGCGCCGGTAGTACTCGGCGAACACCAGGCCCATGACGACGTTGCCCAGGAACGGGCCGATGCCCTGGTACAGGTGGTACGAGCCGCGCAGGACCGCCGAGGTGACCAGGATCGCCGGGGTCCGCCACCGCAGCTCCCGCAGCCGCTCCATCAGGTAGCCCACGACGATCACCTCCTCCAGCAGCGCGTTCTGCAGCGCCGAGAGGATCAGCACCGGGACCGCCCACCACGTGGCGTCCAGCGCGGACGCCTGCACCTCGACGGTGATCCCCACCGCGCGCCCGACGACGTACAGCGCGAGGCCGGGCAGCCCGATGAGCGCGGCGAGCCCGAACCCGACACCCAGGTCGCGGCCGGGGCGGGAGCCGTCCAGGCCGATCCGGCGGGTGGCGCTGCGCCCGTTCGCCGAGAGCAGGTACAGGGCGAGCGCGACCGGGACCAGCGCGAACCCGATCGACAGCAGCTGGTACGTCAGGTCCAGGTAGGGCCGGGGGGACCGGCTGGCGTTCAGCGTGGCGCTCTGCGACGCCAGCGGGGTGCCCGCGGTGAGGCGCGCGGCGATGGTGACCAGCGCGTACACGGCGGACTGGCCGAGGGACAGGCCGAGGACGATCCAGACCTCGGCCGTGAGGCGGCGGCGCCGGGCGCGCTCCGAGACGGGCGGGGCGCCGGGGGCGCTCGGGTCGAGGGCGGTCACGTCCTGCAGCGTAGGGCGCGCGTCTGGGCGTCGCCTGGACCCCGGCTGTGCCGGCCGATCCCGCGCGTGCCCGCCGCGCGCCCGGCGGGTCGCGCCTCGCCCCAGCCGTCAGGCGCGCGCGAGCGCCGCGGCCGCCTGGGCCACGACGTCGGGGTCCGTGACCGTCCAGCCGCCGCCGGAGCCGCCGCCGCCCGGGCCGCCGTCCCCGTCGACCGCGCGGCTCGCGGACAGGTGCACGGCGTCCACGCCGGCCGCGATGAGCGCGCCGATGTCGACCGGCCGCACGCCGCCGCCGGCCATCACCTGGACGGCGCCGGCGGTGTGCTCGACCATCGCGGCGAGCCGGCGCACGCCGTCGATGCTGCGGGCCTCGCCGCCCGAGGACAGCACGCGGGTGACCCCGGCGCCGGCCAGCGCGTCCAGGACCGCGAGCGGGTCCGCCACGGAGTCGACGGCCCGGTGGAACGTCACCTCGCGGCCGTCCGCGGCGCGGACCAGGGCGGCCAGCGCGCGGTCGTCGACCCGTCCGCCCGCGGTGAGCGGCCCGACCACCACGCCGTCGACGCCCAGGCCGACGGCGGCGCGCACCTCGCGGACCTGCACGTCGAGCTCGTCCGCGTCGTAGACGAACGACCCCGGCCGCGGGCGCACCAGGACGTGCACCCCGGGGGCCGCGTCCCCGGCCGCGGACCGCGCGTCGCGCTCGGCCACGAGGGCGGCGAGCAGGCCGGCGCCGGGGGTCAGCCCGCCCGTCGCGGCGAGCGCGGCGCACACCTCGGTGCGCGCCGCACCGGCGTCGGCCGCCACGCGGTAGCCCGCCAGGTCCTGGACGGCGATCTCGAGGACGGGACGGGACGCGGGCACGGCTCCTCCAAGGGGCGGGGGGTCGGTGCTGACCGTAGCGCCTCGGCGCGCCACGCCCCGGGACGTCCGTGCGGACGCCCCGGGGCGTGGGTGGGTGGACGCGTCAGGCGAACCGGCGCAGGCGGAGCGAGTTCGCCACCACCAGCACCGAGGAGAACGCCATCGCCGCGCCCGCGATCATCGGGTTGAGCAGGCCGAGCGCCGCCAGCGGGATGGCCGCGACGTTGTAGGCGAACGCCCAGAACAGGTTCTGCTTGATGACCCGCAGCGTGCGGCGTGCCAGCCGCACCGCCTGCGGCGCCGAGCGGAGGTCGCCGCGGACGAGCGTCACGTCGGCCGCCTCGATCGCGACGTCCGTGCCGGTGCCCATCGCGAGCCCGAGGTCCGCGGTGGCGAGCGCCGCGGCGTCGTTCACGCCGTCGCCGACCATCGCGACCCGCCGGCCCTCGCCCTGCAGCCGCCGGACGACGTCCACCTTGTCGGCGGGCAGCACCTCGGCCACCACGTCGGCCTCGGCGATCCCGACGGCCCGGGCCACCGCCCGGGCGGCGCCCGCGTTGTCGCCGGTCAGCAGGACCGGACGCAGGCCGAGGGCCCGCAGGTCCGCCACCGCGCTCCGCGAGCCGTCCTTGACCGGGTCGCGCAGCACGAGCACGCCGCGCGCGGCGCCGTCCCAGGCGACCAGCACGGCGGTGGCCCCGTCGGCCTCGGCGGCGGCGAACCGCGCCCCGAGGTCGGCGTCGGCGGGCACGCCCTGCTCGGCGAGCCACGCGGGCCGGCCCACGAGCACCCGCCGGCACAGCCCGACGCCGGCGTGCGCCGCGCGGACCACGCCGCTGACGCCCCGCCCGGCCTCGGCCCGGAACTCGTGCACCTGGTCCGTGCCGATCCCGACGCCGTCCCCGCCGGTGCCCGCCGCCTCCGGGGCGAGCCCGGCCGCGGCCTCGGCGACCGCGCGGGCGATCGGGTGCTCCGCCAGCGCCTCGACGGCACCGGCGAACCGGAGCACCTCGCGCTGGGCGTCGGTGCGGGCCGGACCCGCGCCGTCCGCGGCGTCCTCGGCCGCGCCCGCGCCGGGGTCCCCGGCGTCCGGCCCGTCCCCGGCCGCCAGCACCCCGACGAGCGCCATGCGCCCCTCGGTGACCGTGCCGGTCTTGTCGAGCACGACGGTGTCGACGGTGCGGGTCTGCTCGAGGATCTCCGGGCCCTTGATGAGCACGCCGAGCTGGGCGCCGCGCCCGGTCCCGACCAGCAGGGCCGTGGGCGTGGCGAGCCCGAGGGCGCAGGGGCAGGCGATGATCAGCACCGCGACCGCGGCGGTGAACGCCGCCTGCGCGGAGGCGCCCGACAGCAGCCAGACCGCCAGGGTGCCGGCCGCCAGCACGAGCACGACCGGGACGAACACGGCCGAGATCCGGTCGGCGAGCCGCTGCACCGGCGCCTTGCCGGTCTGCGCGGCCGCCACGAGCCGGCCGATCTGCGCCAGCCGGGTGTCCTCGCCGACGCGGGTCGCGCGGACGACCAGGTGACCGCCGGTGTTGATCGTGGCCCCGGTGACCTCGTCGCCCGGCCCGACGTCGACGGGCACCGGCTCGCCGGTGAGCAGGCTGGTGTCGACGGCGCTGGTGCCGGAGACGACGACGCCGTCCGTGGCGACCTTCTCGCCCGGGCGCACCGCGAACTCGTCGCCCACCCCGAGGCGGGCCACCGGGACGCGCTGCTCGGTGCGCCGGCCGTCCGGGCCGGTCACGAGGAGCGCGACGTCCTTCGCGCCGAGGTCCAGCAGGGACCGCAGCGCGTCCCCGGCCCGGCGGCGCGAGCGGTGCTCGGCGTACCGGCCGGCGAGCAGGAACGTCGTGACGACGGCGGCGACCTCGAAGTACAGCTCGGGCATGTGCGTGCCCATGCCGTCGTCCGCCGCGGGCCACAGCGTCGGCGTCATCGTCATGCCGAGCGTGCCCGCGCCGCCGAGCAGCAGCGCCCACAGCGACCAGCCGGTCGCCGCGACGATGCCGATCGACACCAGGGTGTCCATCGTCGAGGCCCCGTGCCGGGCCGCGCGGACCGCCGCGCGGTGGAACGGCCACGCCGCCCAGGTGGCGACCGGGAGCGCGAGGACGGCGACGAGCCACTGCCAGCCGCGGAACTGCCACGCGGGCACCATCGACAGCAGCAGGACGGGGACGGTCAGGACGGCGGCGACCCGCAGCCGGCGGCGCAGGTCGGTGCCGCGCGCGTCGGTCGGGGCCGAGGTGTCCTCGTCGGGGTCCATGTCGTGGCCGGGGGCCATGCTGTGGCCGGACAGCGCGTGCTCGGTCGGGTCCATGCCGGCCATGTCGTGGCCGGCGTGCTGCGGCGCGTGGTGCTGCGGCGCGGCGGGGGCGTCGGCCGCCACCGCCGTGGCGGGTCCGTCGGCGGTGGCGGGCGCGGCGAGGTCGCGCCGGCCGGTGACCGTCGCGTCGTACCCGGCGGCGCGCACCGCGGCGACCAGCGCGTCCACGTCCGGCGTGCTGCCGTCCTCGGTCGGCGCCACCTCGACGTGCGCGCTCTCGAGCGCGAGGTTCACCGTCGCCCGGGCGCCGGGCACGCGGTTGAGCCGCTTCTCGACGCGCGCGACGCACGACGCGCAGGTCATGCCCTCGACGGCCAGGTCGACGGTCCCGACCGGCGCCACGGGCAGGTCGGCGGTGCGCGGGTCGTCGGCTGTCACAGCAGCGACTTCCGCGGCGTGACGGCGTAGCCGGCCTCGTCGACGGCGGCGGCGATCGCCTCGTCGGCGAGCGGCGCGTCCGAGGTGACGGTGACGGGCGACGACCCGCCGGCGACCAGGTCGACCCGCACGTCGGTGACCCCCGGCAGGGCGGTGAGCTCCTCGGTGACGTGGCGGACGCAGTTGCCGCAGGTCATGCCGTCGACGGAGAACGTGGTGGTCTGGCTCACGGTGGTGTTCCTCTCGGGTGCGGGGTTCAGGAGCGGACGAGGCGGGCGATGGCCTCCGAGGCCTCGCGCACCTTCTCGGCGCCGGCCTCCTCGGACTGCCGGGCGGCGTCGACGACGCAGTGGCCCAGGTGGTCCTCGACCAGGCCGATGCTCACGGCCTGCAGCGCCTTGGTCACGGCGGCGACCTGGGTCAGGACGTCGATGCAGTAGACGTCCTCGTCGACCATGCGCGCGATCCCGCGCACCTGCCCCTCGATGCGCTTGAGGCGCTTGAGGTAGTCGTCCTTGTCGCCGCTGTAGCCGTGCACGTCGCGCTCCCTTCCGTGCGGTGCGCGAGCGCGCCCCGTCACAGCCCCCAACGCTATACCCCCTGGGGGTATTCCTCGAGGACGGAGGTCCCGCCACCTCGCGCCCTCGCCGCGAGCCGTCGACCCGTCGGGACGGCACCCCTCATGCGGCCACGTGACGCGGTGGACGCACGCTCGGGTTACCGCCGGTGCCGCCGGGCCACGCGGTGCACGCGCGCCCAGCACGGACGTCCGCGCCGCCCGATCACGCCGCGGACGGACCCGCGGGACCGCGGGCCGTCCGCCGTCAGAGGCCGCTGCGGCGGGCGTACGCGCGGGCGTCGACGCCGCGCAGGTCGCAGAACTCGCGCACCGGGCCCGTGAGCAGCAGGTCGGTCCGGCGCAGGTCGGCGACGGTGCGCGCGCCGAGCAGCGTCATGATGTCCCCGACCTGGGTCAGCCAGGTCTCGATGCGGGCGACGAGGGCCGCCTCGCCGTCGGTCAGCAGGGTGCGCAGGAAGCCGCCGGCGACGCCGACGGCCGTGGCGCCGAGCGCGAGCGCGCGCACGACGTCGAGGGGGTGCCGGACGCCGCCGGACGCCAGGAGGTCCACGCCCTCGACCGACGACGCGTCCAGCAGGCCCTCGACCGCCGACTGCCCCCACGCCGCGAGGTAGTCCATGCCGCCGTCGGTGCGCCGGGCGGACTCGATGGCGGTGAAGTCGGTGCCGCCGCGCCCGGAGACGTCGACGGCCGCGACGCCGAGGTCACGCAGGCGCTCGACGGTGCCGCGGCTCATGCCGGCGCCGACCTCCTTGACGACGACGGGGACGTCCACGCCGTCGACGATCGCGGCGATGTTCTCGGCCCAGCGCGTGAAGTCGCGGTCGCCCTCGGGCATGACGATCTCCTGCGCCGGGTTCACGTGCACCTGCAGGCCGTCGGCCCCCAGGATCTCCACCGAGCGCCGGGCCTGGGCGGGCGTGAGGTTGGCGTTGACGTTCGCCAGCACGAAGCCGTCGGGGTTGAGGTCGCGCAGCACCCGGAACGACGGGATCGCGGCGGGCTCGCGGTGCAGGATGCCTGTCGAGCCGGAGGCGATCGGGACCCCCGTCTCCCGGGCGGCGATCGCCAGGGCCCGGTTGATCGTCCCGGTGTGCGCGGTGCCCCCGGTCATGCCGTTGATGTACAGCGGCACCGGCCAGTCGAGCACCCGGCCGGCGGTGCGCAGCGACACCTGCGCGCGGTCGCCGGCCCGGAGCGGGTGGTTCATCGGGCGGACGTGGTCGAAGTCGCTCGGCCCCGGCTCCGCGTGCTGGGCGACGGCCAGGCGCACGTGGTCGTCCTTGCGGCGCGCGTCCTGCTCGGCGGGCGTCGCCCCGGCGGCGGCCGCGGGGTCGGCGGTCGGCTGGTCCTGGCCGGACAGGTGGGCGTCGTCGGGGGTCACGGGGTGTCCTCGGCGTCGCACGGCTGCTGGACCCGCAGGGACAGGTGCCGCACGTCGGACAGCGCCCAGTCCCGGAGCATCGGCTCGAGGTCCGTGTCGGCGTCCACCAGCACGATGCCGCAGTCGCCGCCCCCCGCGCCCGAGGACTTGGCCGCCGCGCCGACGCCCTCGGCGGTCTCGCACAGCGTGCGCAGCGCGGGGGTCTCGATGTCGACGCCGGCGGCGCGCGCGAGCGAGGTGAGCAGGCCGCGCGCGCGGTGGATCTGCGCCTTCGCCGCCGGGGCGTCGTCGCGCTCGATGGCGTCCGCCAGCGCGTCCACGCACTCCCGGGAGGCGGCGAGGAAGTCGGGGTAGTGCGCCTCGGCCGCGCCCTTGCGGGACTGCATCCGCTCGACCAGGCGGGTGGTCGACGCCGGGACTCCGGTCCACCCGACCACCAGCCGCATGGTCCGCGGGGTCGGCAGCCGGCGCACGGACAGGCCGGGCCAGTCGGCGTCGAGGAGGGCCGACAGCGGCCGCAGGGCGCCCGAGGCCTCGGCGGCGGCCTGCGCCGTCCGCAGCCAGTCGCGGTCGAGCGCCGCGTACCGGATCCACCCGCCGTACAGGCTCGCGGCGACGTCGCCGCCCGAGCCCATCGGGTTCACCGCGACGGTGGCGAGGAGCGCCAGGCGCAGCAGCCGCTCGGTGGGCAGGTCGAGGTCGTAGAACCGGTCCAGCGCCCGCACGGTCGCCGCGGTGACGGCGGCCGACGAGCCGAGCCCGAACTTCCGGCCCGACTGGTCGTCGAGCTCGGAGGTGATCGTGATGTCGTAGAAGCCGAGCGACCGGCCCTGCTCCGCGGCGAACCGCTCCACCACGTCGATCGCGGCGAGCACGTAGTCGAACGGGCGGCTGTCGTGGTCGAGCACCACGCGGCCGCCGTCGCGCCGCCACACCACCGGGAGCCGGCCGTACTGGTCGGACGCGATGGAGCCGGCGCCCTCGGCGCGCGCGAGGCGCACGGTGACGTGCCGGTCGACGGCGACGAGCACCGCGGGGTACCCGGCCTCGACCACGGCGTACTCGCCGGCGACGAACAGCTTGCCGGGGGCGCTGACCTCGATCGGGGCCTCGGCGGGCACGGAGGTCCCGGCGGCGGGCGCGGTCACGCGGCACCCCCCGCGGCGACCCGCAGGTCCGGGCCGGGGCGTGCGGTCACGACGCGGCGGGTGCCGCCCTCGGACAGGGCCGCGGCGACGGCGGGCAGGTCGCGGCCCGCGCACAGCACCTTGACGTTCGGGCCGGCGTCGATGGTCGCCCAGCACGGCAGGCCGTCGGCGCGCAGCGCCTGCACCTGGTCCAGCACCCCGACGGTGTGCGCGGTCCAGTACCGGACCGGCGGTCGCGCGCCGAGCATCGTCGCGTGCATCCGCAGGGCGTTGGACTCCGCCAGAGCGCCGAGCGTAGGCAGGTCGCCGGCGGCGACGGCGTCCAGCATCAGCGCCACGTCGGCCTCGGTGGCCTGCGTCCACGCCGGGAAGTACGGGGAGGTCTCGACGGTGCGGCGCATCGCCTCGCGGGACGAGATCGCCTTGGGGCCGGCGTCCAGCACGACGACGGCCATCGCCGGGTCGAGCGCGCCGCCGGCCTCGCCACCAGGCACCGGCTCGGCGAACGACGTGGCGTCGTCGGTGCCCGCGTGCCAGACCACCAGGCCGCCGAACACCGAGCGCGCCGCCGAGCCGGACCCGCGGCGCGCGAGGCGGGACAGCGCGCGGGGGTCGAGGTCGAGCCCGTAGGCGGCCGCCGCGGCACCGGCGAGCGCGGCGAACCCGCTCGCCGACGAGGCCAGGCCCGCGCCGGTCGGCACGGTCGACACCGAGGTGACCGCGGCGTGCACGGACGACCCGGCGAGCGAGCGCACCAGGTCGAGGAACCGCCGGACCCGGGTCACCTCGCCCTCGGACATCGGCCGGCCGTCCAGCGTGCCGGCGTCCTCGGCGGCCCCCGGGTCGAGGGTCACCGTGGTCGTGGCGTGGAACGCGTCGAGCGTCAGCGACAGGCTGGAGGTCGCGGGGAGCGCCAGGGCCTCGTCGCGCTTGCCCCAGTACTTGGCGAGGGCGATGTTCGCGTGCGCGACGGCGGTCGCGGAGTTCGTCATCCGAGGGACACCTGGGCGGAGGGAGCGGCGGGACGCCGCGCGTCGGTCCGGTGCAGCCAGGTGCGCGCCGCGCCTGCGCGGCGCAGGGCAGCGGCGATCGTACCAGCGGACGCCGCGTCGGCCGCGAGCGCCAGCATGCATCCGCCCTGGCCACCGCCGGTGAGCTTGGCGCCGAGGGCGCCGGCCGCGAGGGCCGCGCCGACCAGGCGGTCCAGCTCGGGGGAGGAGACGCCGAGCTCCGCGAGGGCGCCGTGCGCGCGGGTCATCCGGGCGCCGAGCTCCGCGGGGCGGTCGAGGGCCAGGTCGTCGACGACGTCGCGGGTGATGGCGCCGAGCTCCGCGATCAGCTCCGCCCCGCGGGCCGGGTGCCGGTCCCGGAACGACCGCACGTCGGCGACCGCGACCCGGGTCCGCCCGTGCACGCCCGTGTCGGCGACGACGAGGTGCGCGCGGAGCGCGAGGTCGAGCGGCCGGATCTCGCCGGCCTGGAACCACACCGGCTCCGTGGAGGCGGTGGTGCGGGCGTCCAGGCCGCTGGGGTTGCCGTGCGCCACCCGCTCGCCGACCTGGACCAGGTCGAAGTGCTCCTGCGCGGTCAGGGTTCGCCCGGCGAGGTCGGCCAGCGCCAGCGCGAGCGCGCCGGCGGTGGCGGCGCTGGACCCGAGGCCGCGCGCGGCGGGGATCGTGGACTCGGTGGACAGCACGATGTCGCGGTGCGGCAGGCCGAGGTGGTCGAGCGTCGCCTCCACGGCGGCGACCGGCGCGGCGAGCTGCTCGGGGGCGTCGGACAGCGCGCCCGAGTACAGGACGGACTCGAGTGCCAGCGGGCCCTCCTCGCGCCGGGCGACGGCCCGCATCGGCAGGCTGGCGAGCGGCAGCGCGATCGCGGGCTCGCCGTACACGACGGCGTGCTCCCCGACCAGGATCGCCTTCGCGCGGGTGTGACCCGTCCCGGTGGCGCGCGGGGCGCCCGGGCCGGTGCTGCGCGGGTTCGAGCTGGAGATGGTCCGACTCCTCACATCAGGTGCGCCACGAACCACGGGGCCGCGTACAGCGACATGAACTGCACCCCGAAGTTGACGCCCAACCGGTTCAGCGTGCCGCAGGTCAGCCCGACCAGCAGCACGGCGAAGACGTTGACGAGCCCTGCGTCCAGGTAGGCGAGGAGCAGGACGAACACGACGAACAGCGCCAGCACCGCCTCGTGCGGCACGTGGCGGGTGACCAGCGCGGTGAGCCGGAACGAGTACCGGACCGCCAGCACGTAGGACAGCACCAGGGCGAGGGCCCCGCCGACCACGACCGCGACCACGAACTGCGACGTCGACAGCATGTGGTGCAGGTTGTCGTCGAGCGTCAGCACCGGCGGCGCGTTGAACAGCGCGTTCGCGGGGCCGACGGCGACCGGGGACAGCGGCAGCCCCACCGCCAGCAGCGGGATGATCACGCCCGCCAGGTACGTCGAGTGCGCCAGCGCGGCCATCGAGGTGATCGCCCGGGACGACCGCTCGACGGGCTGCTGGGCGCGGGCCCCGGACGCCTCGCCCATGAGCAGCGTCAGCGCGACCGGGCTCAGGAAGAACAGCGGCGTGGACGCGGCGGAGACCGTGGCCGAGGCGCCGAGCTCGGCGCGGGTCAGCAGGCGGCGCGGGCTGAGCGACGCGCCCGCCAGCTCCGAGCGCGTGATGACGACCGGCGTGCGGCCCGCCCGGGGGAGCGCGCCGCGCAGCGTCGGGTTGAGCAGCGTCGCCAGGCTGAGCAGCAGCGGGCCGGCGGTGATCGACAGGAAGAACGACACCGTGATCGTGCCGTCCTCGGGCAGCACGCCGGTCTGCCGGTACAGCGCCTGCACGCCCTGGAACAGCAGACCGAGCGGGATGATCGCCAGCAGCGAGAGCAGCTTGTTCTTCCCGATCAGCGCCAGGACCACGGCTCCGCCGACGAACAGCAGCGACCCGTACTCCCGGAGCTGGTCCGCGAACGGGGTGATGGCGCGCGCGATGAGCAGGGCCAGCGGCACCGAGATCAGCGTGCCGACCACCGAGCCGGCCGCCATCTTCCGGATCGTCTCCGCCGCCCGGCCCTCCCGCTTGAGCAGCAGCGCGTGGTCGATCATCGGGGCGGACAGCACGCCGCCGGGCAGGCCGACCAGCGCCGTGGGGATGGAGTTGGTCAGGTTGAGCGTGACCACGGCGGCGATGAAGAACGCCAGCACCACCTGCGGGTCGGCGCCCGCGAGCACGAGGGCGAGCGTCACGGGCAGCAGCACCGACGTCTCGTCGGTGCCCGGGATGAACCCGATCAGCGTGTACAGCGCGACGGCCGCGAGCGCGGCGGCGACCATCGGCAGCAGCAGGGAGAGGTCCACAAAGGTCTTTCGGTGCGGGGCGCCCGTCCGGATGGGCGCGTCGTGGCGGCTGGCGCGGAGGAGCCGGCGTCAGGCCGGTGGCGGCCCCGCCTCGGCGTCGTCGTCGGCGACGATCCGTACGTCCCGCTTCGGCGTGACCAGCGCGACCGACGCGCCGAACCCGACCACGGCGCCGCCGAGGCCCCAGAAGAACTCGGACGACCCGAGCGCGCGCCCGATCACGACGGCCGCGACGGTCGCCGCGGCGGTCACCGCGAGCGCGAGGACGAGGTCGCCCATCGACACGCGGTCGCCCCAGATCTCGACGTACTGCTCGTCGGCTTCGCTCACGTTCCTCCTCAGGTCCGGACCGCCACCCTAGGACCTCCCCTGAGGGGAGGCTGTGCGGCGGTCGTGCGCGCGACGTGGACGTCCGGGTCGGAGCGCGGGTGGCCGACGGCCACTGTGGGGGGACGCGGCCCGGCGCGGCAACTCGGGGCGACGCGCCGGGGCGCGACACGCCGACGGTTCACCCGCTCCGGTGGCGCGCGGGCGTGCGGCGCGGACGATGGATGAGCATGAGCGACCAGACGACGCCCCAGGACCCGCAGACCCAGCACCCCGAGCCGGAGCAGCCGGCGCAGAACATCCCGCACCCCGGTCTCACGGACGACATGCAGCAGCAGCCGGACCACGGCGAGGAGTCGTACGTCGGCTCCGGCCGGCTCGAGGGCAAGCGCGCCCTGATCACCGGCGGCGACTCCGGCATCGGCCGCGCCGTCGCCCTGGCGTTCGCCCGCGAGGGCGCGGACGTCGCGATCTCCTACCTCCCGGACGAGGAGGAGGACGCGCAGGAGACGGTGCGGCTGATCGAGGACGCCGGCCGCCGCGCGCTCACGCTGCCGGGCGACATCCGCGACGAGGCGTTCTGCTCCGAGATCGTCGAGCGCACCGTGTCCGAGCTGGGCGGGCTGGACGTGCTCGTCAACAACGCGGCGTTCCAGATGTCCCAGGAGAACGGCCTGCTCGACCTCACGACCGAGCAGCTGGACCGCACGTTCAAGACGAACCTGTACGCGATGTTCTGGATCACCAAGGCCGCGCTCCCGCACCTGCGTCCCGGCTCGAGCGTCATCAACACGACGTCGGTCCAGGCCTACGAGCCCAGCCCGCAGCTCATCGACTACGCGACCACCAAGGCCGGCATCCTCAACTTCACGAAGGCGCTGGCGCAGCAGGTCGCCGAGCAGGGCATCCGGGTCAACGCCGTGGCGCCCGGGCCGATCTGGACCCCGCTGATCCCCGCGACGATGCCGGCGGAGAAGGTGAAGGAGTTCGGCGCGGACACCCCGCTGGGCCGCGCCGGCCAGCCGGCGGAGCTCGCCCCGGCGTACGTGTTCTTCGCGAGCCAGGAGAGCAGCTACATCACCGGCGAGCGCATCGGCGTCACGGGCGGCCGCACGCTGGCCTGACCCCGGTCCGCCGAGGTCGAGCGTCTCCGTCGAGGTCGAGGGTCTCGGACCGGCCGGCGCCGCGGAACCCTCGACCTCGGCGTCAGGCGGCGAGGGCGCGGGCGCGGAGCAGGACCGCGTCGAGCATGTCCTCGGTCAGGCGGCCGGTGAAGGTGTTCTGCTGGCTGACGTGGAAGCAGCCCAGCAGGGTCAGGCGCTCGCCGGTGCCCGGGCGGTCCAGGACGACCTCGGCGCCGTGGCCGAACCGCGGGCGCGGGCGGGGGACCGCCCAGCCCTGCTCGCCGAGCGTGCGGAGCAGCGCGTCCCAGCCGAACGCCCCGAGCACCAGGGCGACCCGCGGGCGCACGATCTCCAGCTCCCGCGCCAGCCACGGCCCGCAGCGGCGCCGCTCCTCGGGCAGCGGCTTGTTGTCCGGCGGTGCGCAGTGCACCGGGGCCGTGATCCGCACGCCCGTGAGCGTGAGCCCGTCGCCGGCGTGCACGGACGTCGGCTGCGACGCCATCCCCACGCGGTGCATGGCGGCGAACAGGAAGTCGCCCGACCGGTCACCCGTGAACATCCGGCCCGTGCGGTTGGCGCCGTGCGCGGCGGGGGCGAGGCCGACGACGAGGACCGCGGCGTCGGGGTCGCCGAAGCCGGGCGCCGGGCGGGCCCAGTACTCCTGGTCGCGGTAGGCGGCGCGCTTCACGGTCGCGACGTGCTCGCGCCAGGCGACGAGCCGCGGGCAGGCGCGGCACTCGACCACGGCGCCGTCGAGCTCGGCGAGGTCGCGCGCGCCGGGCGCGGTCGCGGCGGGGAACCCGGGATCGTCGGGCGGGGCGGGCAGGTCGGGCGGGGCGGGCAGGTCGGGGACAGTCACAGCACCGGGTCCTCGACGTCGAGCCCGAGGTGCGCTGCCACCGCCGCCATCCCCGCGTCGTGCGTCGCGACGACCACGGGGTCGCCGATCACCAGGGCGGTGGCGAGGTGCAGGGCGTCGAGCGTCTTCACGTGCCGCTCGATGGACTCGGCCACGGACGCGACCTCGTCCGACAACGAGATGAGCCCCACGCGGGACAGCAGGGGGCTCGCGCTCGACACGGGCAGCTGCTCGCGACGCAGGACGCGGACGACCTCCGTGCGGAGCAGGCGCGAGGACACGAGCCGACCGGCGTGCGCGTCGATCCACGCCAGGACGTCCGGACGCTCGGGGACCGCCAGCACGGCGCGCAGGGCGACCGACGAGTCGAGGTAGTACGTCGTCATCGTCAGTGGTCGCCGCGCGACTCGTCGAGGAGGTCGTCGAGGCGGCCGCTCGTCAGCGGCGCGCCGGCGCCGTCCGCGGGCCACGGGAGCGCGTCGGTGCTCGGCGGCGTGTACCGGCCCTCGCGCTGCAGCCGGTCCAGGCCGCCGGACGGTGCGGAGTAGCCCGACACGCGCCACCGGGGCCGCCCGCGCTCGGTGACGACGATCTCGACGCCGTCACCGGCGCGCGCCAGGACGGCGGCGGTGTGCTGGTTCAGCTCGCGCTTGGTGACCGTCTCCACGCCCTCAACGTACTACGCGTGTCTGACATTCGGCACGGCACCGTCAGGCGAACCGGTCGGGGTCGCCCGCACCCTCGCGGACCACCTCGGGGTAGCCCTCCGACCAGTCGACGACGGTCGTGGGCTCCGCGGACACCTCGCCGGCCTCGATCACCGCGTCGACCACGTGGTCGAGCTCCTCCTTCACCGTCCAGCCGTCGGTCTGCGGCTCGGTGTCGCCCGGCAGGATGAGCGTCGAGGAGAGCAGCGGCTCGCCGAGCTCGCGCAGGATCGCCTGCACCACGGGGGAGTCGGGGATGCGCACGCCCACGGTCTTCTTCTTGGGGTGCGCGAGCCGCCGCGGCACCTCCTTGGTGGCCGGGAGGATGAACGTGTACGGCCCCGGCGTCGCGGCCTTGATGGCCCGGAACGGCGCGTTGTCCAGCCGCACCAGCTGGCCGAGCTGCGCGAAGTCGGTGCACATCAGGGTGAAGTGGTGCTTGTCGGTCAGGTGCCGGATCGCGCGGATCCGGTCGGCGCCGGTGTGGCTCTCCATCCGGCAGCCGAGCGCGTACCCGGAGTCGGTGGGGTAGGCGATCAGCGCGTCGTCGCGCAGCAGCTGCACGACCTGGCCGATCGACCGGGCCTGGGGGTCGTGCGGGTGGACGTCGAAGAACCGGGCCATGCCGTCGAGGGTGGCACGACGCCCGCGCGCCGACCACCCCGACGTGCTCAGCCGAGGACCGCCACCAGGAAGTCCGCGTCCGGCCCGAACGGCCGCAGGTCCCAGGTCGCGAACCGGTGCTGCACGCCGAACCCCGCCTCCCGGGCGTCGAGGTCGAGCGCGTCGAACGCGTACCCGCGGCCCGCGCCGAACCCGACGACCAGCCGGCCCCCGGGCGCGAGGTGCGCGCGGATCCGGCGCAGCACCTCCGCCTCGGTGCCGGGCGCGACGAACGTCAGCACGTTGCCGGCCATCACCGCGACGTCGAACGGCTCGGCGACGCCCGCGGCGGGCAGGTCGAGCTCGGCGAGGTCGCCGACGTGCCAGTCGCCCGCGGGGTGGTCGGCGCGCGCGGCCTCGACGAGCACCGGGTCGACGTCGACGCCGACGACCGTGTGCCCGCGGCGCGCGAGCCCGCCGCCGACCCGGCCCGGGCCGCAGCCGGCGTCGAGCACGCGGGACCCGCGGGGCACCATCGCGTCGACCATCCGCGCCTCGCCGGCCAGGTCGGCGCCCTCGGCGGCCATCGTGCGGAACCGCTCGACGTACCTGGTGGACCGGTCGGGGTTCTGCTGGCCGATCTGCTCCCAGCGGGTCGGCTGGCGCATGGCGCTCCTTCGGACGGCGGCGGACGCGGGCGGCACCGAGCCTAGGGCCCGCGCCGCCTCCGCCTCCCGGCCGCGCCGACGTCTCTTAGTGGTGGACGGCCTTCCGCGCCTTCGTCGCCGCCTTCACGCCGGCCTTCTTCGCCGACGACGTCAGGGTGTCGATCAGGTACGACGCCGCGGCACCGAGCATGACGACGTCCTTGGCGACGCCCACCCCGTCGGGGTTCGGACGCGGGTCGCCCTCGCCGCGGTGCAGCGCGGGGGTGCGCAGGTACATGCCGACGAGCGCCGCGGAGAACGCGGTGAACCCGGTGGCGACGGCGACGCGCGGCAGCACGGGCACCAGCAGCGCCGCCCCGAGCCCGACCTCGGTGGCGGCCAGCGCCGTCGTGAACGTCTTCGGGTCCACGCCGGACAGGAACGGGTACGCGCCGGCCGCGGTGCCGTGCAGGCCCTTCGCGGTCTCCTCGTCGGCGCCGAGCTTGTCGAGGCCGGAGTTCAGGATGTAGGCGCCGGCGCCCAGGCGCAGCGGCAGGTGACGGAGCTTCACGCGTCCTCCTCGAGGGTGGGGTGTCCACCCGACGCTACGACCGCCCGGCGCGACCCGCAGCGCGACGCCTTGACTTCGAGCGCGCTCCAAGGAGGAGCGTCCTCACCCATGAGCCTCACCACCCGCACCCTCGGCAGCGCCGCGCACGGCACCGCCCTCACCGTCTCCGCCCTCGGGCTCGGCTGCATGGGCATGTCCGAGTTCTACGGGGCGACCTCGGCGCCCGGCTCCGACCAGGAGCGCGAGTCGGTCGCGACGATCCACCGCGCCCTGGACCTCGGCGTCACCCTGCTGGACACCGCCGACATCTACGGCCCGCACACCAACGAGCGCCTGGTCGGCCGCGCGATCGCCGGGCGCCGGGACGAGGTCGTGCTCGCCACGAAGTTCGGCATCGTCCGCGACCCCGACCCGGCCGTGACGAGCCGCGGCGTGGACGGCCGGCCGGAGTACGTGCGCGCCGGCCTGGACGCCAGCCTGCAGCGGCTCGGCGTCGACCACGTGGACCTGTACTACATGCACCGGATGGACCCGAAGGTGCCCGTCGAAGACACGGTGGGGGCGCTCGCCGAGGCCGTCCAGGCGGGCAAGGTGCGGCACATCGGGCTGTCGGAGGCGGGGCCGGCGACGATCCGCCGGGCGCACGCCGTGCACCCGATCACCGCCGTGCAGACCGAGTACTCCCTGTGGACGCGGGACGTCGAGGCCGAGGTGCTGCCGACCCTGCGCGAGCTCGGCATCGGCCTGGTGCCGTACTCGCCGCTCGGCCGCGGGATGCTCACCGGGGCGATCGCGGCGCCCGGCGACCTCGCGCCCGACGACTTCCGGCGCGCCAACCCCCGGTTCGCCGGCGAGGCGTTCGACGCCAACCGGGCGCTGGTGGAGCGGGTCCAGGCGCTCGCGGCCGAGCGGGGCGTCACCGCGGCCCAGCTGGCGCTCGCGTGGGTGCTCGCCCAGGGCGAGGACGTGGTGCCGATCCCCGGCACCCGCCGGGTCCGCTACCTGGAGCAGAACGTCGCGGCCGCCGACGTCCGGCTCACCGCCGAGGACCTCGCGGCGCTCGCGGACGCCGTGCCGCCGCAGGCCGTCGTCGGCGACCGGTACCCCGACATGTCGACCATCGGGCGGTGAGCGGCGCATGCTGAGGGGCGTGACCGAGGAGAGCCGCACCCTCACCATCGCCGAGGCCGCCGCGGCGACCGGGCTGACCCCGCACACGCTCCGGTACTACGAGCGCGACGGGCTGCTGCTGGACGCCGTGGAGCGGGCCTCGTCCGGGCACCGCCGGTACACCGAGCGCGACCTCGGCTGGATCCACCTGCTGACCCGGCTCCGGGCGACCGGCATGCCGATCCGGGAGATCCGGGAGTACGCGGACCTGGTCCGGCAGGGCGAGGGCACCGAGCCGGAGCGGATGGCGCTGCTCCAGGCGCACCGCGACGCGGTGCGGGCGCAGCTGGCGGAGGTCCAGGACCACCTCGCGGCGATCGAGAGGAAGATCGACGTCTACGCGGGGCGGCTCGGGTCGGGGCTGCCGGTGCCGGAGGCGGCGGCGGGCTGACGCCCCGCCGCCCCGGGCCGGGCCTCACACCGGCGCGAGGTGCCCCGGCCGCACGTCGTAGTCCCCGGGTTCCAGCAGCACCTCGCCCCGCCCGCCGGTGAGCGCCCGCAGGTCGAGCGCGTACCGGACCACCTCGGCCTCGGGGACGACCGCCTCGATCCGGACCCGGCCGTCGTCGGTCGTGCTGCTCGCGCTGATCCGGCCGCGCCGCCCCGACAGGTCGCCGAGCACGTCGCCCTGCGCCTCGGGCGGCACGACGACCGTGACCCGCACCGTCGGCTCCAGCAGCACGGTGCCGGCCGCGGCGAGCGCCGCCCGGACGCCCGCCGCGGCCGCGGTGCGGAACGCCATGTCGGAGGAGTCGACGGCGTGCGCCTTGCCGTCGTAGACCTCGACCTGCACGTCGACCACCGGGTGCCTGAGCGGCCCGCCGGCGGCCAGCGCCTCGGCCGCGCCCCGCTCGACGGCGGGCAGGTACGACCGGGGCACCGCGCCGCCGACCACCGAGTCCACGAAGGCGAACCCCGACCCGGGCGGCAGCGGGCTGAGCCGCAGCTGCACCACCGCGAACTGCCCGTGGCCGCCGGACTGCTTCTTCAGCCGGCCCTCGGCCTCCGCGGACCGGGCCAGCGTCTCGCGGTAGGCGATCCGCACGGGCTCGGTGGTCACGTGGACGCCGAACACCCGCGCCAGCCGCTCGACCGCCACGGCGAGGTGGGCGTCCCCGAGCCCGCGCAGGACGGCCTGGTGCGCGGTGCGCTCGACCACCAGGGTGGGGTCCTCCGCCGCGAGCCGGGTGAGCGCGCCGGACAGCTTGTCGTCGTCGGCCTGGCTCACCGGGACGAGCGCGACGCCGAGCACCGGCCGCCGCGGGGGCAGGCCGGCCGGCCGGACGGGCTGCGCCCGCGACGCGAGCAGGCTGCCCGTCGGGGCGGAGCCGAGCTTGGCGACGGCCGCGATCCCGCCCGCGGCGACCGCGTCGACCGGCAGGTGCTCGCGGCCGCGCAGCCGGAACAGGCCGTGCAGCCGCTCCTCGGCACCGGTCGCGGTCACCAGCCGGTCGCCGGACCGCACGGTGCCGGACAGCACCTTGAACACGGACACCTGCCCGACGAACGGGTCGGCGACCGTCCGGAACACGTGCAGCACCGTCTCGGCGTCCGGGTCGGCGGGCAGGTCGGTCTCCGCGCCGTCCTCGGGCCCCCCGCCCCCGACCCGCAGCCGGGCCGGCCGGTCGGTCGGGGCGGGGCCGATCTCGCACACCAGGTCCGCGAGCCGGTCGATCCCGACGCCGGTGGCCGCGGACGCGACCAGCAGGGGCACCGCACCGCCGGACGCGACCTCGCGGGCCAGGGTCCGCTCGAGGTCCGCCGGGCCGGGCTCCTCCCCGGACAGGTACTGCTCCAGCTGGTCGTCGTCGTGCGCGACGATCTCCTCCGTCACCTCGCCGTGCAGCCGGTGCTCCTCGTCCGCCACGTCGGCGGGCAGGTCGCAGTCCCGGTGCCGGCCGTCCGCGCCGTAGTCGAGGCCCCGGTCGGACAGCACGTCGGCGACGCCGTGCAGCGCCTGCTCCTCGCCGAGCGGCAGCTCCAGCGGCAGCACCGCGGCGGGGTCGTGGCCGGTGCGCGCGGCCAGGTCGCGCACCTGGTCCAGCACCCGGTGGAAGTCGGCGCGGGCGCGGTCCTCCTGGGAGACGACGACGAGGCGGGGTGTCCCCGCCTCGTCGCACCGCCGCCACGCCGCCTCCGTCCCGGACTGGACCCCGTCGACGGCGCTCACCACCACCACCGCGAGGTCCGCGACCGCGAGCGCCGCGTCCACCGCCCCGGCGAAGTCGGGCGACCCCGGGGCGTCCAGGAGGGTGATCCGGTGCGCGCTGCCCTGGCTGCACGTCCAGTCGAGGTCGGCCACCCCGAGCGCCACGGAGGAGCCGCGCGCCACCTCCTCGGGCTCGTGGTCGCAGACCGTCGAGCCGTCCTCGACCCGCCCGGCGCGGGGGACGGCCCCCGCGCGCAGCAGCAGGGCCTCGGCGAGCGTCGTCTTGCCGGATCCGGCGTGGCCGACGAGGGCCACGTTGCGGACCGTCGGCCTCGTTGCCGCGTCCATCGCACGTCCTTCGGGATCGGTGCCGGGACGGCCAGGCTAACCACGTGGGTCGCGGGAAAGACAGGGACCTCGGCCGCTGGTGCGACCGAGGTCCCTGTGCTGCGTGCCCCGCGGGCGGGCGTCAGGACGCGGCGAGGATGTCCACCACGAAGATCAGCGTCGAGTTGGCGGGGATGCTGCCCGACTCCTGGTCGCCGTAGCCGAGCGCCGGCGGGATGACCAGCAGCACCTGGCTGCCGACGGTCTGGCCCACCAGGCCCTGCTGCCAGCCCTGGATGACGTTGCTCAGCGGGAAGGTCGTGGCCGAGCCCCGCTCCCAGGACGAGTCGAACGGGGTGCCGTCCCACAGCCAGCCGCTGTACTGCACGGTGAGGGTCTGGCCGGCCTCGACCGGGGCGCCGGCGCCCTGGATCAGCGGCTGCACGACCAGCTCGGTCGGCGGGTCGGTCTCGAGCGGCTCGATGGACGGGGTGCCGTCCTCGGCCAGGGTGACGGTCGGCAGGCCCTCGGGCAGCGGGGTCACCGCGGTGCCCTCGGCGCGGTCGGGGACGGCCTCCGTGGAGACGACCTCGACGGCGAGCAGCGACGTGGCGTCCGACGCCGGGTTCGCGAACAGGATGCGGGCGCCGACCTGCTGGCCGACGAGCTCGTCGAGCAGCACCGGGGGCAGGTTGTCGCTGGTCGCGAGGTACTGCTGCGGCTCGGCGCCGTAGGTGCCGCCGAGGGTGCTGCCGTCCTCGCCGCTCACGGCGGCGATGTCGACGGTCACCAGGTCGCCCTCGGCGACGGCGGCGCCGCTGCCGGGGGTGACGACCCGCGCGACCGGGGCCGAGACGGTGAACGGCTGCTCGAAGTCGAACGTCGGCTCCTGGCCGGCCTCGGCCGTCAGGGTCACGGCCTCGAGGGCGGCGACGTCCTCGGCGGACGCCGTCGCGGCGGCCGTGGCCGACGGGGAGGTGCTGGGGGAGGCGGAGTCGTCCGAGCCCCCGTCGCTGCACGCGGCGAGCAGCAGCAGGGAGGCGGCGAGGAGGGTGGCTGCCGTTCGGCGCACGTGCTCGTCCTTCGATCGGGTGCGGGGGTTGCGGTGGGCCATCGTAGGCGCCCCCGCTGTGACGTCCCCGGGCCCGGTGGCCGGGGACGGCGGCTCAGGGGCGGGCGAGCATCGCGTCCGCGTGCCGCACGATCCAGCCCATCAGCGGCAGGAGGTGGTCGGCGAGCTCGCGGCCGAGCGGCGTGAGCGAGTAGTCGACCCGGGGCGGGATGGACGGCGTGGCCTCGCGGAGCACCAGGCCGTCGGCCTCCAGGGTGCGGAGCGTGGAGGCGAGCATCTTCTCGCTGATGCCCTCGACGAGCCGCCGCAGCTCCCCCCAGCGCAGCGTCCGCTCCGAGAGCGCGACCAGGACCAGGACGCCCCACTTGCTGGTCACGTGGTCCAGGACCACGCGGCTCGGGCACGCGGACGCGAGCATGCCGTCCGTGAGCAGGTCACCCAGCACGGATCCCGGAGCCGTCGGGGCCTTGTCCTCGATGCTTACCGCCATGCCAGTACCTTACTCGAAAGTGGGTACCGGCGACCGGGAAGGGTGGACGGCGGGGCGCCGTTGGGGCTGGTGCCGGACGCGTCAGGCGCCCGGCCACGTCCCACCCGGAGGAGTTTCACCATGTCGATCGTCGTCACCGGAGCCACCGGCCACCTCGGCCGCCTCGTCGTCACCCACCTGCTCGCCGACGGGGTCCCGGCCGACAGCATCGTCGCCGCGGGCCGCCGCACCGAGACCCTCGCGGACCTCGTGGAGCGCGGCGTGCGCGTCGCGACCCTGGACTACGGGCAGCCGGAGACGATCAGCGCCGCGCTGGAGGGTGCCGAGACGGTGCTCCTGGTGTCGGGCAGCGAGGTCGGGCAGCGGGTCGACCAGCACCGCGCCGTCATCGAGGCGGCGAAGGCCGCCGGCGTGGGTCGCCTCGTCTACACGTCCGCGCCGAAGGCCGACACCTCGCCGCTGGTGCTCGCGCCCGAGCACAAGGCCACCGAGGAGATCCTCCGCGCCTCCGGCCTGACCTTCACGATCCTGCGCAACGGCTGGTACACCGAGAACTACCTCGGTGACGTGCTCCAGGCCCGCGGGACCGGCGAGATCGTCGGCTCGTACGGCGACGGCCGGGTGGCCTCCGCGCCGCGCGACGACTTCGCCGCCGCGGCCGCGGTCGTGCTGCGCACCGCGGGCCACGACGACGCCGTGTACGAGCTGTCCGGCGACAAGGCGTGGGGCTTCGACGAGCTCGCCGCCGCCGCGTCGGAGGTGCTGGGCCGCCCGGTGGCGTACCGCGCGGTGTCCCCCGAGCAGCGCGCCGCCGACCTGGCCGCCGCCGGGCTGGACGAGGGGACGGTCGGCTTCGTCCTCGCCCTCGAGGAGAACACCCGCGACGGCCTGCTGGCCGAGACGTCCGGCGACCTGTCCCGCCTGATCGGCCGCCCGACCACCCCGCTGGCCGACGCCCTCCGCGCCGCGCTCGCCGAGGCCTGACGCGCCCGGCCGGCCGCTCCGCTCTCCTCGCCGAGATAGGGCCGCCCCGCCGAGATAGGACCCGCGACGGTCCTATCTCGGCGCGCAGGCCCTATCTCGGCGAGTGATGGCCGCGGGGGAGCGCTCCGGATGCCGCGGCGGCCGGTCGGTGTGAGGCTCGGTCGCATGACGCGATTCGGGTACACCCTCATGACCGAGCAGTCCGGTCCGAGGCAGCTCGTGGGGTACGCGGCCGACGCGGAGGAGCGCGGCTTCGACTTCCTCGTCTCCTCCGACCACTACTTCCCCTGGGTCGACGAGCAGGGGCACGCGCCGTACGCGTGGGCGTTGCTCGGCGCGGTCTCCCAGGTGACGTCCCGCGTCGGGCTGATGACGTACGTGACCTGCCCGACCGTCCGGTACCACCCGGCCGTGGTCGCGCAGAAGGCCGCCACCCTCGGCGTGCTGTCCGACGGCCGGTTCACGCTGGGCCTCGGCGCCGGCGAGAACCTCAACGAGCACGTGGTCGGCGAGCGGTGGCCCGCGGTCGGCGAGCGGCACGACATGCTCGAGGAGGCCGTCGAGATCATCCGGTCCCTGCTCGACGGCGACCGGCTCACCTTCGACGGCGTGCACTTCCGCACCGACTCCGCCCAGCTCTGGGACCTCCCGGACACGCCGGTCGAGATCGGCGTCGCGGTGTCCGGCGCGCAGTCCGTGTCGCGGTTCGCCCCGCTGGCCGACCACCTGGTCGCGACGGACCCGGAGGCGGACCTGCTGGCCTCCTGGGACGAGGCCCGCGCGCAGGCCGCGCAGGCGATCGGCGGCGAGGAGCCGCGCCCGTCGCGCAAGATCGGCCAGATCCCGATCTCGTGGGATCCTGACCTGGCCGCGGCGAAGCAGCGCGCGCACGAGCAGTTCCGCTGGTTCGCCGGCGGCTGGCACGTGAACGCCGACCTGCCGACGACGGAGGCGTTCGACGCCGCCAGCCAGTTCGTGCGGCCGGACGACGTCGCCGAGACGATCCCGTGCGGG
Source organism: Cellulomonas sp. ACRRI (assembly GCF_022346185.1). Lineage (GTDB taxonomy): Bacteria > Actinomycetota > Actinomycetes > Actinomycetales > Cellulomonadaceae > Cellulomonas. The sequence goes on along the minus strand of NZ_JAKRMS010000002.1, from coordinate 62,891 downwards.
CCGGACCTGGACGCGATCGTCGAGCGGGTGCGGCCGTACTGGGAGGCCGGGTTCACCGACATCGCCCTGGTGCAGGTCGGCGACCAGGCGCAGCAGCGGTTCCTCGACGAGGTCGCCGGCCCGCTGCTGGACAAGCTGCGCGCCGCCGCCCCGTCGTCCTGAACCACCGCCTTGCGCAACCTTGAGGTTGTGAACCCGCCGAGTTGAGAGGGAGGTGCGGCCGATGGCCGTCACCGCGTTCCGGGACCTGCCCCTGGCCGACCGCGACCGCGAGTGGGACGGTGCCGCCGCCGAGAAGCGCGTCCGCGCGTGGGCCGGCGCGCAGGACGAGCCGAACGAGAAGTACCGCGATGCGCACGTCTGGTACGACGCCGACGCGAAGCAGAACTTCACCGCCTACAAGCTCCTGATCGCCGACGTGGTCGGGGGGGAGCTCGTCGCCGTGCCGCGCGGCGTGTTCGCCGCCGCGGCCGTGATGCAGGGCTCCCGCGGTGGCGTCGACCTGCCCGCGAAGGACGTCGACCGGGTCAAGAGCCACCTGGCGAAGTACTACGCGAAGCTCGACGACACCCCGCCCTGGGAGGACTGAGCGGCGGACGGGGCGCCCGCACGGCCGCGCGACGGCCCTGCGGACGCCCCGATTCGGGCGCCCGAATCGGCGCGGATCGCGTGACTCGGGCCCGTGGGGCGCCCACCATGGAGCACCGTGCCACCCACCGACCGGGCCCCCGGGGCCCCCGCCGTCGCGCCCACCGCCCGCCAGATCCGCCGCTGGCGGCGCTACCTCGCCTACGAGCGAGCCGAGGCCGCCGCCTACCGCGACCTCGCGTCCCGGCGCACGGGCGAGGAGCGCGCCATCCTGCTCGCGCTCGCCGACGCCGAGAAGCGCCACGAGCAGCACTGGCTCGACCTGCTCGGCGACCGGGTGGGTCGGCCGCTGCCCGGCGACGTGCGCTCCCGCGTGCTCGGCGCGCTCGCCCGGCGGTTCGGCGGCGTGTTCGTCCTGGCGCTCGCCCAGCGCGCCGAGGCGCGGTCCGCCTACGGTGACGACGTCGACGCGACGCCCACGATGGCCGCCGACGAGCGGATCCACGAGGAGGTCGTCCGCAGCCTGGCGATGCGCGGGCGCAGCCGGATGTCCGGCACGTTCCGCGCCGCGGTGTTCGGCGCCAACGACGGGCTGGTCAGCAACCTGGCGCTGGTGCTCGGCATCGGCGCGAGCGGTGTCGCCACGTCGACGGTCCTGCTGACCGGTCTGGCGGGCCTGCTCGCCGGCGCGCTGTCGATGGGCGCGGGCGAGTACGTGTCCGTGCGCTCCCAGCGCGAGCTCCTCGAGGCGTCGCGGCCCAGCGCGCAGGCCCGGGACGCGCTGCCGCACCTCGACATCGACGCGAACGAGCTCGCCCTCGTCTACCGCGCCCGGGGGATGGGCGCCGACGAGGCGCAGGCGCGCGCGGCCACGGTGCTCGCCGACCTGTCCGCCGTCGGCGGGGCGTCGGCGGCGCTGCCCCCGCACGAGGGCGAGGTCGCCGGCGAGCAGGTGGACGAGCACGAGACCGTCGGCAGCGCCGTCGGCGCCGCGCTCGCGAGCTTCTGCTTCTTCGCGGCCGGGGCGGTCGTGCCCGTGTTGCCGTACCTGCTCGGCATGGAGGGCTGGAGCGCCGTGGCGCTGGCCTCCGGCCTGGTCGGCGTCGCGCTGCTCGGGACCGGTGCGACCGTCGGCGTGCTGTCGGGGTCGTCGCCCGCCAAGCGCGCGCTGCGGCAGCTGGCGATCGGCTTCGGGGCGGCCGCGGCGACGTACCTGCTGGGCCTCGCGTTCGGCACGTCGGCGGCCTGACGCGTCCACCGTGTGGGATGTGTCACACAGGGGGTGAGGTAAGCCTTCCCTTCGGGTTACGGTGGCGGCATGACAGCGTCCACCGCCGCGCCGGCCGTCACCACGCCGTTCCGGTTCTTCGACGTCCGGGTGTCGCGGATCGTGGACCTCAGCCCCTCCTTCCGCCGGTTCACCTTCACCGGTGAGGACCTGGACCAGTTCGCCGACAACGGCTTCGACCAGCGCATCAAGCTGCTGCTCCCGCTGCCCTGCGGCTACGACACGGTCCCGACCGGCGAGTCCTGGTACCTGCAGTGGCGCGACCTGCCGGACGAGCTCCGGCACCCGATCCGCACCTACACGGCGCGGACGGCCCGCAACGACGTCCGCGAGCTCGACGTCGACATGGTCCTGCACGGCGACGCCGGCCCGGCGTCCGCGTGGGCCGGCTGCGCGCAGGTCGGCGACCCGCTGGTCGTCCTCGGCCCGAACCGCGAGCACGCGGGCCCGTCGGGCGGCGTCGACTTCGTCCCGCCGGCGCACGCCGACCGCCTGCTCCTCGCGGGCGACGAGACCGCGGCGCCCGCCATCGCCGGCATCCTCGAGCGGCTGCCCCGCGACGCCCGCGGCGAGGCGCTGATCGAGGTCCCGGTCACCGGCGACGCGATCCCCGTCGACGCCCCGGCCGGCGTGACCGTGCGCTGGCTGCCGCGCGACGGCGCCGCGCACGGCTCGCTCCTCGTCCCCGCGGTGCAGGCCGCGTGCAAGCGGCTCATGCCGCACGACGCGCCGCTGCCCGAGGGCATGGAGCTCGAGGACGTCGACATCGACGACGGCATCCTGTGGGAGGTCCCCGTCGACCACGCGACCGGCGAGCCCCTGCGCCAGTCCGCCGCGCTCTACGCGTGGCTCGCGGGGGAGGCCGGGGCGATCAAGACGCTGCGGCGGCACCTCGTCGGGACGTGCGGGGTGGACCGCAAGGCCGTGGCGTTCATGGGGTACTGGCGGGCGGGGCGGGCCGAGGGGGCCTGAGGGCGCGCTCTGTGGCGATCGGCCGAGCGTGAGATTTCAGACCGTTTCGTGAGAAATCCGCGGGTCGCGCGACGAGGCCACACCCGCGCTCGGCCGGATCCAGAAGGCGGAGCTCGCCCGCCACGAGCAGGCGGCCGGCTATAAGCCGCGAGTCCGACTCGCCTTGGTGACGGCCCGGCAGGCGCCGGCTCATGAGCGCGCGGTGGAGACGCTCAGGTCGTGGGACGTCCAGGTCAACGACGCGTTCTTCCTCGGCAACGTCCGCAAGGCCGACGTCCTAGCGGTCTTGCGACCGCACATCTACTTCGACGACCAGATGACCCACCTGGAGCCGGCACGCAGCGTTGTCGCGAGCGTGCTCGTGCCGTACGGGATCGCGAACACCGCGCCTGGCGCCGAGGGAGCTTCGGCCGCAGCGACGCCGATCGGTTGATGAGGTAGCGCTGTCCCCGAACCGTTCGAGGCGAGCCCGTCGAATGGACCGACCGATGCGCGTTCACCAGGGCAGCAGCGAACCGATGTCGGCGACCGCCGTCACGATCAGGTGCAGTTGGCTGATCACGACCGGGACCGGTCCGAAAGCGAGCTCTGCGGTCCACACCGCCCTCCACCCTCGGCGCTGCTTGGGTCGCAGATCGTCAGGAATGCGCTGGCCGACGAAATCTCCCTCGTAGGCGCGAGCGACGAGGTGTGAACCCATCTCTTGGAAGTCGGTCCAGCCGGCGTCGTCCAGGGCGTGCTGCTGGCCTTCGAGCACCTCGGCCATCGGCACCTGGCGAGCGGTGGAGGACGGCACGGCCCAACCCGCCGACGTGCGTGCATCGCTGCGCGAAGCGGTCACGCGCTGGATCTGGACCTCGACGAAGGAAGCCGCCGACTGACCGCCTCCGGGCATCTCCTGGTCATACGACCTCCGCGCGCGGCGGTGCATGGTGGACCCACGCCCCGCCGTTGCTCCACGCCCGGCCTGAGCGCCGATTCTCACTTTCGGCTCGGATTTCTCAAGTTGAGTGCATCTCGTCATCCTCACGCCGACGCACGACCCCTGCAGCCGCCGCGCGGTGGTCGCGTGACCGTTCCGCGCCCGGACCGCCGCGGCGGTCAGGGCGTGCGGGTGCCCGGGTCGGGCCGCGGGGGCACGAGCAGCCCCAACGCCACCTCGGCGGCCTCGGCCGCCCCCGGCTCCAGCCGCGCGGCCCACCGGTCCCGCAGCGCGTCGAACCGCGCGGCGCCGATCGCGGACATCTCCTCGCCGCGCGGGGTCACCCGCAGGCGCTTGAGCCGCGCGTCGTCCGGGTCGTCCGCCCGCTCGACGTAGCCGAGCTGCTCGAGCGTCGCGACCGTCTTCGCCGCCGCCTGGCGGGTGGTCCCCAGGGCGCGGCCGAGGGCGGAGGCGCTGTCCGCCCCCCCCGCGACGGCGGCGAGCGCGAACTCGAGGTTCGCGGTCACGCCGGGGTGCCCGTGCGCCGCGAGGTGCCCGACGACGTCGTCGACCATCTCCTCGAACGCCCCGAGCAGCAGCCGGGCGAGCCGGACTCCGGGTGTCGGTTGGGGCACGGCCACCAGCGTAGGCCGGGGACGGCACCTTGACAACCGGGTTGCGCAGTTGCAGTCTGACAACCACGTTGTCAACCAGGAGGTCGCCATGTCCGACACCACCGCACCCACCGCACCCACCGCGCCCGCCGACGTCGCCGGGGTCCGGCACCACCGCGCCGACGTCAACGGCACGACGCTGCACTACGTCACCGCCGGTGCCGGGGGGTCGCCGGTCCTGCTCGTGCACGGCTTCCCGGAGTCCTGGTGGGCGTTCCACCGGGTCATCCCGCTGCTCGCGGCGGAGCACCGGGTGATCGCGGTGGACCTGCGGGGCTTCGGCGACTCCGCGGTCGCCGAAGACGACTTCGGCAGCGCGGTCGCCGCCGAGGACCTGCACGCGCTCGTCGCGCACCTCGGCCTCGGGCCGGTGCACCTGCTGGGGCAGGACGTCGCGGGCGGCACGGTGCTGCGGCTGGCCACGGGCCACCCGGAGGACGTGGCGAGCCTCGTCGCCGTGGAGATGGGCCTCGCCGGGTTCGGGCTCGAGGCGTTCGCCGACGTGACCCGCGGCGGGTCCTGGCACCTGGGCGCGCTCGCGGCCCCGGGGATCCCGGAGCTGCTGCTCGCCGGGCGGGAGCGCGAGCTCCTGGGCACCTGGGCGTTCCCGACGATGACCGCGGTGCCCGGCGCCGTCACCGGGCAGGACGTCGACGAGCTGGCCCGCACCTACGCTCGACCCGGCGGCTGGCGCGGCGCCGCCGGCCTGTACCGGTCGGTGCTCACGGAGGGCGAGGAGCTCCGGGAGCTGGCGGCGGCCCACCCGCTCACGGTGCCCGCCCTGGCGGTCGGCGGGTCGGGGGGGCCGTTCACGGCCGCGACCCTGGGGCACGTCGTGCGGGGTCGGGTGGCCTCGGTCCTGCTCGACGGCGTCGGGCACCACGTCGCCCTCGAGGCGCCGGAGGAGCTCGCGGCGGCGGTGCTCGGGTTCACCCGGGAGGTGGACGCCTGAGAACTTCTTGTGCGCCGCTGCATCCGTGCGGCCTGTCCAGGTCGTAGTGGGGGTGTCAGTGCACCTGCCCCCTCCGGGGGGACCGGACAGAGGAGTTCGCATGCAGCACCGTCCGTTCGTCATCGGGTCGGCCGGCGTCGCCGCCGCGGCCCTGGTCGCCCTCGCGACCGCGATGCCCGCCACCGCCGCCACGTCCGGGACCGCGTCCCTGTCCGTGCTGCACGGTGTGCCCGACCTGACCGTCGACGTGTGGGTCGACGGCCAGCGCACGCTGGACGACTTCGCGCCCGGCACCCTCGCGGGCCCGCTGGACCTGCCCGCCGGCGCGCACACGGTCGCGATCACCGCGGCCGACGCCGCCGACGCGAGCCAGCCGGCCATCGGCCCGGTCGACCTCACCCTGGACGCCGGGGCGAGCTACACGGCCGTCGCCCACCTGGACGCGGCCGGCAGCCCGACGGCGACCCTCTTCACCAACGACCTGTCGGAGGTCCCGGCGGGGCAGGGCCGGCTGACGGTGCGGCACACCGCGGCTGCTCCGGCGGTCGACGTGCTGGCCAACGGCAGCGCCGTGGTCACGAACCTGTCGAACCCGGACGAGCAGACGCTGACCGTCCCGGCCGGCACCGTCTCGGCGGCCGTCGCCGCGACCGGGACGACCGACCCGGTGATCGGCCCGACCGACCTCACGATCGCGGAGGGCGCGGACACGATCGTGTACGCCTGGGGCTCCCTCGAGGCCGGCAACCTGCAGCTGGCGGTGCAGACGATCGACGGGCTGCACTCGGCGCCGGGCGGTGTGCCCTCCGGCGAGCTCGGCCTGGCCGACGAGGGTGGCTCGCCGGCACCGTGGATCGCGGCGGCGGCGCTCGTCGGCGCACTCGGTGCCGTCGCTCTGACCACCCGTCGGACGGCCGCCCAGCGGCGCTGACCCCTGGACCCGGGGGCGCGGCCGGTCGAGCAGAGGCCGGCCGCGCCCCGGACCACTGGAGCCCCCCGTGACGCACCACGACCCCCGGCCACGTCGCGCCCCCCTCGGCGTGGCCGGGCCGCTCGCCGTCCTGGTCGCCGTCCTCGCGGCCTGCACGCCGGCCCCGACCGGCGTGCCGTCCCCGGACGGCGCCCCGACCTCGGCCCCGGCGACCACGGGCCCGGCCGCGCCGGCCCCGCCCGCGGTCCCCGTGGTGCCGGCGACCCCGCCGCCGCCGGTGGAGACCCGCACCGCGCCGGTGCGGGTCGTCGTGCCCGCCCGGTCGATCGACGTGCCGGTGGATCCGGTGGGGGTGGCCGAGGACGGGCAGATGGAGATCCCCCCGCTGGCGGAGCGCGGCGGGTGGTACCGGTTCGGGGCCGACCCGGGCGACGCCGCCGGCACCACCGTGGTCGCGGCCCACGTGGACTCCGTCGCCTCGGCCGGGACCGGGCCGTTCGTCCGGCTCGTCGACGTCGTCCCCGGCGACGAGGTCCAGGTCGTGCTGGCCGACGGCAGCACGCGCGCGTACGTCGTGGACGCGGTGACCCGGTTCCCCAAGAGCGAGGCGCGCTGGCCCGACGTGTTCACCCGCGACGGCCCGCCCCGGCTGGCGCTCGTGACCTGCGGCGGCACCTTCGACCGCGCCACCCGGCACTACCGCGACAACGTGCTGGTCACCGCCACCCCCGCGGACGCGGGATGACCGCGCCGCAGATCGCGGCGCAGCCGCCACGGCTGCCGCCCCGCCCGACGAGGAGGACCGCCCTGCCCAGGACCGTGGCGCACCTGCGCCCACCGCCCGAGTGGGACGACGAGGCGCTCGCGCGCGCCTTCGAGGCCGGCGACGAGCACGCCCTCGCGGAGGCGTACCGCCGGTGGGCGGCCTACGTGCACACGCTGGCCCTGCGCACGCTGGGATCCGCGGCCGACGCCGAGGACGTCACCCAGCAGGTCTTCGTCTCGGCGTGGCGCGGGCGCTCCGGCTACCGCGCGGACCGGGGGGCGCTGCGCGGCTGGCTCACCGGCATCACCCGCCACGCGGTCACGGACGCGCTCTCCCGGCGCAGCCGCGACGTCCGCGACCTGCACGCGCTCGCGCAGCGCGCGGAGCGGGCGGAGGTCCCGGACGTCGCGTCGGTCGCCGAGCGGGTGACGGTCGTCGACGAGCTCGAGCAGCTGGGCGAGCCCCAGCGCACGATCCTGGCCCTCGCCTTCTACGGGGACCTCACGCACGACGAGATCGCCCGGCGGCTCGACCTGCCGCTCGGCACCGTGAAGAGCCACATCCGACGTAGCCTGCTGCGGCTGCGCGACCGGCTGGAGGAGGTGAGGGACGGTGCCGCACCTCGGGTCTGACGCCCTCGCCCTGCACGCGGTCGGCGAGCCCGCGACCCCGGCGGAGCGGCGGCACCTCGCGGAGTGCGACCGGTGCGCCCGCGAGCTGGCGGTCCTGCGCTCGACGGCGGCCTCCGCGCGCGCCGGGGTCGGCGAGGCGCTCGTGCCCGCGCCCGACGCCGTGTGGGAGCGGATCAGCGCCGAGCTCGGCCTGGCCCCGGACGTGCGGCCCGGCCCGGCCGGCGCCGCCTCGGCCGGGCCGCAGGACGGGACCCGGCCGGCGCGTCCGGGCGGCGGCGCCTCGGCCGGCCGCTCCCGCGGCCGGTGGCTGCTCGCGGTGGCCGCGGGCCTAGTGGTCGGCGCGGTCGGTGGCGGCGCCGTGGTCGCGGCCGGCCAGCGGCCCACGGAGACGGTGGTCGCGGAGGCGCGGCTCGACCCGCTGCCCGGCTGGACGGCGTCCGGGGACGCGTGGCTCGAGGAGGGCGCGGACGGGACGCGCACGCTGGTGGTGCGGGTGTCCCGGACCGAGGAGGACGGCTTCCGCGCGGTGTGGCTGCTGGACCAGGACGCGACGCGGCTGGTCAGCCTCGGGGCGCTCGACGGCGACGAGGGCAGGTTCGCCGTCCCGCCCGGCCTGGACCTGGACGAGTTCCCCGTGGTCGACGTGTCGGCCGAGCCGTTCGACGGCGACCCGGCGCACTCCGGGGACAGCATCGTGCGGGGGGCGCTCGACCGGCCCGCGTGAGCGGGGGAGTCGGGCCCCGTGCGGCGTTGCAACGTTGTAACCTCGGCCCGTGGCGATCGAACCCGAGGGCAGGGCCGCCCCGACGCTGCGCGACGTCGCGCAGCTCGCGGGCGTGTCGTTCAAGACGGTGTCCAACGTGCTCAACGACCACCCGCAGGTGCGGGAGTCGACGCGCGCCAGGGTCCTCGCCGCGGTCGAGCAGGTGGGCTACCGGCCGAACCTGGCCGCCCGGAACCTGCGGCTCGGCCGCAGCGGCGTGATCGGCCTGGCGGTCCCGGAGCTGAGCCAGGCGTTCTTCGCGCAGCTCGCGGACGAGGTGATCCGGGTCGCCGCCGAGCAGGACCTGGTCGTCCTGGTCGAGCAGACCGGCGGGCTGCGGGAGCGGGAGCTCGAGGCGCTGCGCAACCCCCGGCTGTCGCTGACGGACGGCCTGCTGTTGGCCCCGCTCGGGCTGACGCACGAGGACGCGGTCCCGGACCCGGCGGGCCGCCCGCTGGTGGTGCTGGGCGAGCCGCTGTTCGCCGGGCCGGTGGACCACGTGACCATGCGGCACGCGGAGGCGGCCCGCGCCGCGACGGCGCACCTGCTCGGGCTCGGGCGGCGGCGCGTCATGCTGCTCGGCGCGCACGCGACCGAGCGCACCGGGGTCGCGGCGCTGCGGTACGCCGGCTACCGGGCCGCGATCGAGGACGCCGGCCTCGCGGTGGACGACGCGCTGGTGGTGCCGGTGGAGACCTGGGACCGCAGGAGCGGGGCCGAGGCGATGGCGCGGGTGCTGGACGCGGGCGTGCGGATGGACGCCGTGTTCGCCATGAACGACGACCTCGCGCTCGGCGCGCTGCGCTCGCTCCAGGAGCGGGCCGTCGCCGTGCCGGGGGACGTCGCGCTGGTCGGGTTCGACGACGTGGCCGACGGCCGGTACACGTACCCGAGCCTGACGACCGTCGAGCCCGGGCGGCACGACATCGCGCGCGAGGCGGTGCGGCTGCTCCGCGAGCGCATCGACGACCGCGCGCGCGGCGAGCTCGAGCCGCGCGTCCTCGCGCCCGACTTCCGGCTCGTGGTCCGGGAGTCCACGGGCGGCTGACCGGCGGCTCCGCGGCGCGGCCCGGGACGGGTCCGGCCGCGGGCGGTCCCGCGCCCCGCCGCTCACCCGCGCCCCGGGTTGACACGCCCCGGCCGCGCCCCCGAAGATCCCACTTACAACGTTGTCTTACAACGTTGTATGCGGGCTCTCCCGAAAGGACTCCACGCAATGAAGCGCATCCCCGCCCTCGTCGTCGCGCCGGTCTGCCTGGCGCTCACCCTCGCCGCCTGCTCCGGCGGCGGCTCCTCCGACTCCGACGGCCCCGTCGAGCTCACCTTCTGGCACGGGTACACCGAGGCCGACGGCGACGTGCTCGAGCAGATCGTCGACGACTTCAACGCCGCGCACGACGGCGAGATCACGATCACCACCCAGGTGAACCCCTGGGACGTCATCGACGACACGTTCCTGCCGGCGCTGTCGGCGGACAACGGCCCGGAGATCGTCGCGATGCCGGCCGAGCGGCTGCCGGTCTACGCCGACCGCGGCGCGTTCGTCGAGCTGGACGACTTCTACGCCGACGACGAGTCGACGCCCGACCTGAACCCCGGGGCCCTGGACATGGTGACCGTCGACGGCACCGCCTACGGCGTCCCGACCGGCTTCGTGCCGCTGACGATGTTCTACAACAAGGCCCTGTTCGACGCCGCGGGCGTCGCGGTGCCGACGACGTGGGACGAGTGGGTCGCCGCCGCGCAGGCGCTGACCGTCGACGAGAACGGCGACGGCACCCCCGAGCAGTACGGCCTCGCGCTCGCCGACCACGCCACCGTCGGCAACGGCGTGTGGCCGACGCTGTTCTACGGCAACGGCGGCGCGATCGTCGAGGACGGCCGGGCCGTCGTCGACTCGCCCGAGAACGCGGAGACGCTCGAGTTCTGGCACGACGCCGTCACCGCCGGGGCGATCAGCCCGACCGGCGTCGACGGCGTGACCGGCGACGGCCTGTTCAGCAGCGGTCGCGTCGCGATGTACATCGGCGGCCCGTGGATGGCGACCGTCTCCGAGGAGAACGGCGTCGACTACGGCATCGCGCCGGTCCCCGCCGGCCCCGCGGACCAGGCGGCGTCCGCCATCGGGGTCTCCATGGCGCTGACCCGGCAGGCCGACCAGGCCCAGCAGGAGGCCGCGGAGGAGTTCTTCTCCTTCTTCCTCTCCCGCGAGGAGTCGGTCGCCTGGGCGCTCGGCTCGGGCTGGCCCCCGCTGCGCACCGACATCGCCGCCGACGAGGTGGACGAGAACCCGGTCGTGGCCGCGCTCACGGAGCAGGCCGAGCTCGGCCGCCCGCTGCTGCCCGGCGTGGTGAACAGCACCGACGTGCTGACCGCCGTCGACGACCTGACCCAGCGCGCGATGGCCGGCGAGCCGGTCGACGACCTGCTGGCGCAGGCGCAGGCCGCCGTCCAGGCCGCGCTGGACGACTGACCCGACCCGGACCGGCCGCCCCCGGGACCCCCTGCTCCCGGGGGCGGCCCGCCACCCTGAGAGGCACCTGACATGACCACCGCCCACGCGGCCGGGTCCCGCAAGCGGGCCTACCGCGCACCCGCCCCGCTCGGCGGGCGCGGCGGCCCCGTCCGGCAGCGCACCCGCACCGGCAGCCGCCGCACCCGCACCGCCCTCGCGTTCCTCGCGCCGGCCCTGATCATCCTGGCGGTGTTCGTCGTCTGGCCGATGGTCTCGGCGTTGCAGATGTCGTTCACCGACGCCAGCGGGTTCGGCCAGGCGGAGTGGGTCGGCCTGGACAACTACACCCGGATCTTCACCGACCCCGACATCCGCGACGCGGTCGTCAACACGGTGGTCTACGCGCTGATCTTCACGCCGACGGCCGTCGTCGTCGCGCTGGCCCTCGCGCTGCTGCTGACGAACGACCGGCTGCCGCTGCGCGGACTGTTCCGCACCTCGTTGTTCCTGCCGTTCATCATCTCGCTGGCCGTGGCGGCCCTGGCGTGGTCGTACCTGATCGACCCGCAGGTCGGGCTGCTGCACTACTGGCTGCGAGGTCTCGGGATCGACCTGGGCAACGTGCTCCAGGACCCGACGCTGGCGATGCCCGCCGTCGCCCTGGTCGCGGTGTGGAAGAACTTCGGCTTCTACATGGTGATCTTCATGGCCGGGCTCCAGGAGATCCCGGGCTCGCTGTACGAGGCCGCGAAGATGGACGGCGCGGGCGCCTGGTCCCGGTTCCGGCACATCACGCTGCCGATGCTGTCGAACACCACCGCGTTCGTCCTGATCTTCGCGCTGATCGCCGCGCTGCAGGCCTTCGACCAGATCTACGTCATGACCGGCGGCGGCCCCTACGGCAACACCCAGACGGTCGTGATGGAGATCTACGAGTCCGGCTTCCGCAAGCTCGAGCTCGGGTTCGCCTCGGCCCTGTCCTACGTCCTGCTGCTCGCCACCCTCGCGCTCAGCATCGTCCAGTTCGTCTTCTTCGGGCGCCGCGAGGAGGAGTCCTGATGTCCGCCGCCACCCTGAGGGCCACCCCCGCGCCGGCGCCGGCGCCCGAGCAGCGGCGGGTCGTCGTCGCCGGCCGCCGGCGGGTCCGCCTCTCCACCGTCCTGCTCACGGCCGCGGTCGCGGTCACGACGCTGATCGTGCTGCTGCCGCTGTTCATCGTGCTGTTCACGGCGTTCAAGCCGACGGCCGAGGTCAACGCCTACCCGCCGACGCTGCTGCCGGACGCGTGGACGACCGCGAACTTCGACCGCATCTTCACCGATCTGCCGTTCGCGCGGCTGATCGGGAACAGCGTCCTGTTCGCCGGCGGGGTCACGGTGTTCGCGGTGGCCTTCGACGCGCTGGCCGCCTACGCGCTGGCCCGGATCGACTTCCGCGGCCGCCGGACGCTGCTGGTGGCGATCGTCGCGACGCTGATGATCCCGTTCCAGGCGACCCTGATCCCCGTCTACCAGATCGTCAGCGACCTGGGCTGGGTCAACACGTTCGCCGGGCTGATCGCGCCGCGCGCCGCCGACGCGTTCGGGATCTTCTTCCTCCGGCAGTTCTTCGTGGCGCTGCCGCGGGACCTCGACAACGCCGCGCGCATCGACGGCGCCTCCGAGCTCCGCGTGTTCTGGCAGATCGTGCTGCCGAACGCGCGCCCCGCCGTGCTCACGCTCGCGATCTTCGTCTTCGTCAACAACTGGAACGACCTGCTGTGGCCGCTGGTCTTCACCACCGAACGGGAGATGGGCACCATCACATCCGGACTCACCCAGCTCACCGGCCCCGGCGGCATCGTGCCGTACGGCGTCATGATGGCCGGCGCGCTCGTCGCCGTCGTCCCGCTGGTCCTCGCCTTCATGCTCGTCCAGCGCAAGTTCATCGAGTCCATCGCCACCACGGGGCTCAAGTGACCGCCCCGGACGCGACCGGCGCCCGCTGGTTCGAGGACGGCGCCCTGCACTTCGGGCTCGGGATCGAGGACACGTTCGTGCCGCAGGGCGGCCCGGGCGAGCGCCCGATCGACGAGTACGCGCTCACCGACCACTACGCCCGGTACGCCGAGGACCTCGGGCTCGCGGCGGACGCCGGCGCGACGTTCCTGCGCTGGGGCGTGCCCTGGCACCGGGTCAACCCCGGCCGCGGGGTGTGGGACTGGTCCTGGGTCGACCGCGTGGTCGACCGGTTCGGGGAGCTCGGGCTGCGGCCGGTCATCGACCTGCTGCACTACGGCACGCCGCTGTGGCTCGACGGGCAGTTCGCGCACCCCGACTACCCGCAGGTCGTCGCCGAGTACGGCGTGGCGTTCGCGGAGCGCTACGGCGACCGGGTCACCGACTACACGCCGGTGAACGAGCCGATGATCCACGCCCTGTTCTGCGGCGTGTACGGGTACTGGCCGCCGTACCTCACGGGCGACAGCGGGCTGACGACGATGGTCCGGGCGCTCGGCGAGGGCTTCGTCCGCACCCAGCGCGGGATCGCCGACGTGCTGGGCGACCGGGCGACCTTCATGCACGTCGACGCCTCGATGCGGTACGCCGGGGACGTGCACGGCGAGCACCGGGCGCAGGCCGAGCGGCTCACCCACCAGGCGCACCTGGTCGAGGACCTGGTCACCGGCGCGGTCGACGACGGGCACCCGCTCGCCGGCGTGCTGCGCGCGCACGGGACGGACGACTCCGACCTGGCCTGGTTCGCCGACCACGCCGTGCGGCCCGACGTGATGGGGGTCAACTACTACCCGCGGATCTCGACCGAGGTGTTCGAGGAGGGCGTGCACCACGGCGGCGGCTTCGCGGACCCGCGTCCGGCGCAGGACGCCGGCGTGGCCGGGCTGGTGGAGGTGCTGCTCGAGGCCGAGCGCCGGCACGGCGCGCCCGTCATGCTCACCGAGACCGCCGTGACCGCCCCGGTGGCCGACCGGGTGGCCTGGCTGCACGAGTCCGTGGCCGCGATCCGCACCCTGCGGTCGGTGGGGCACCGGGTCGTGGGCTACACCTGGTGGCCGGTGTTCGACATGTACGAGTGGACCTACCGGCACGGCACGGCCGAGCGCGAGCAGTACCTGCTCACCATGGGGCTGTGGGACCTGGTCGAGGACGGCACGGGTGGGCTCGACCGGCGACGGACCCCGGTGGCCGACACCTTCCGGGCGCTGGCGACGGACCGGCGCGCCAACCGGGCCGGCGCGGTGGTCGGACGGCAGCGGGCGGGCGTCCCCGACGCGTTCGGGCCCCGGGACCGGCAGCCGGCCGCGACCTGAGGCGCGGTCAGGCGGGGGAGGTGCCCCCGGCCGGCCGGTGCACGTCCGAGATGTGCACGTCGACCGTCACCCGGTCGGGCCCGAGCGGGGTGCCGAGCGTCCGCTCGACCTCGGCGAGCACGGCGGCCCGCGCCGCCTCGGCGTCGGGGCCCACCGGGGAGCCGTAGGCGACGCTGAGCCGCAGCGCGACGCCGGCCAGCTCGGCGTCGGGCCCGACGTCGGTCAGGACGTCGAGCACCCGCGCGGGCGTCGCGCCGTCGACGGCGCGACGCAGCAGGTCGGCGAGCACGGACGTCGCGACGGTGAACCGCCCGTCGGCGTGCCGGCCGGCGACGTGCGGTGCGGGGCGGAGGGTGCGCCGGACCCGCTCGAGCACGCCGGGGCGCGCGCGGATCCAGCCCGCGTCGGTGATCTCCCGCAGCGTGCCGGCCGCGCGGGCCACCAGCTCGTCCGGGCGGTCCTCCGGGCGGTCCTCCGGGTGGTGCTCCGGGTGGCCGGAGGGGTCGCGGTCTACCGCCATGGTGCCAGCCTCCTCCCCAGCGTGGTCCGGGCCCGGTGCACCGCACCGCGCACCGCGTCGACCGTGGTCGCCTGCACCCGGGCGACGTCGGCGTAGGGCATGCGCTCCACCTCCACCAGCATCCAGCACGCGCGCTGCACCGGGGGCAGGTCGGCCAGGGCGATCTCGAGGGCGTCCCGCAGGTCGGCGGCCTCGAGGTCGGAGATCGGGTCGCCCGCGGCCGCCGGCAGCGCCGCGTCCTCGGGCAGCGGTGCCGCCGGGTGCCGCGCGTCGGTCCGGACGCGGCGCCGCACGGTGTTGATGAGGATGCCGAACAGCCAGGTGCGGACGGCCGCCTCCCCGCGGTACCGGTCGGCGGAGAGCCACGCGGAGACGAGCGCCTCCTGGACGCAGTCCTCGGCGGCGCCGTCGTCGTGCAGCATCCGCCGCGCGTAGCGGTACATGGCCGCGCCGTGCCGCTCGACCAGGACGGCGAACGCGTCCCGGTCGCCGAGCCGCGCGCGCCGCACCAGCTCGGTGTCGTCCCCACCGGGCGTCACGTACGCCACCGTAGCGTGTGACCCACGTCACAGCCAGGGGAGCGTGAGGACCGGCCTGCGGCGGGCACCCACTGGTGTCAGGACGGCGCGGACGAGTCGCCTACCGGGCCCGCGACCCGCGGGCCGGGCCGCCGCGCCGGAGGAGGAGGACGCCATGGCCGGCACCACACCCACCCAGGCCGGGACCGTGAACGACGCCCAGGAGCTGACCCCCAAGGACCGCACCCGGGTCGTCGCGAGCGCGCTGACGACCGATCGCGGCACCACCACGATCGCCGACACGGTGGTGAGCAAGATCGCCGGGATCGCGGCGCGCGACGTCGCCGGCGTGCACGACGTCGGGGGCGGTGCCCAGCGCGCGTTCGGCGCGTTCCGGGAGCGCATCCCGGGCGGGTCGACCAACTACTCCCAGGGCGTCAGCGTCGAGGTCGGTCAGTCCGAGGCGGCCGTGGACGTCGACATCGTGGCGGAGTACGGGGTCGCGATCGCGGACGTCGCCGAGGCGGTGCGCCGCTCGGTGGTCACCGGGATCGAGCGCATGACCGGGCTCCGGGTGATCGAGGTCAACGTCAGCGTCAACGACGTCTGGCTGCCGCAGGAGGACGACCAGGACGGCGAGCCCGCCCCGTCGCGGGTCCAGTGACCGGGCCGGCGGTGCCGTCGGCGGACCCGGCGGCGGCCGTCGCCCACGCCGTGCGCGCGGCGGCGCTCGCGGTGCCCGGCGTGGTCCGGCTGAGCGCCGGCCCGCTCGGCGAGGTCGGGACGTACCTGGCCGGCGAGCGGGTCGCGGGCGTGCGCCTGGCGCCCGACGGCGTGCACGTGCACGTGGTCGTGTCCGCCGACCTGCCCCTGCCGGGGACGGCCGCCGCGGTGCGGACCGCGGTCGCGTCCGCCGCCGGCACCGGGTCGCCGGTGCACGTGCACGTCGAGGACGTGGACCCCGCGGGGCAGCAGCCCCGCGGGTCGCAGGCCCCGCTCCGCGGGACCGGGAAGGACGAGTGATGAGCTCGATGACGACGACCGGCCTGCTGGCCGGGCTGCTGCTGGCCGTGGCGATCACCACCGGCGGGCTGGTGGGCTTCCTGCTGGCCCTGGTGCTCGGCGGCCTCGGCCTGGTGGTGGGGGCGCACGCCGACGGGCGGATCGACCTCGGGGCGGTGCTCGGGGCGCGGCGCCGTGGCTGACGTGCTGGCCCCGGTGCCGCCGAGCGTGCCGGTCGACCGGGCGCGCGAGGTCGGCGGCCGGGTCACGATCGCCGACCGCGTCGTCGCCCGGGTGGCCCGCCGCGCGGCCGAGCGCGCCTCCACGCCCGTGCGGCACGGCCCCGTCGGGCGGGACCTGCCGCGCGTGGACGTCGAGGTGGCCGGCCGACGGGTGCGGGTCGCCGCCCGGGTCGCCGGGACCTGGCCCGAGCCGGCCGCCGACGTCGCGTCCCGGGTCGCGGCCGCGGTGCGCGGCGAGCTCGAGGCGCTCGTCGGGGTCCGGGTCGACGACGTGCTGGTCACGGTCGAGGCCGTGGTGGCGGCCGCGCCCGCGGGGCGGAGGGTCTCGTGAGCGCGCCCGGCCCCGTCGCCCCGGGGGCCCGCCCCGCGCGGCGCGCCGGCGCCGCCCGGGCGACCGGGCTGGTGCTCGCCGTGCTGCTGGTCCTCGTGGGACTGGTGCTGGTCCGGGAGGCGCTGGCGTCCGCGTCCCTGGGCCTGGACCCGTCGCAGGCGTGGCTGCCCGACCTGCTCCGGTCGGTCGACGGCCGGCCCGTGGACTCCACCGTCGCGCTGGTCGGCGGCGTCCTCGCCCTGCTCGGCATCCTGCTGCTGGTGGCCGCGTGGCGGACCGGGCCGGCCGACGTGGCCGTGCGGGCGGCCCCGGCCGCCCGGCTCGGGCCCGAGGACCTGGCACGGCTGTCGTCGGCGACGGCGGAGGACGTCGACGGAGTGCTGCGCGTCAGCTCGACCGCCACGCCCCGGTCGGTGCAGGTCCGGGTCCTCGGGACCGGTGCCCCGGGCCTGGCCGAGGAGGTGCGCACCGCGGTCGAGGACCGGCTGGCGGGGCTCGACCCGGTGCCGCGGGTGCGCGTGGCGGTGCGGGACAGCGGGGCCGGGCGGTGAGCGCGCGCCGCGGCACCGGCGTCGACCGGACCGTGCTCACGGTGCTGGGTCTCCTGCTGCTCGTGGTCGGCGGGCTCGCGCTCGCGGCCGGGGCCGGCTGGACGTCGGGGGCCCGGGTCGGCACGGTCGACCTCGACCCGGAGACGGTGGACCTCAGCGGCGCCGTGGCGGCGACGAGCGAGTCCTGGTGGGCCGGCGCCTGCGCGGTCGCCGGCGTCGGGCTCGTGCTGCTCGGTGTGCTCTGGCTGCTGCGCCACCTGCCGCCGGGCGGGCTGCCCGACCAGCCGCTGCCCGGGTCGCGCACCGGCGAGCGGCTGCGGGTGGACCCCTCCGCGGTCGCGCGCGGCGCGGAGGACCGCCTCCAGGCCGACGCGCGGGTGCGCGGGGCGCGGCTCGCGGTGCGGCGCGAGCGCGGCGGGCTCGTGCTCGCCGGGCAGGTGCGGGTCGACGCCAGGGTCGACCTGACGGAGGTGACGGCGCTCGTGGACCGGGTGGTGCGCGAGTCCGAGGCGGTGCTCGGCGCCCCGCTCGCGGGGCGGGTGCGGCTGCGGGTCGGCCGGCGCCGGGGAGCGCGGGGGCCGGTGGCCTGACGGCGGCCGGACCGGGCGGCGCCCGGCCGCCTCAGCCGGTCGTCAGGCGCAGGTCGCCGGCGCGCCCCAGCAGGTCGCCGAGGCGGCCGGCCTCCGCCGCCAGCGCGTCGCGCGGCGGCGCACCCGCCTCCGGGAACCAGGTCACCTCGACCGCGCCCGGCCGGGCCGCCCAGGTCCCCGCCACCACGCCGCCGCGCAGCACGAGCGACGCGCCGCGGGTCACCGCCGGGCGGCGCGCCGCGGGCACCACGCGGGCGTCCGCCGTCCCCGGACCGAGCACCCACTGGTCGTGCCCCCCGAGCAGCGTGACCGTGTCCGCGGGCTCGGTGGCCTCGAGCGCGGGGACGTGCTCCCGCAGCACCAGCGCCGCCTGCCCGTCGACCGCCACCTCCGTCGCCGAGCCGGCCAGCACCTCGTCCGTCCAGCGCTCCACCCGGCGGCGGCCCGCGCTCAGGCCCTCCGCGAGCCAGTGGTGCAGGTTCGCGCGGGTCGCCGGGCCGTACGCGCCGAGGTAGCCGGCGACCGCCCGGGGTCCCGCCTCGTCGAGGGCGGGCAGACCACGCCACGCCGGGCTCGCGGAGGGCGACGCGAACGTCGGCCGGCCGCCCTCCGACGGGCCGAAGCAGAGCTCGCCGTGCCAGGCGATCGGCTTGAGCAGCGTCATGCTCGGGTGCAGCAGCGCCGGGCCGAGGTGCGCGAACCGCGGGACCGCGGTGACCGCGGCGGCGAACGCCTCCCGGTCGAGCGGCCCGTCGGCGAGGGCCGCGCGCACCGCGTCGAGGAGCGCGGGCCAGTCCTCCGGGCGCAGGTCGTAGTGCTCCTGCCAGCTGCGCAGGGCCCACTGCCGGCTCGCGGTCCGCACGGCGAGGTGGACCCCGGCCTCGTCGGCCGCCATCAGGTGCGAGGAACCGCGGAACGCGAACGTGCGGAGCAGGTCGCCGGACCGCACCGCGGCCGCGACGGCGTCGGGCACCGGGTCCGTCAGGCGCCGGCGCACGGCGAGGTCGGCGTCGCCGGACCACGCCGGGACCGCGACGAGCCGGCGCACGACGTCGGCCGCGGAGGCCGCGCCGGACACCAGGTGCTGCCGGCCGAGCCGCCACGCCAGCGCCTGCGCCGACGAGATCGCCATGCCGTGCAGCGTACGAGCGGCCCCCGACACGGCGAGGCGGGCGGGACCGGGCGAGGTCGTCGCTCGCGGGGCGGGGTGCGCGCGCCGTGGCTAGGGTCGGTCGCGACCCGCCCCCGACGACGAGGACGCACCGATGACCCGGACCGCTGACGACGTCGCCCTGGCCGACGCCCTCGACCCGCTGGTGGTGGCGCTCGACATCGGGTCCACGGCGACCCGGGGCGGCGTGCACGACGCCGCGGGCCGGCCGGTGCACGGCCTGCAGCACAAGGTCCCGCACGCGTTCACGGTCGCGCCGGACGGCACGTCCGTCATCGACCCCGACCAGGTCGCCGCCGAGGTGGGGCAGGTCCTCGACGCGGTGGCCGGCGACCCGCGGCTCGGGACGCGCGTCGCCGGCGTCGCGCTGGACACGTTCGCGGCCTCGCTGATCGCGGTGGACGCGGCCGGCCGGCCCCTCACCCCCTGCCTCACCTACGCCGACTCCCGCAGCGCCGCCGCGGTCGCGGCGCTGCGGGAGGAGCTCGACGAGCACGCCGTGCAGCAGCGCACGGGCACCCGGATCCACACCAGCTACCACGCGCCCCGGCTGCGCTGGCTCGCGGAGGCCCAGCCGCGGGTCGTCGCCACCGCGGCCGCGTGGTGGTCGCTCGGCGAGTACGTGCTCGCGCGCCTGGTCGGGGAGCCGTTGGCCGGGACGTCGACCGTCGCCTGGACCGGACTGCTCGACCGGCGCACGGGCGCGCTCGACCCCGAGCTGCTCGCCGCCGTCGGCACGGACCCCGGCCGGTTCTCCCCGCCGCGGGACACGCGGGAGCCCGCGGCACCCGCCGCCCCGTCCCGGTGGCCCGCCCTCGCCCGCGCCACCTGGTTCCCCGTGGTCACGGACGGGTACGCCAGCAACGTCGGCTCCGGGGCCACCGACGCGACGGTCATGACGGCGTCGACGGCGACCTCCGGCGCGCTGCGCGTCCTCGTCGACGGGCCGGCCGACCCGCTGCCCTTCGGCCTGTGGAACTACCGCGTCGAGGCGGGCCGGACCCTGCTCGGCGGCGCGATCAACGACGTCGGCCGCGCGGTGAGCTGGGCGCAGGCCACCCTGCGCCTGGGCGACGACCTCGGGCCGGTCCTCGCCGCGTCGCCGTCCGACGGGACGCCGCTCGTGCTGCCGTACCTGACGGGGGAGCGGGCGCCGGGATGGGCCGGCGGGGCGCGCGCCGCGTTCACGGGCGTCTCGGCCGCCACGACGCCCGACGTGCTGTACCGCGCGATCGTCGAGGGCGTCGCGCTCACCTATGCGCGGGTCGCCGACGAGCTGCACCCCGCCGCCCCGGACGTGCTCGAGGTCGCGGCGTCCGGCCGGGTCAGCGGCGACCGGCCGGAGTGGCTGCAGGTGCTGGCGGACGTGCTGGGACGCCCGGTCACGCACGTGACGCGCAAGCGGGCGACGCAGCGCGGCACGGCCCTGCTCGCGCTGGGCGTCCTGGCGCCGGACGCGGCCAGGGCGCCGCGGGCCACCGGGGCCACGTACGAGCCGCGCGCCGAGCACGCCGGGTACTACGCCGAGCGCGCGGCGCGGTTCTCCGCGGCCTACGACGCCCTGGTGCGCGACGCCTGACCCGGGCCCGCCCCCGATCCGAGGAGCCCCCGTGACCACGACCGCCGACGCCGCCCTCGCCCCCGTCTGGGACGCCCTCGCGGCCGCGACGACCCGGCGCACGCCGTTCACGCTGGCGTCCCTGGCGACGGTGTCCGCCGACGGCGCGCCGCGGTCCCGCTCGGTGATCCTGCGGTCCTGGGAGCCCGGTCGCGCCGCGCTCGGGCTCGCGACCGACGCCCGCTCCGCCAAGGTGCGCGAGATCCGGGCCGACCCGCGCGTCTCCCTCGTGGTGTGGGACGACGACGCGCAGGTGCAGGTGCGGCTCGAGGGCCGCGCGGCCGTCGTGGACGACCCCGCCGAGCTCCGGCGGCGGTGGGAGGGTCTCGGCGCGCGCAGCCGCCGCGGCTACGCCACGGTGGGCGTCCCGGGCACCCCGGTCGACGGGGACGCGACCCCGGCCCGGGACGACGACGAGGCGGTCTGGTCCGCCCGGTTCGCCTGGGTCGAGGTCGTCGTGGACCGGGTCGACCGGCTCGACCTGTCGTCGGAGCCGCACGACCGGGTGGTGGCGGAGCGGGCCGGGGCCGGCTGGCGGGCCCGGCGGGTCGTGCCGTGACACGCCGCGCACCCTGTCGGCAGGTGCGGGCCCGCGCGTAGCCTCGCCGCATGGCCGAGGTCGTCCTGTTCCACCACTCCGGCGGTCTGACCCCGGGGGTCCGCGCGTTCGCCGACCTGCTCCGCGAGCGCGGGCACACGGTCCACACGCCGGACCTGTTCGAGGGCCGGACGTTCGCCGACGTGGCCGAGGGCGTCGCGTTCGCCGAGCAGGTCGGCGAGGACGTGTTCGCCCGCCGCGCCGCCGAGGCCGTGGCCGGGCTCCCCGCCGAGCTGGTCTACGGGGGGATGTCGTTCGGCGCCGCCCGCGCGGCCGAGCAGGCGCTGACCCGGCCCGGCGCGCGGGGCGCGTTCTTCCTGTACGGCGCCGTGGCGCCGTCGTGGTGGGGCGCGACCTGGCCCGACGCGGTCCCGGCGCAGGCGCACGTGGCCGAGGGCGACCCGTGGCGGGAACCCGAGGCGGAGGACGAGCTGGTCGGGTTCGGCGGCGAGCTGTTCGTCTACCCGTGCGCCGGGCACCTGTTCGCCGAGGTGGGCCACCCCGACCACGACGCCGCGTGCGCGGAGATCGTGCGGGAGCGGGTGCGGACCTTCGTCGACGGGCTGGAGTGACCGGCGGCGCTCGTACGATCACCCGGTGCCCCCGCGCTCCCCGCTGCCGCCGCGCCACGGCCTGTCCGCCGCGTGGCTGCGCACCCCCGACCGGGACCGCGCGCGCCCGGTGCCGTGGACGACGATGGGCGGCTGGCTGCGCGACCGGCTGCCCGAGCAGGTCGACGTGCCGGCGATGCTGGCGGACGGGCGGTTCGTCGGCGAGGACGGCCGGCCCGTGCGCGGGGACGACCCGTACGGCCCGCACCGGTTCGTCTGGTTCCACCGGGACCTGCGCGACGAGCCGGAGGTCCCCGGCGCGATCCACGTCGTGCACCGCGACGAGCGGCTGGTCGTCGTGGACAAGCCGCCGTTCCTGTCGTCGATCCCGCGGGGCCGGCACGTCCTGCAGAGCGTGGTCGTCCGGCTGCGCGCGGAGCTCGGGCTGCCGGAGCTGTCCCCCCTGCACCGGCTGGACCGGGTGACGTCCGGGCTGCTCATGCTCGCGACCGAGCAGCGCTGGCGGGGGGCGTACCAGACCGTGTTCGAGCGCCGGGAGGTGCGCAAGACGTACCGGGCGCTCGCGCCGGTGCGCGCCGACCTGGACCTGCCCGTGGACGTGCGGAACCACATCCGCAAGGAGCGCGGCGTGTGGCAGGCCGAGGTGGTGCCGGGGGCGCCGGTGAACGCCGAGACGCGGGTCGAGCTGGAGCGGACGACCGCGGACGGGCTCGGGGTCTACCGGCTGAGCCCGCGCACCGGGCAGACGCACCAGCTCCGGCTGCACCTGCTCGGACTGGGCATCCCGATCGTCGGCGACCCGCTGTACCCGGTGGTGCGGGACGTCCCGGTCGACGACTTCAGCACCCCGCTCCAGCTGCTCGCGGCCGAGATCGCGTTCGTCGACCCGGTCGACGGCGCGCCGCGGCGGTTCGCGAGCGTGCGGCGGCTGCCGCTGGAGCCGGAGACCCGGCGGCCCGCGGCGGGAACCGGGTCCGGGGCGCCGTGACGGGGCCGCAGGGCGCGCGCCGGGTTACCGTCGTGCGGTCCCGTGCCGCCGATCGCAGGAGCACCGCCGCATGAAGCGAGTGACCAACCCGGACGCCCAGGCGTTCCGGATCGCCGCGTTCCTCGAGGCCGCGACGTGGGCCGGGCTGCTCGTCGGCATGTTCCTCAAGTACGTCACGAAGACCACCGAGGTCGGCGTCCAGGTGTTCGGGCAGGCGCACGGTCTCGTGTTCCTGGCGTACGCCGCGCTCACGGTCGTCGCGGGGGTGCGGCTGCGCTGGGGCTGGTGGCCGACGCTGCTGGCGCTCGCGGCGTCGGTCCCGCCGATGTTCACCCTGCTCGCGGAGCGCTGGCTGCACCGGACGGGCCGCCTGGAGGCGCCGGCGGACCGGACGCCCGCGGAGCGCACGCCCGCGGAGCGCTGACGCCCGGTCTCCACCCGGGTTGTCGGCGCGCGGCATGCGCGTGAGCACCCGGCTCCGCCCGGCGACAATGGACCCATGAGCGCGACCGTGCAGGCCAAGGGTGTGGGGGCCGCGTTCGGCGACCGCGAGCTGTTCTCCGGCGTCGACCTGGTGGTCGCCCCGGGCGACGTCGTGGGGCTGGTCGGCCCCAACGGCGCCGGGAAGTCGACCCTGCTGCGGATCCTGGCCGGGACGCGGGCGCCCGACGACGGCTCCGTCTCGGTGTCCCCGCCGACCGCGCAGCTCGGCCACCTCGCCCAGGAGATCGAGCGCCGGCCGGACGAGTCGGTGCGCGCCCACCTGGAGCGGCGCACGGGCGTCGGCCCCGCGCAGGCCGCGATGGACGCCGCCGCGGAGCGCCTGGGCGCGGGCGAGCCCGGCGCGGACGACGAGTTCGCCGAGGCGCTGGAGCGCTGGATGGGCCTCGGCGGCGCCGACCTCGAGGCCCGGACCGGCTCGGTGCTGGCGGACCTCGGCCTCGACGTCGACCCCGGGCTGCCGATGACCGCGCTGTCCGGCGGCCAGGCGGCGCGGGTCGGGCTGGCGGCGCTGCTGCTGTCCCGGTACGACCTCTACCTGCTGGACGAGCCGACCAACGACCTCGACCTGGAGGGGCTGGCGCTGCTGGAGGACTTCGTCGAGCGGTCGACCGCCCCGGTGGTGGTCGTCAGCCACGACCGCGAGTTCCTCAGCCGCACGGTCACCTCGGTGGTGGAGATCGACCGCAGCCTGCAGCGGGTCGCCGTGTACGGCGGGTCGTACGACGCCTACCTCGAGGAGCGGTCGACGGCGCGCCGCCAGGCCCGGGAGGCGTACGAGGACTACGCCGCGCGCCGCGACGCGCTCGCCGCCCGCGCCCGGATGCAGCGCGCGTGGATGGACAAGGGCGTGAAGAACGCCCGCCGCAAGGCCTCCGACAACGACAAGATCGGCCGGAAGTTCCGCGCCGACGCCTCCGAGAAGCAGGCGGCGAAGGCCCGGCAGACCGAGCGGATGATGGAGCGGCTGGACGTGGTGGCCGAGCCGCGCAAGGAGTGGCAGCTGCAGATGAGCATCGCCGCCGCGCCGCGGTCCGGCGCCGTCGTCGCCGCCGCCCGGGCGGCGGTCGTCCGCCGCGGCGGCTTCACGCTCGGCCCGGTCGACCTGCAGCTCGACTGGCAGGACCGGGTGGCCGTCACCGGCCCGAACGGCGCCGGCAAGACGACGCTGCTCGCGCTGCTGCTCGGCCGGCTCGCGCCCGACGAGGGCCGGGTGGACCGCGGCTCGGGCGTGCTGGTCGGCGAGGTCGACCAGGCGCGCGCCGCCTTCGAGGGTGACGCCCCGCTCGCCGACGCGTTCTCCCGCGAGGTGCCGGACTGGACGACGGCCGACGTGCGGACGCTGCTCGCCAAGTTCGGCCTGGGCGGCCAGCACGTGAACCGCGCCGCGTCGTCGCTGTCGCCCGGCGAGCGGACCCGCGCCGCCCTCGCGCTGCTCCAGGCGCGCGGGGTGAACCTGCTGGTCCTCGACGAACCGACCAACCACCTCGACCTGCCCGCGATCGAGCAGCTGGAGCAGGCGCTGGAGTCGTTCGACGGCACCGTCCTGCTCGTGACCCACGACCGCCGGATGCTCGACAGCGTGCGGCTGACCCGGAGGTGGCACGTCGAGGACGGCCGGGTCGCGGAGGTCACCGCGGACTGAGTGCCGGGCGCGGACCGCCGCGATCGGCGCACTCGCTCGAGATCGGTGGCCCCACGCACCGATCTCGGCGCGAACCACCGATCTCGGTGCGCCCGCGGGCGTCAGCGCTGGGCGGGGAAGACCGCCCAGACGTGCTTGGTCGAGTCGGTGGTGTACCAGCCGACCTCCTGCGACAGCCGGTGCGCGATCAGCAGCCCGAAGCCCCCCGCGCCGGAGGGGCGCACGCCGGCGATCACCGGCGTGGTCTCCAGGTCGGTGTCGCAGACGTCCAGCAGGTAGTCGTCCGCGTCCACCAGCAGCGACAGCACCGTGGGCGGCAGCCCGTGCTGGAGCGCGTTGGTGGCGAGCTCGGACGCGACGAGGACCATGTTCTCGGGCACCCGGCCGAGGGCGTCCTGCGGGGCCGCGTGCGGCGCGGTGATCTCCGCCAGCAGCTCGTTGCGCACGCGGGAGAGGTCGGTCACCGAGTCGAGGCTCCACGAGCGGACGGGCCGGAACCGCTCCGGCGGGCGGGACGAGACGATGCCGGCGTCCTCCTGGGGCCGTGCGGCTGCCTCGTCGGCGGGGTGCACCACGGTGTCCTCCATGGTCGATGACGGGTCGGGGCCGCCTCGACGGTAGGTGGCGGCGGGGTTCGCCGCCACTCAGGGCCGGGCGATTCAGTGCCCTCGGCCGGGCAGGTCCCGTGTCATGAAGGTGGAGGCCGCGCTCGGCGCGTAGGCCCCGAACGGCGGGCACTCGACGAACCCCGCCCGCGCGTACAGCGCCCGCGCCGCCGCGAAGTGCTCGTCGCTGCCGGTCTCCAGGCTGACCCGGGCGTACCCCCGGTCGACCGCGAGCCCCACCAGGTGCGCGAGCAGCGCGCCGGCGACCCCGCGCCTCCGGGCCGCCTCGGCGGTGTGCATGGACTTGATCTCGCCGTGCCCCGGCTCGATCTCGGCGAGCGCACCGACCCCGAGCAGGGCGCCGGCCTCGCCCTCGCGGGCGCTGACGAACGTGATGTGCGGGGCGGTGAGCGCGGCCACGTCGAGGGCGTGCACGTCCTCCGGGTCGCTCTGCGCGTGCATGAGCTCCAGGTGCCGGGTCAGCAGCGCGCGCACGTCGGGGGAGCGCGGGTCGTCGGGGGCGATCACGGGCGGGGCCGCGGGAGTCGTGGTCATCGCCCGGGACAGTACCCCGGAGCCGCCCGCCCTGGGGTCAGGCGTCCGCCTCGGGGTCGCCCGCCAGCCGCGCCGCGTGGTCCGGGACCTGGGTGAACATCTCGCGCGGCGGCCGCTCGTAGTCGTCGGCGGGCGGCCGCTTCGGCAGCTTCACCTTCGGGTGCTTCACCTCGCGGTAGGGGATGGTCGACAGCAGGTGCGCGATCATGTTCAGCCGCGCGTTCCGCTTGATGTCGGACTCCACGACGTACCACGGGCTGTCGGGGGTGTCGGTGTGCGCGAACATCTCGTCCTTCGCGCGCGAGTAGTCCTCCCAGCGCGCGATCGACTCCAGGTCCATGGGGCTCAGCTTCCACCGCCGCACCGGGTCGGCGAGCCGCGACCGGAACCGCCGCAGCTGCTCCTTGTCGGACACCGAGAACCAGTACTTGCGCAGCAGGACGCCGTCGTCGATGAGCATGCGCTCGAAGACGGGGGCCTGGTGCAGGAACCGCGCGTGGTCCTCGGCGGTGCAGAACCCCATGACCTTCTCGACGCCCGCGCGGTTGTACCAGGACCGGTCGAAGAGCACGATCTCCCCGCCCGCGGGCAGGTGCGCGGCGTACCGCTGGAAGTACCACTCGGTGCGCTCGCGCTCGGTGGGCGCCGGCAGCGCGGCGATCCGCGCGACGCGCGGGCTGAGGTACTCGGAGATCCGCTTGATCGTGCCGCCCTTGCCGGCCGCGTCCCGGCCCTCGAAGACCACGGCGACCCGGGCGCCGGTCGCACGCACCCACTCCTGCAGGGTCACGAGCTCGGACTGCAGGCGGAACAGCTCGGCCTCGTACACGTCCTTGGGCACCTTCGGCGTCGTCATCCCCGGACCGTACGCCTCCTATCAGCGCGGGCGGGAGGGGGCTACAGCGCGAGGTGGACCAGCAGCGCCTCGTCCAGGGCGGCGACCTGCTCCGGGGACAGTGCCCCGAGCCGCTCGCCGAACCGCGACACGTCCACCGCACGGATCTGCTCGGCCTGCGCCTTGGAGTCGGAGCCGAGCCCGTTGCGCCGCTCGGCCGGGACGAGCACCTGGAACGCCAGGACCCGCGCGGTGTTCGACGTCAGCGGCACGACGGTGACCACCCCGCGCCCGGTGCGCTCGGACGCCTTGTTGCGGCCGTCGCCCGAGACGATGACCGCCGGCCGGGTGCGCTTGTCCGCCTCGGCGCCCACCACCGGATTGAAGTCGACGGTCCAGATCTCGCCACGCCTCATGCGTCGCCCCCGAGCCCGTCTCCCGATGTCAGGTCCCAGGCCGCCGCGTCGTCGGAGCCGTACCACTGCTCGTCGGCCTCGAGGTACTGGCTCTCGAGCTCCTTCTCGCGAAGGGCGGCGATGGCTGCGTGGAAGGCGGCTGAGCGGGAGCGGAGGCCGTGGGCGCGTTCGTACTCCTTCAGGAAGTCGAGGTCCGGCACCGGGACCGTCACAGTGACCCGCTCACTCAGACTCATACCGTCGATCCTACCGAGGGTGTCCAGGCGCCGTCAGCTCCCGCCGAGCGCCCGCGCCGCCGCCACCGCCCCCAGCAGCCCCGCCGGCTCCGCCGTCAGCCCCAGGACCACGTCGTCCACCACCCGCAGGCCCGCCCGGTCGAGCAGCCGCTTCTCGTTCGTCGCCCACTCGCCGCGCGCGGCGAGCACCGCGTGCGCCCGCTGGGTGACGGCCACCGCGACCAGCCCCGCGCACTGCGCCACCCGTCCGGCCCGCGCGTGCTGCTCCGCGCCGTCGAGCGTGAAGTCGGCCCGTGCGCCCCACACCTCCGGCGCGGTCCGGCGCAGCGCGTCGGGGAAGCCGGGGTGGGGGAGCGCGCCGCGCAGCACCCGGTGCCCGGCGAGCTCCGCGACGACGACGTACGTCGGGAACCCGGCGAGGTGGAACAGCAGCGGCTCGATGTCGAACTCGCCCCGCTCGGCGCGGTCGATCTCGCGCTCCACGACGTCCAGGTCGCGGTAGTGCACGTCGACCCGCCGGCCCTCGACGGTCAGCCAGGCGCCGCCGTTGAACACGCCGCCGCCCCAGCCGCCGACCTCGAACACGTGACCGTCCCAGCCGACGTCCCGGAGGTGCTGGGGGTCGAACGCCCCGCGGTAGTACACCGCGAGGTCCCAGTCGCTGTCCGGCCGGTGCGTGCCGTGCGCGCGGGAGCCGCCCAGCGACACGGCCTCGACCCCGGGCAGGGCCGCCAGGGTGCCGGCGACGCGGTCGAGGAAGGTCTCGTCGGACATGCGCCGTCAGCCTGCCAGCGCCGCGTCGTCCGCGTCCACCCTCCCGACGACCAGCCGGTTCACCACGTACAGCACGACGCCGATCGCCAGCAGCACCGCGGCACGCAGGTACACCGAGCCCTCCCGCCCGGTCAGCGGGGAGGCGAGCACCAGCGACACCACCGCGCCCACCACCGGTGCCCAGGTCGGCGCCCGGAACGACCGGGCGGAGTCGCCCTCGACCCGCTCGGGACCGTCGCCGTCCTCGCCGGGCCCGGACGTCGGCCGGCGGCGGAGCACCAGCACCGCCACGTTCACCACGGCGAACACCAGCAGCAGGAGCAGGACGGTGGTGTCGGCGAGGTCGCCGAGGTCGCCGGTCGCGGTGAGCGTCAGCGCGAGCACGACGGTGAACGCGATCGCCACCACGGGGGTCCGGCGCCGGGCGTGCACCCGCCCGAACAGCGCCGGGATGATCCGCTCCCGCGCCATCCCGTAGACCAGGCGCGAGGCCATCATCATGTTGATCAGCGCCGTGTTCATCACGGCCAGCAGCGCGATCAGCGCGAACAGCCACGCGGGGAAGACCAGGCCCGCGACCTTCACCACCTCGAGCAGCGGCCCCGTCGAGCCGACCAGGACGTCCGTCTCGACCAGCATCGACGCGGTGAACGCGACGGCGAGGTAGATGGCGCCGGCGATGGCGAGGCCGCCGAACAGCGCCCGCGGGTAGTCGCGCCGCGGGTGCTTCGCCTCCTCGGCCAGGTTCACCGAGTCCTCGAACCCGAGCAGGGCGTAGAACGCCAGCGCCGCCCCGCCGAGCACGCCCATCCACGTCGCCCCCTCGGTGCGCAGCTCGAGAGCCCGGCCGGGATCGCCCTCGCCGCGGACCAGCGCCACGACCCCGATGGCGACGATCACCAGCAGGCCGGTCGCCTCGATGAGCGTCAGCACGACGTTGACCCGCACGGACTCCGAGACGCCCAGCACGTTGACCAGCGTGATCAGCCCGAGGAACACCCAGGCCGCGACGACGGTGGGCACGCCGAACGGCAGCAGCTCCGCGAGGTAGTCGCCGCCGAACGCGCGCGCCGCGGCGGACGCGCTGGTGATGCCGGACATCATCACCGCGAACGCCACCAGGAAGGTGAGGAACGGCCGCCGGAAGGCCCGGTTCGCGTAGAGGGCGGCGCCGGCCGCCCGCGGGTAGCGCGCGACGAGCTCGGCGTACGCGGTCGCGGTCAGCGCCGCCAGCGCGAACGCCAGCAGGAACGGCAGCCAGATCGCGCCGCCCACCTCCGCGGCGACGGTGCCGGTCAGCGCGTAGATCCCGGCGCCGAGGATGTCCCCGACGACGAACAGCAGCAGCACCGTCCGCCCGATCGACCGCCTGAGCGCGGGCTGCTGGTCCCGGACCGCCTGCGTGGACTCCGCCATCTGCGCACCTCCCGGGGTCACTGTGCTCCCGGGCGCGGCGGCGCGCGCGGCGAGCGGCCCGCCCCGTGCCTCGCCGGGCGCACGGCGCCCCCCGCGCCTAGGCTCGATCGGACCACCAGGACATCTCGGGAGGTCAGGCATGAAGGGCAAGCTGGCATTCGTCCTCGGCGCGGGCGTGGGCTACGTGCTCGGGACCCGCGCGGGTCGCGCGCAGTTCGAGAAGATCAAGGGCTGGGCGTCCGACGCGTGGCACGACCCGCGGGTGCAGTCGACGGTCGACGACCTCGAGTCGAAGGCCGCCGGGTTCGCGAAGGACCAGGGCGTCGCGCTGAAGGACAAGGCCGTCGACGCGGTGAAGAGCGCCGTGTCGCGCACGTCGGACGACGACGACGCGGCGGCGACCGGCACGACCCGCACCACCCCGCCGGCCGGGACCACGCCCACCACGCCGGTCACGCCGCCCGGGGCCTGAGCGGCGCGGTCCGTCGTGGTCGCGCGGACGTCGCTGTGGTGGGACCGGCGCGAGGCCGCGTCCCACCCGCACCACCGCGCGCCCGGCGGGGTCCCGCACCCCGGTGACGAGCCGGCCGACGTGGTCGTGGTCGGGGCCGGGCTCACCGGGCTGACGACGGCGCTGCTGCTGACCCGCGCCGGCTGCCGGGTCCTCGTGCTGGAGGCCCGGGCGGTCGGCGCGGGCACCACCGGGCGCAGCACCGCGAAGATCAGCCTGCTGCAGGGCGACCGGCTCGCCTCGCTGGCCCGGCGGCACGACGACCGGGTCGCCCGCGCGTACGCGGAGGGCAGCGCCGAGGGCATGGACTGGCTGCTGCGCTACCTCGACGACCACGGCGTGCCGTACCAGCGGCGCGAGGCGATCACGTTCGCGACGACCGCCGACGGCCGGGACCGCGTCGAGGCGGAGCTCGACGCGGCGCGCCGGGCCGGGGTCCCCGTGGGCTGGCGCCGGCGCACGGACCTGCCGCTGCCGGTCACCGGCGCGATCGGCCTGGCGGAGCAGGCGCAGGTGGATCCCCTCGACGTGCTCGCCGCGCTGGCGGCCGACGTCGTCGGGCGGGGTGGGCGCATCGCGGAGGGCGTGCGGGTGCTCGGGATGCACCACGGCGCCGAGCTCGGCGCGCTCAGCCGACGTGCCGTGCTCCGGACCACGGCCGGCGACGTGACCGCCGACGCGGTGGTGCTCGCGACCGGCACCCCGGTCCTGGACCGCGGCGGGGCGTTCGCGCGGCTGCACCCGCTGCGCTCGTACGCCTGCGCGTTCCGGGTGCCGGAGCCGCCGCCGGCGAGCATGGCGCTGTCGGTCGACGCGGACACCCGGTCGCTGCGCTCGGCACCGGCGCTCGCGGGGACGGGGCTGGTCCGCGGGCCGGTCGTGCCGGGCGAGCCGCCCAGCCCGGTGGGTCCCGCGGTGCCGGACCTGCTGCTCGTCGGCGGCGCGGGGCACCCCGTGGGCCGGCGGCCCCGGACCGGCGAGTCGGTGCGCGCCCTGATCGAGTGGACGCGTGCGCACGTCCCGGGCGCCGAGCTGACCCACGTGTGGTCGGCGCAGGACTACGCGACGACCGACGGTCTGCCCCTGGTCGGCCGGCTGCTGCCGCTCGACCCGCGGCTGTCCGTGGCCACCGGGTACGCGAAGTGGGGCATGACCACCGCGGTCGCCGCGGCGCTGGTCCTCGCGGCCGAGATCCTCGACGACCGGGCGCCGCGCTGGGCGGAGTCCTGGCGGCCGTGGGGCCGGCACGAGCTGACCGGGCTCGGCGACGCGGCCCGGTTGAACGCGTCGGTGGCGCGGTGGCTGGCGGACGGCTGGACCGCACCGCGCCCCGCGGCGGGGACCCGCGCGGAGCCGCCCGAGGGGCAGGGCGGCGTCGAGCGCGCGGGCGTGCGGCCCGAGGCGGTGTGCACGGTCGGCGGCGTGACCCGCCGGGTCTCGGGCGTCTGCACCCACCTCGGCGGGGTCGTGACGTGGAACGAGGTCGAGCGGTCCTGGGACTGCCCCCTGCACGGCAGCAGGTTCGCCCCCGACGGCACCCCGCTGGAGGGCCCCGCGACCCGCCCCCTGGCGCCGCTCGACTGAGCGCGGCGGTCGGCGATCCGCCGACCACGCAGAAGATGCGGGGTCCGCGCGCTGCGCACCCCGCATCTCCCGCGATCTCGGTGCGTGCCTAGATGACCAGGCTCAGGAGGAGCACCACCACCAGGGCCGTGACGGACAGGACGCACTCCATGAGGGACCACGTCTTGAACGTCTGGCCGACGGTCATCTTGAAGTACTCCTTGACCAGCCAGAAACCGGCGTCGTTCACGTGGCTGAGGAACACCGAGCCCGCGCCGATCGCGAGCACCATGAGCGCGACGTGGGTCGGGGACAGGCCCTCCGCCAGCGGAGCGACGATGCCGGCCGCGGTGACGGTGGCGACGGTCGCGGAGCCGGTGGCGACGCGGATCAGCACGGCGACCAGCCAGGCCGCGAGCAGCGGGGAGATCGGCGCGTCGGCGAGACCCTTGGCGATGACGTCGCCGACCCCGGAGTCGACCAGCGTCTGCTTGAACCCGCCGCCGGCGCCGACGATCAGCAGGATGCTCGCGATCGGGGCGAACGAGGAGTCGACGAGCTTGCTGACCATGCTGCGGTCCCGGCCGAGGCGGGTGCCGAGCAGGACGAGCGACACCAGCGCGGTGATGAGGAGCGCGACGAGCGGGGTGCCGACGAAGTCGAGGACCTGGCCGAAGCCGGAGTCCTGGAACCCGATGGTCTCCGCCAGCGTGCGGGCCAGCATGAGGACGACGGGCAGCAGCACGACGGTGATCGCGATGGCGAACGAGGGGCGCCGGGCGTCGTCGTCGCGGTCCGAGCCGCCCAGGATCTCCGTCGGCGGGGGCAGCGGCACCCAGCGGGCCATCGGCTTCGCGAGCAGCGGGCCGGCGATCGCGACGGTCGGGATGGAGACGAGCAGGCCGAGGCCGAGGGTCAGGCCGAGGTCGGCGCCGAGGGCGTCGATCGCGATCAGCGGGCCGGGGTGCGGCGGCACCAGGCCGTGCAGGGCGGAGAGACCGGCGAGCGCCGGGATGCCGACCACGATCATCGACACCTTGGACCGGCGCGCGACGAGCATGACGACGGGGATCAGCAGGACCACGCCGACCTCGAAGAACAGCGGGATGCCGATGATGAACGCGGCGAACGCCATCGCCCACGGCAGCCGCTGGACCGGGGTGCGCGCCAGGATCGAGTCGACGATCTGGTCGGCTCCGCCGGAGTCGATCAGCATCTTGCCGATGATCGCGCCGAGGGCGATGAGGATGCCGACGCCGGCGACGGTCGTGCCGAGCCCCGCGGTGAACGAGGTGAACGCGTCGACGTAGGGCAGGCCGGCGGCCACGGCGAGCACGCCCGCGCCGAGCATCAGGGCGAGGAACGGGTGCAGCTTCACCCAGACGATCAGGGCGACGATCACCGCGATGCCGATGACGGCCGCGACGATCAGCCGGGTGTCGGAGACGGCGGGGGCGGCGTCGTCGGCCGCGGCGGCCAGCAGCAGCGGTGCTGCGGTCGGGAGCGAGAGCATCAGGACTCCTGGGGGGAGGTCGCCGGCGTCACGTCGGCGCGTGCGGAGACGGGGTCGATGCCGAGCTCGCGCAGGGCGGCGTCGGCGACGGAGTGGGGCGAGACCTCGACCGGCACGACGACGCCGTCCTCGGCGTCGGTGAGCGGCTCGAGGGTCTGGAACTGCGACGGCAGGAGGGACGTCGGCATGAAGTGCCCGGCGCGGCCGGACATGCGCTCGCCGATCGCCTCGATCGTGCCCTGGAGGTGCACGAACCGGACGCGGCCCTCCGCCTCGCGGAGGACGTCGCGGTAGGCGACGCGCAGCGCGGAGCAGGTGACGATGGTCGACCGGTCGGCGCGGGACTGCTCGGTGAGCCAGTCCCGCATGGCGCGCAGCCACGGCCAGCGGTCCTCGTCGGTCAGCGGGGTGCCTGCCGACATCTTGTCGATGTTGGCCTGCGGGTGGAACTCGTCGGCCTCGGCGTACGGCCAGCCGAGACGGTCGGCGAGGATCTGGGCGGTCGTGGTCTTCCCCGACCCCGAGACCCCCATGATCACGAGGTGCTGGACCTCCGGCATCGCTGCCCTCCTTGACGTCGTTGTCCGGGCGGCGAGCGTCCGGGCTCTCCCCGGATCGCCCCGGGGTGCGGACACTCTGCCACAAAGATGAGACCTTTGGAACCCAAAGATGTCACCTGTGGTGCGCGGGACGGGCGTGACCTGCGCCCCCGCTCCCGTGTGCGACCCTGGCACGGCCGCCCGGGGGTCGCGCGTCGAGGGGACGCCCCCGCCGGCCGGCAGGAGGAGAGCGCGTGGCCGTCGAGGTGCTGCACAGCACGGTGCTGGAGGCCGTCGGCGCGGAGATCACCGCCGGGGTGCTGCCGGCCGGGGCGGTGCTGACGCTCGAGCAGCTCCAGCAGCGGTTCGGGGTGTCCCGGACGGTCGCCCGGGAGACGATGCGCTCGCTCGAGCAGCTCGGGCTCCTGACGTCCCGGCGGCGCGTCGGGCTCGTCGTCCGGCCGTCGTCGGACTGGATGGTGTTCGACCCGCGGGTGATCCGGTGGCGGCTCGCCGGCCCCGGACGGCTGGGTCAGCTGCGCTCGCTGACCGAGCTCCGCGCCGCGGTCGAGCCGGTCGCCGCCGCGGCCGCCGCCCGGCACGCGTCGCCCGGGGAGGTCGACGAGCTGCTCGCCCTCGTGGCGCGGCTGCGGGAGCTCGGGGAGGCCGGGCGCCTGGACGAGTTCCTCGAGGCCGACCAGCAGTTCCACGCGCTGCTGCTCCGCGCCGGGCGCAACGAGATGTTCGGCGCCCTCACGGGCGTGGTGGCCGAGGTGCTCGCCGGCCGGACCCGGCACGGGCTGATGCCCTCCCGCCCCCGCCCGGAGGCGCTGGACGCGCACGACGCGGTGGCCGAGGCGGTGCGCCGACGCGACCCCGAGGCGGCCGAGCGGGCGATGACGGTGATCACCAGCGAGATCCGCGCCGCCCTCGGCGACCTGCACTGAGGGCGGCGCGGCCCCGGCTCAGGGGCGCGGGACGTTGCGCAGGTTCGAGCGGGCCATCGCCATGACCTCGCCCATGCCGCCGCCGAGGATCTCCTTGCTCATCGCCGCCGTGAAACCGCTGACCTGCTGGCGGGTGATCTTCGGCGGGATCGACAGGGCCCGCGGGTCGGTGACCAGGTCGACCAGCGCCGGGCCGTCGTGCGCGAACGCCTGGCGCAGCGCCGACCGGATCTGGGTCGGGTCCTCGACGCGCACCGACGGGATGCCGAGCGCGGTCCCGAGCGCGGCGTAGTCGATCGCGGGCGAGTCGGTGCCGTAGCTCGGCAGGCCGTCGACCAGCATCTCCAGCCGGACCATGCCGAGCGTCGCGTTGTCGAACAGGATCACCTTGACCGGCAGGTCGTAGTGCACGAGCGTGATGAGCTCCCCGAGCAGCATCGACAGGCCGCCGTCGCCGGCGATCGCGACGACGTGCTTCTGCTCCGCGCCCGAGTCCCGGGCGGCCAGGGCCGCGCCGATCGCGTGCGGCACGGCGTTCGCCATCGACCCGTGCAGGAACGACCCGATGACGCGGCGGCGGCCGTTCGGCGTCAGGTAGCGGGCGGCCCACACGTTGCCCATGCCGGTGTCCACCGTGAACACGGCGTCGTCGGCGGCCTCCTCGTCCAGGACGACCGCGGCGTACTCCGGGTGGATGGGGCGGTGGTGCTCGACGTCCTTGGTGTAGGCCCCGACGACCCCGCCCATCGCCCGCTCGTGCTTCTTGATCATCGAGTCGAGGAACCGGCGCGACCGCTTCTTCTCGACCAGCGGGAGCAGCGCGCGGACGGTCTCGCCCACGTCGCCGACGACGGCGAGGTCGTTCCGGGTGCGGCGGCCGAGCCGGGTGGGCTCGATGTCGACCTGGGCGGTGCGGACGTCGGCCGGGAGGAACTGGTCGTACGGGAAGTCGGTGCCGAGCAGGATCAGCAGGTCCGCCTCGTCCATCGACGCCTGCAGCGCGCCGTACCCGAGCAGGCCGGTCATCCCGACGTCGAACGGGTTGTCGTACTGGATGTGCTCCTTGCCGCGCAGGCTGTGCCCGACGGGCGCGGCGATCTTGTCGGCCAGGGCGAGGACGTCGTCGTGCGCGCCGCGGACGCCCGCGCCGGCCAGGATCGTGACCTTCTTCGCCCCGTCGATCGCGGCGGCCAGCGCGGCGACGTCGGCCTCGGCGGGGACCACGCGCGGCCTGCGCGGGCGGGCCAGGGTGTCCGTGCCGGCCGGCGGGGCCTCGAGGTCCGCGACGTCGCCGGGGAGCGTCAGCACCGCGACGCCCGGGGCGCCGTAGGCGTGGTGGATCGCGCTGCGGATGACGCGCGGGGCCTGGGCGGCGGACGAGATCATCTCCGAGAACACCGAGCACTCGACGAACAGCCGGTCCGGGTGCGTCTCCTGGAAGTACTGGGTGCCGATCTGCGCGCTCGGGATGTGCGAGGCGATCGCGAGGACCGGCACGCGGCTGCGGTTGGCGTCGTACAGCCCGTTGATGAGGTGCAGGTTGCCCGGCCCGCAGGACCCGGCGCACACGGCGAGGTCGCCGGTGATCTCCGCCTCGGCGGCCGCGGCGAACGCGGCGGCCTCCTCGTGCCGGACGTGCACCCACTGGATGTCCGCGCCCGCGGCCCGGGCGCGGCGGACGGCGTCCACCACCGGGTTCAGGCTGTCGCCCACGATGCCGTAGATGTGCTTGGCCCCGGCCGCCACCACCTGGGCGACGAGCTGGTCGGCCACCGTGCTGCTGCGTGCCACGGGCTCGCTCCTGTCGTTGTCGTGTGGAGCCATATTCATCCCATGACTTGCGCGCACGCCACCCGGGGGCGGTGTCTCGTCGGTCACGGGGACGGCTCCACCCTGGCGCGGACCCCGGGGGTCGGCACGTCGAGCGCGGGAAGCGGCCGGCCGGCGCCGCGGCGACCAGGGCGCGGGCCCGTGGGCGTCCGACATGGTGATTCCCTGCGCAGGAACGGTGGACGGGCCGCCCCGGACCCGCCCGACCTGGCACGCTCGGCTCGTGGAACCGACCCCCGTGGACGCCGCACGGCGCCAGCTGCTCGACTTCACGCGGTGCGCCGCGTGCGGCGCGACCCTCACGACGACGCGCTGCGCCCGGTGCGGACTCGACCTGGGCGGCGCCGACGGGGCGCGGATCGCCGACGCCTCGCGCGCGGCGGTCCGGGCGCTCGACGCGCGGCGGGAGGTCGTCGACGGCGTGCGGGCGCGGCAGGGCGTGGCGGCCGGCGCGGGCGTCGCGCGGCCCGCCGCGTGGCGGCCGGTGGCGGGGGCCCCGGGCGGGCCCGTTGCACCTGGCGCGGCGCCCGTGCCCGGTGGCGTGCCCGTGCCCGGTGGCGTGCCCGTGCCCGGTGCGGTGCCCGTGCCCGGTGCCGCGCCCGCGCCCGGTGCCGTGCCGCCGTGGGGGCCCGTCCCGACGGCAGGTGCCGCGCCGTACGGCGGTGCGGGCGGTGCGGTCCCGCCGCGCGGGCCCGGCCGGCCCGTGCCCCCGGTGCCCGCCGCCGCAGCCGAGCGGCCGTTCGACGTCGCCCGGCTGTTCGTGCTCGCCGGGGCCGGGCTGGTCGCCGCCGCGGCGCTCGTGTTCGCGTTCTTCTTCCTCGCCGGCTCCCCGGGCCCGCGGGTCGTGGTGATGCTGGTCGCCACGGCCGGGGCCGTCGCCGGGACGCTCGCGCTGCGCCGGACCGGCCTGGGCGCGTCGGCGGAGGCGGTCGGCGGGCTCGTGGCGGCCCTCGCGGTCGTGGACGCCTGGATGATCGCGCTCCTCGCCGACGGGCCCACCCGGTGGCTCGCGCTGGCCTTCCTGCTGCTCGCGGTGGGTGTGGGCCTGCCCGCCGCCGGCCTCGCCGTCCGGGTCCGCGCCTGGACGGTCGCGGTGCTGGTGCTGCCGCTCGTGCCGCTGTGCGTCGCCGCCGCGTGGCCGGGTCCGTGGGCGTGGCACCTGGCCCTGCTCGCCGCGGCGCTCGTGACCCTCGTCCGCGCCGGGTACCGCCGGGCGGTCGCGGGGCGGTTCGGCACCGACGGGGCGGTCGTCGACGCGCTGCTCGCCCTCGGGGCCCTCGCGCTGATCGGCGGCGCCCTGCTCGCCGCCGTCGCGCTCCCGGAGCCGGTGACCGGCTGGGAGACCGGCGGCCTCGCGGTGGCGCTCCTGCTGTCCGCCGCCGTGACCCGCGCGCAGGCGCTCGCCGAGCGGCCCGCGTGGGGTGCCGCCACGGCGTGGGTGTGGGCCGCCGGCGGCATGGCCGTGCTGTCGGCGGGCGTGGCGGTCGCGTCCGTGCTGCCCGCTCCGCTGGGCACCGTGCCGCTGGCGGCCGCCGCGGCCTGGGCGCTGGTCGTCCTGGTGCCGCGCCTGCTGCCCGGCGACCGCGCCGCGGACGTGCCGTACCGCGCGCAGGTCGCCGGCGGCTGGACGGCGCTCGTGCTCACCGCCGGGCCCGGGACCGCGGTGGGCGTCCTGGAGACGCTGGGGCTGCTCGGTGCCGTCCGGGTCGATGGCGGCTCGCCCCGGACGGGCGCCGGCTGGGCGCTGGTGCCCGGCGCGTTCGACGCCACGGGCTTCGGGGCCGGTGCCGGCCCGGTGCTCGCCGCCGTGGTGCTCGCCGCGACGCTCGCGGCGATCGGCCGCGTGCCGCTCGCGCCGGTGGCGGAGTCGGTCCCCGTCGCCGGCCCGCACGCGCCCGGCCGGCCGGCGCCGGGCCACCCGGCACCGGCCCGGTACCCGGTCGCGACCGGCGGGGTCCCGGTCCGCGCCACGGTGTGGCGGCAGCACGCGGCGGTGGTCGTCGGCCGGGCGTGCCTGCCCGCGGCGGTCGTCCTGGCCGCGTGGGTCGCCGTCGCGCTCCTGCGGTCGTGGTCGGTCGCGCTGCTCGCCGCCGAGCTCGTGCTCGCCGCGGCGCTGGTCGAGGTCGCCCGGCGGGTCCCCGCCGTGACGCGCGGTGCCGGACCCGCCGGGACCCCGGCGGCGCCGCCCGGCCGCGGCGTGGCACCCGGCGTCGCCGTCGACCCGTCCGACCGTGCTCTCGTGCGCCCCGCCCCGGCCGCGCCGTGGCGCGCCACCGCCGTCCCGGCGGCGTTCGCGCAGATCGCCTTCCTGGCCCTGCTGACCTGGGTGTCCCGCCCGACGACCGCCCTCGGCGCCGTCGCGGTCGCCGTCCTGCTGCTGCGGGCCCGGGCGCTCCTGCCGCGGGACGTCGGCGCGGTGCTGGTCGGGCTCGCCACGGCCTACGCCGGGGCGGTGCTCGCGGCCGTGCTCGGCTGGTCGGGCTGGGACGGGTTCGGCGTGGTCGGCGGCGTCGCGGTCGCGCTGCTCGTGGTGGCGGCGGCGCTGGCGGTGCTGCCCCGCGTCGGCGACGACACCTGGCTGGGCGTGCTGGTCGTCGCGCTCGTGCCCGCGGTGGTCGCGGTGGCGGCCGTCGCGTTCGACCGCA
The DNA here is from genome assembly GCF_022346185.1 of Cellulomonas sp. ACRRI. Lineage (GTDB taxonomy): Bacteria > Actinomycetota > Actinomycetes > Actinomycetales > Cellulomonadaceae > Cellulomonas. Next base: position 23,406 of record NZ_JAKRMS010000002.1, on the reverse strand, counting down.
CCTGGTGGGGGGCAGGAGCCGCCGCGGCGCTGCTGCTCGTGGAGGTCCTCCTGCTCGACACCCGCCGCCGGCCCGTGCCGTCGTGGGCCCGGGTCACCGCGGCGGCCCTCGTGCTGCCCACCGTGGCGGTCGTGGTGATCTGCGCGGGCGCCCAGCTGCTCCCCGGCTCCGGCTCGCCGGTGCTGCTCCCCGTCGTCGCGGTGCTCGCCGCCGCGGCCGCGGTGGCCGCCCCGGCGATCGGCGACCGGCTGCGGCACCGGTCCCCGGGCACGCCGGGCGACCACGCGCGGGTCGCGGTCGAGCTGGCCGCCGCCGGCACCGGCGCCGTCGCGCTGCTGCTCGGCATCGCCCGCACCCCCACCGGCGCCGACACCGTCCTGGTGCTCTGCGCCCTGCTCGGCGCGGGGGCGACCGCGGTGGCGCTGCGGCCGGACCGGCGGCCCGCCTGGTGGCCGGCGGCCCTGCTGTGGTGCGGCGTCGCCTGGTCCGCGCTCGTCTGGTGGGGCGTCGGCCTCGTCGAGGCGTACACCGCGCCCCCGGCGCTGGCCGCGATCCTGGTCGGCACCCTCCTCGCGCGCCGGGGCGCCCGGTGGCGGCCGCTCGTCGCCGCCGGGGTCGCGCTGCTCGTCGGCCCGACGCTGCTGCTCGCCGTCGCCGGTCGTGACGTGGGCGCCCGGTCGGCCGTGCTGCTCGCCGTCGCGGGCCTCGCGGTCGTGACCGGGGCCCTCGACCGACGACCTGCCGCCGGGGCGCGCGCCTGGTCGGCGCTCACCGAGCCCCTGCTGGTCGGCGGGGCCGCGGCGGCGCTCGCGGGCGCGGTCCGCGCGGCGCACCTCGCGGCGAGCACGCCGGTCGCGGGCGGGGTCGCCAACGCCCGGCTGTTCGGGGCGGCGCTGCTCTGGTCCCTGGCCGGGGCGGTGCTGCTCGGCGCGCTCGGCCGGCTGCTCGTCGACCGGCTCGCGTCCGCCCCGGCGCCCGCGGGGACCTGGGCGGCCGCCGCCGCAGGGTCCGGCGCCCGCCCGCCCGGGGTCCCCGCCGGGCCCGACCCGCGCCGGGCCGCCCGCGCCGCCCGCGCCGCCGCGCTGCGTCGCTGGGCGCTCGCGCCCGCGCTGCTGGCGTTCACCGTCGGTGCGCTGGTCGCCGTGCGGCCGTCCTGGGCGCTCACCTGGACCGGGTGGGTCGTCGAGCTCGGCCTCCTGGCGCTCGCCGTCGCCGCGGTGCGGTCGGAGGCCTCCGGGGAGCGCGGCTCGCTCGCCACCGACGTCCCGCCGGGCTGGGTGCTGTGGCTCGCCGCGCTCGCCTGGGCGATCGGCGCGTGGAGCCCGCGCGAGCTCCGCGTCGAGGTGTTCGCCCTGCCGCTGGGCCTCGCGCTGACGGCGATGGGCTGGGTCGCGCTGCGCGCCGCGCTGCCCGGCCCGGGGGCCGCGCCCGGTGCGCTCGGACGAGGGGCGGCCGCCGCGGGTGCGGGCGCGGGCGGCCCGGTCGGGCTGCGGCCCGCGTGGCCGGTCGGCCGCGCGACGTCGCTCGCCACGCTGACCCCGGGCATCCTGGCGACCCTCGGCCCGTCCATGCTGGCGATCTGGACCGACCCCATGACCTGGCGCGCGATCCTGGTGGTCGTCCTGGCGCTGGGCTTCATGCTCGAGGGCGCGCGCGAGATGCTGCGCGCGCCCCTCGTGCTCGGGGCGGGCGCGCTGCCGGTGGCGGTGCTCAGCGTCTTCGCGGCACAGCTCGGGCGCACGGTGTCGGCGGGCCCGTGGCTGCTCACGCTGCTCGCCGCGGGCGGGCTGCTGCTGGTGCTCGGCGTGTTCGCGGAGCGTCGGCGCACGGCGGTCGCGGAGGGCCGCGCGGCCGCCGGGGGCGTCCTGCGCTGATCGGCGCGCGGGCGGGTGCGCCGTGCGGGCGGGTGCGCCGCCCCGTCCGCCCGCGTCGCGCCCGCGGTCGTCGCCGACCGGGCACCCGACACGTCGAGCGAGTACCCAGCGCATGCTCGCTCGACGTGTCCGTTGCACTCTCGGCGACCGGCGACCGGCGACCGGCGGCGGGCGATCGGCGACCCGGCGCCGGCCGACCGGGGCGACGCGGTGGGGTCTCGGCCCTGGCCGGGGCGGAGTGCGGGCGCCGTCAGCGGCGCGCGTCGCCTCCCGGCGTGGCGTCGCGGCCGAGCGCGGAGACGCCCTCGGCCTCCGCGTCGGCATCGCCGATCCGCGTGGTCGCCGCACCCGCGTCGCCGCCCGGTTCCGCGGAGCCGGCCACGGTCGCCGCGCCCGGCACCCGCTCTGCTGCGCCCGGTGCCCGCTCCGCCGTCCCCGGCCCGCGCTCCGCCGCCCCGGCCCGGAGGACCCGCAGCGACCCCAGCACGGCCACGACCGCCAGCACCGCAGCGCCGACCACCACGAGGTACCCGCCGTGCGACCCCTGCCGGTCGATGAGCAGCCCCGCGACCCACGACCCGACCGACACCCCGACCCCGAGCGACGTCCCGACCCAGGTCAGCCCCTCGGTCAGCCGCTCGCGCGGCACGAGGTCCTGCACGAGTCCGTTGCCGTTGATCAGGGTCGGCGCGATCGCGAAGCCGGCGACGAACATGACGACCGCCAGCATCGCCATCGAGTCGACGAGCACGAACAGCGACGCCCCCAGCGCCAGCGCGACCATCCCGATCGCGAAGCGCCGCCACAGCGGGGTCGTCCAGTGCCGGGCGCCGTAGAGCAGGCCCGAGATCATCGACCCGCACGCGAACACCGCGAGGATGACGCCAGCGAGACCGGGCCTGCCGGACTCCTCGGCGAAGGCGACGGTGCTGACGTCGGTGCCGCCGAAGATCGCGCCCATCGCGACGAACACGACCGCGAGCACGACCATGCCCCCGGACCGCATGACCGAGCGGCGTCGCACCGGGGTCCCGTCGGGCGCGGTGACGACCTCGCGCGGGTGCGGCGGCGGCTGCGTCGCGCGCTGACCGAGGAACCAGAACCCGCCGAGCACCATGCCGAGCACCGGCACGACGAGTCCGGCGGACGGGGTGACGGCGGTGGCGAGCGTGGTGGCGAGGATCGGCCCGACGACGAACACCAGCTCGTCCAGCGCCGACTCCAGCGAGTACGCGGTGTGCAGCGCGCGCGGGTCGTCCAGGACGTGCGACCAGCGGGCGCGGACCAGCGCGCCGAAGGAGCCGACGGTCGCGCCGACCACCACGGCGGTGGCGTACAGCGACCACACCGGGGCGCCGGCGAGCGCGCACGCGACCAGGCCGACCAGCGCCGTGGCGGACACGGTGACCGCGGGGCGCATGACCCGCGCCTGCCCGTGCAGGTCGACCAGGCGGGCGAGCTGCGGCGAGCACACGGCCTGCGCCAGCACGTACGCCGCGGACACGCTCCCCGCGAGCCCGTACGAGTCGTAGAGCGCCTGGACCATCAGCACGATCCCGATGCCGACCATGGACATCGGGAGCCGGGCGACCACGCCCGCGGCGGAGAACGCCAGCGCCCCCGGACGGGAGAGCACGTCGCGGTAGGGCCCCAGCACGTCGTCAGTGTCGCACCCGCCGCCGACACCCCGCTCGCGGATATCGGCCGGTCGGCCGGATACTCGGCGGCATGACGACGCACGTGACGGACGTGGCCGACCAGCAGCGCTTCGAGATCACCGACGACGAGGGCACCGTGCTCGGGGTCGCGGAGTACCGGCGGCGCCCGGGGGTCGTCGTGTTCACGCACACCGAGGTCGACCCGCGGCAGGAGGGGCACGGTGTCGGCTCGACGCTGGTGCGCGAGGCGCTGGACGCGGTGCGCGCCGCGGGGGACCGCATCGAGCCGCGCTGCCCGTTCGTGCGGGCCTTCGTCGAGGACCACCCGGAGTACGGCGACCTGGTCGCCGACCCGGCCGCCTGACCCCCCGCCCCCGGCGACGCCGTCAGCCGCGCAGCAGCGCCCCCACCGGCGTCGCGTCGAGGTCCCGCAGCAGCGCCGCGACGTCCTCGACCACCGCCGCCGCGCCGGCGTCCCGCAGCTCCGCCTCGGAGGTGCCGCCGGACAGGACGCCGACGCACGGCACGCCGGCGCGCACGGCGGCCTCGACGTCCCACACGGAGTCGCCGACGAACACCGCCCGGTCCGCCGGCACCCCGGCCAGGTCGAGCGCGGCGTGCACCAGGTCCGGCTCGGGCTTCGCCTCGTCGACGTCCTCCGCGCCGGTGACCTGCACGAGGTCGTCGACGTCGAGCGTCGCCCGGAGCTTCTCCAGCTCCTCGGGGGCCGCCGACGTCGACAGCACCACGCGCACGCCGCGGTCCGCCAGCGTCCGCACCAGGTCGCGCGCGCCGCCGAACGGACGGAGCAGCCCGGCGAGCTCCGCGTAGCGCGCGGTGTGCCGCTCCTTCGCGTCGTCGCCCAGCCGGTCCGCGTCGTCGCCGAGCAGCTCGCCGATCAGCCGGCCGGAGCCCATGCCGATGCGCCGGTGCACGCGCCACGCGTCGACGGGGTGCCCGACCTCGGCGAACGCCTGGACCCAGGCGTGCACGTGCAGGAAGTTCGAGTCGACGAGCGTCCCGTCGATGTCGAGCAGGACGGCGGTCGGTGCGTCGGTGCCGGTCATGGTCCCGGTCTAGCGGCTGGCGGCCGGGCACGCGACCGGGGGCGGTCCTGGCGGGCGGACGGCGGGTCCCGCGGCTAGCGTGCGGCGATGCCCCGCCCGCGCCACGCCGCGCCCGCCGACCCCGCGCCCGCCGGCCACGCGCCCGCCGACCACCCTCCCGCGGGCCGCCCCCGCATCACGTCGCCCCGTCGCTGGGCCGTCGTGCCGGCCGCCGTCGCACCCGTCGCGATGATCGGCGGGTGGCTGCTCGCCGAGGCCGTCGCCCCCGGGTTCGACCCGGTGCGCCGGACCATCAGCGAGCTCGCGACCGCGGACGTGCCGCACCCCGGCGTCATGACCGCCGGTCTCCTGGTCACAGGCGTCGCGCACGTCGTCACCGCGTCCGGCCTGGTGGGCCTGCCGAGAACGGGCAGGCTCGGGCTCGCGCTCGGCGGCGTCGCCACGGCGGCGGTCGGTCTGCTGCCGCTCGACCGGGCGCCGCACGCCCACGGGATCGCCGCCGGCGTGGCGTTCGGCGCGCTCGCGCTGTGGCCGGCCGCCTCGGTGCGCCGCGACGGTCCGTCACCGCTGCGGCCGGCGGTGCTGGCGCCGGCGACGGCGGTGCTGCTCGGGCTCCTGGGCTGGTTCGTCGCGGAGGCCGTCCGGGCCGGCCTGGCCGAGGGTCTGGCCGAGCGGGCGGTGGCCGGAGCGGAGTCGCTGGCGCCCCTCGTCCTGGTGGTGGCGCTGCTGTCGCGCCGCCGCGCCGAGTCGTCACTGAGGCTCGGCGCGGCGGGCGGTCTCAGGGGTTGAGGTACGAGCCCGGGTCCTGGTCGGACGGGCTGGCGTCCGGCATCGACCGGGCGACCTCCTCGTCCGAGACCTCGTCGTCGCGGACCTCGTCCACGTCCGGCTCGGTCAGGGCGTCGGGGGAGTCCTCGGGGAACGGCGTGACGTCCTCGCTCATCACTGCTCCTTCGCTGGGCGGCCTGGTCGGGCCACGGTAGGCGGGTCCGGGCGCCGCCGCGCGCCGAGGGCTGGACCCTCCCACGGTGGCAGGGTGTGGGGTCGTGGACATGTCCGACGACCGGCTCCTCACGATCGGCGAGTTCTCCCGCCTGTCGATGCTCAGCATCCGCATGCTGCGGCACTACGACGAGCACGGCGTGCTCCCGCCCACCCGGGTCGACCCGCTCAGCGGGTACCGCAGCTACCACCCCGCGCTGCTGCGCACGGCCGGACGCGTCCGGGCGCTGCGCGACGCCGGGGTGGGCGTGCACGACCTCGCGGCGTGCGCCCCGTTCGACGACGAGGCGCAGCTGCGGGCGGTGCTGCTCGAGCGGCGGAGGGCCGTCCAGGCGGAGATCGCCGTGGCGGAGGGCCGGCTCGCGGACATCGACCGATTCCTCACCGACCTGGAAGGACCCGTCATGTCCACCACCGTCACCCGCACGACCCTGCCCGCGCGCCGCGTCGCGTCGCTCCGGGGCACCATCCCGACCTACGACGACGAGGGGCTGCTCTGGCAGCGGCTCGGGGCCGCGCTCGACGCGGCCGGGACGGTCCCGGCGCCGGACGCGGCGGCCGTCGCGGTGTTCCACGACGAGGGCTTCGTCGAGCAGGACGCCGACGTCGAGGTCCAGCTCGACGTCGCCGTGCCGTTCCCGGAGGTCGACGGCGTGCGGTACGTCGAGGAGCCGGCGGTCGACGCTGTCGTCGGCGAGCTGCACGGCCCGTACGCGGGCGTCGGCGCGGTCATGGCCGAGCTCGGCGCGTGGATCGCGGCGCGCGGTCTGCGGGTCGCCGGCCCGATGCGCAACGTGTACGTGGTCGGCCCGGTGACCGAGCCCGACCCGTCGGCCTGGGTCACCCGGGTCTGCCTCCCGGTCGCCACGGCGTGACGTCGCCCGTCGCGGACGCGTCCACCGGCCCCGCGCCGGCCCGGCTCCTCGCGGAGCGCGGCCGGCGCGCGGGTCAGCCGCCGAGCGCGTCGGAGACGACGTCCTTCGCCGCCTCCTGCACCTGGGCGAGGTGCTCGGGGCTGACGAACGACTCGGCGTAGATCTTGTAGACGTTCTCCGTCCCGGACGGCCGGGCGGCGAACCAGGCGTTCTCGGTGGTCACCTTGAGGCCGCCGATGGGCGCGTCGTTGCCCGGCGCGGCGGTGAGCTTGGCGGTGATCTCCTCGCCGGCGAGCGTGGTCGCGGTGACCTGCTCCGGCGACAGCTTCCCGAGGGTGGCCTTCTGCTCCAGCGTCGCCGGGGCGTCGACCCGGGCGTACCAGGACTCGCCGAACCCGGCGACCAGGTCCGCGTGGTGCTGCGACGGCGACTTCCCGGTCGTGGCGAGGATCTCCGAGGCGAGCAGCGCGAGGAGGATCCCGTCCTTGTCGGTGGTCCAGACCGTGCCGTCCTTGCGGAGGAACGAGGCGCCGGCGGACTCCTCGCCGCCGAAGCCCACCGAGCCGTCGAGCAGGCCGGGGACGAACCACTTGAACCCGACCGGCACCTCGAGCAGCCGGCGGCCGAGGCTGCCCGCCACCCGGTCGATCAGGGAGGACGACACCAGCGTCTTGCCGATCGCGGCGTCCGCGGGCCAGCCCGGCCGCGCGCCGGCGTACAGGTAGCCGATGGCGACCGCCAGGTAGTGGTTCGGGTTCATCAGGCCGGCGTCCGGCGTGACGATCCCGTGCCGGTCGGAGTCCGCGTCGTTGCCGGTGGCGATGTCGAACGGCGAGTCGCCCTCCATCGCGCGCACGAGGGAGGCCATCGCCGACGGCGACGAGCAGTCCATCCGGATCTTGCCGTCCCAGTCGAGGGTCATGAACGACCACTGCGGGTCGACCCGCGGGTTCACGACGGTGAGGTCCAGGCCGTACCGCTCGGCGATCGCGCCCCAGTACTCGACGGACGCGCCGCCGAGCGGGTCCGCGCCGATCCGCACACCCGCCGACCGGATCGCGTCCAGGTCGAGCACGTGCGCCAGGTCGTCGACGTACGCGCCGAGGAAGTCGTGCTTGCGCGTGGTGTCCGCGGCGAGGGCGGCGTCCACGCTCACCCGCGGCACCCGGTCCACGCCGCTCGCGAGCAGCTCGTTCGCGCGGTCGGCGATCCACGAGGTCGCCTCCGACCCGGCGGGGCCGCCGTGCGGCGGGTTGTACTTGAAGCCGCCGTCGCGGGGCGGGTTGTGCGACGGGGTCACGACGATGCCGTCGGCGAGACCGGGCCCGGTGGCGCGCACGCCCTCGGAGGTCGCCGCGCCGTTGTGCAGCAGGATCGCGTGCGAGACGGCGGGGGTGGGTGTCCAGGAGTCGCGCGCGTCGACGCGCACCTCGACGCCGGCGGCCGCCAGCACCTCCAGCGCGGTCCGCCACGCGGGCTCGGACAGCCCGTGGGTGTCGCGGCCGATGAACAGGGGCCCGTCGGTGCCCTGGCCGCGTCGGTACTCGACGATGGCGGCGGTGATCGCGACGATGTGCGCCTCGTTGAAGGCGCCGTCGAGGCTCGAGCCGCGGTGACCGCTGGTGCCGAACACCACGCGCTGCGCGGGGTCCTCCAGGTCGGGGCGGCGGTCGTGGTACGCGGTGAGCATCGCGTCGACGTCCACGAGGTCGGACGGCTGGGCAGGGGTTCCGGCACGCGGGTCCATGGCCCGATCCTGCCACCGAAGACGGTCGCGCGGCTGGTCGAGCGGGCGACCTGGGGACCACGGCGGCGGCGCGTCGCGGCCCGGTAGCCTGGGTGCATGGCCTCTTCCACCGTCGACTTCGTGCTGCGCCCCTTCGAGGGCCTCCCCGGTGAGCCCGACTGGGTCGCCCTGCGCGAGCTCGTGCCCGCCGCCACCGCGACCGCCCGCACCAACGCCGAGCACGGCGTGCGCGACATCACGGTCACGACCGTGCTGCCCGACGGCTGGGCGGCGCTGCACCGCGCCGACGGCGTCGTGCTGCTCGCGCTCCAGGTGGTGGGCGGCTCCGGCGACGCCAGCCGCGACCTCGCCGCCGCCCTGCTCGAGGCGCTCGACTCCGAGCCCGGCACCGCCGTGCAGAACTCCGGCCTGGCGGGCCCCGGCCCGCGCCTGCAGGACGTGCTCGACACGACCGTGCCGTTCGAGGTGACGGTCGAGGAGAGCTTCGCCTACTGGGTCGCCGCCGACACCGAGATGACCCCGGACCTCAAGGCCGCGATCGAGGAGGCCGACGCCGGCGTCGTCGACACCAAGAAGCTCGCCGCGGTCGACGCCGCCTACTGGGTCCGCATGGGTGCCCGGGAGTACCTGCGCTGGGCCCAGCCGCACGACGAGCAGCAGGTCATCGACGGCCTCGCCCGCCTGCACGGGCGCCGCGAGTCGGGCTTCGACGGCGCGAAGTTCATCGGCTACTTCCGGTCCAACGGCCTGGTCGTCCCGGTGTGGGAGCTCGCCCGCGGCAGCGAGGCCGAGGACATCGAGCCGGCCGTGGCCGAGTTCGCGCCGAGGTTCACGGCCGCGCTCGCCGAGACCGAGCCGCTCGACGCGAACGCGCGCCGCGCCCGCGCCGGCATCGTCGCCCGGCAGGTCACCCTCCGCTGAGCCCCGCCGCAGGCCGCCCCGGGGACCGCACCGGTCCGCGGGGCGGCCCGCGGCGTGCCCCGGCTCGGCCGGGCCGCGCGGACCCGCTGGTGACGGCGCCGCGCCGCCCGTGTGACCGTCGTGTGCAGCGTCCGCGTGTCCCGCCCCGGACGGCGCGCGCCGCCCGCGCGCATCGATAGGCTGACCCGCGTGACGGGCGAGGCGGAGGACAGGACCGAGGGACGACCGGTCGGCGACCGCCCTGCCCAGGAGCAGGAGCCCGGCGCGCCGCGCAAGCCCCGGCGGTCCCAGCCCCAGCAGCCCGCGCCGCTCGAGGCGCCCACCACCACGGCCCGCACCGGCCGGACCCGGCAGCGCGTGGCCGTCGTCATCCCCGCCAAGGACGAGTCCCGCCGGATCGCGGCGACCGTCCGCTCCGCGCGGGCGATCCCGCACGTCGACCTGGTCCTCGTCGTCGACGACGGCTCGGAGGACAACACCCAGCACGTCGCCCGCGAGGCCGGCGCCGTCGTGGTCCGGCACTCCCACAACCGGGGCAAGGCCGCCGCGATGGAGACCGGCGCCGCGGTCGTCGCCATGCGCGACGCCCCGGACCGCCCGCCGCGGCTGCTGCTCTTCATCGACGGCGACCTCGGCGACACCGCCGTCAACACCGCCCCGCTCGTCCCGCCGGTCCTGGAGGGCACCGCCGACGTGTCGATCGCGCTGCTGCCCCCGCAGCCCGGCGCGGGCGGCCGCGGCATCGTCGTCGGCGCCGCCCGCCGGGCCATCCAGGCGCTCACGGGCTGGACCCCGACGCAGCCGCTGTCCGGCATGCGCTGCCTCACCCGCGAGGCCTTCGAGGCGGCGACGCCGCTCGCCCGCGGCTGGGGCGTCGAGACCGGCATGACGATCGACCTGCTCCGCAAGGGGTTCGTGGCCGTGGAGGTCCCGTGCGACCTGCGGCACCGGCCCTCGGGCAGCGACCTGCGCGGGCAGATGCACCGGGCCGCGCAGTACCGCGACGTCCAGCTCGCCGTGGCCGCGCGGCGCCTCCGCTCGATCGGGGCGGCACCGCGCAAGAAGGGCTGACCCCGGCCGCCCGGCCGGCGTGTCGGGGGGCGGTCGTACGCTGGCCCGAGCCGATCCCGCACAGGCGCGGGGTCGCCGGTCACGGGGGTGCGGCATGGCACACGGCGACATCACGCACATCGACATCCCGGTCGACGACGTCGACCGGGCCAAGGGCTTCTACGGCGCGCTGTTCGGCTGGCAGATCCAGGAGTACCCGGGCTACGAGGGCTACCCGATGTGGCAGGCCCCCAACAAGATCAGCGGCGGCGGGCTCGCCCCGCGGGACGAGGGCTTCGACCGGCCGCGCTCGTACGTCGAGGTCGACTCCATCGACGACACCCTGCGCCAGGTGACCGAGCTCGGCGGGCGGGTGGTCCGGCCGAAGTCGGAGATCAGCCCGACGAGCTGGTGGGCGGCGTTCGTGGACACCGAGGGGAACGAGATCGGGCTGTACGAGGGGACGACGGACACCGACGGGACGGAGTGAGGCGGGACGCCGGGCCGACCGGGTGAGGCGGTTGCCGGCGAGCTCAGTGATCTGGTGAGCTCCACGCATGGTGGTCCGCACGGCGTCGGCGCGTCGATGACGCGGCAGTACTGGAGCTGCTTCTCAGCGGGCACGCTCGAGGAATCGACGGCGCTCTACGGTGACGTCCTCGGTGTGCAGTACGAGTACGACTCGAACGTCGTCAACCACAAGGGCATCAAGGCCGGCGACGTCCTGCTGATCCGGGACGCGCAGCTCGTCCACGGGTACGGCGTGGTCGAGGACGTCACCAGCCGGGACGGGTCCAAGATGATGCGGCGCTGTCCGGTGTGTCGCTTCGCATCCGTCGCCCCGCGGGTGAGGGTCTCGCCTGCCTACCGGTGTCGGCGCTGTCGGAGCACGTTCGATGTCCCGCTGGACGAGCCGATGGACGTCGTCGTCTACACGGCGTCGTACCGTTCCGGGTGGTACCAGTTCGAGACGCCCGCGCGCCTGCGCGACTTGGACACCGTGTACGCGGGCAAGGACCAGCAGAACGCGATTCGCCGGCTTGATCCAGCGAGAGCGGAAGCCCTGCTGCTCGAGGTCTCCGGGGTCGTGGGGATGCTCGGTCTCCACCTCGTGACGGCCGCCGGGGCCATCCCCGAGGGGCACGTCGAGGCCATCGTCCGGGTCCGTCGCGGGCAGCAGAGGTTCCGCGAGAGCCTGCTCGGTCGCTACGGGTCGACCTGTGCAGTGACCGGAGCCCAGCCGGAGGATGTGCTGGACGCGGCGCACCTGTACAGCTACGCCGACCGCGCCGTCCACGACCCCGGCGGGGGCTTGCTCCTCCGTTCCGACATTCACCGCATGTTCGACCGCCTGCTCCTGACCTTCGACCCGACGACGTGGACGTCGCGGGTCGCGCCGGCGCTCCTCGACGAGTACCCGGCGCTGCGAGCGCTCGACGCCCAGCCGATGGCGATCACCGAGGTGGTGCGACCGGACCCGACGTTGCTGGAAGACCATTTCGGAGCCGCAACGAACCGGTGGAAGGCGCGATGGCAGAGGCGCGACGCACGTCGCCCTGCCTGACCGCCCGATGACGAAGGGCCCGCCACCTGCGTGAACGCGGTGACGGGCCCCTTCGACCTGCGGAGGATGGGGGATTCGAACCCCCGAGGGCGTAAACCCAACACGCTTTCCAAGCGTGCGCCATAGGCCACTAGGCGAATCCTCCCGGCCCGTAGAGGGTACCCGAGCCGAGGCGGTGCTCGGTAACCGGCTCCGCCCCTGGGCCCGCGCGACGTCGAGCGCGGCCCCCGGACGCCCGGGGACAGGGGCGCCGGCACCCCCTGCACCAGCACCAGGTCGGCTGCGGCAGGGCCCGGGAGGGCTCCCGTCTGCGTTAGGCTGGGGGCAGACCCCTCGTGCGGCGTCATCTCGCTGAACCCCCCCAGGGCCGGAAGGCAGCAAGGGCAGGTGAGCTCTGGCGGGTGTGCGGGGGGTCCTTGCACGTCCGGACCCGGGCGACGCCGCCCCGGCGGGTCGCCCGGAGGTCGTCCGCCCCCGGTCGGACACGCCCCCCGCTCTCCGCCCCCGGTCGCAGCCGCGGCCCCGCCAGGACGCGACCCCGGTCCGACGCGGCGGCTCGCGGCCCGGCGGGAGGCTGGCGGCATGAGCACGATCACCCCTGGCCCCCGGCTCTCCGCCCGCGGCCTCGTGAAGCGGTTCGGTGCGACGACGGCCCTCGCCGGCGTGGACCTGGACGTCGCACCGGGCGAGTCGGTCGCCGTCATGGGACCGTCCGGCTCGGGCAAGTCGACGCTGCTGCACTGCCTCGCCGGCATCCTGGTCCCCGACTCCGGCACCGTGGCGCTGTCCGGCCGTGGGCTGCACGATCTCGACGAGCGGGAGCGCTCGCTGGTGCGTCGGCGGCAGTACGGGTTCGTGTTCCAGTTCGGCCAGCTGCTGGCGGAGCTGCCGGCGATCGAGAACGTGGCGCTCGCCCCGATGCTGCTCGGGACGTCCCGCCGGGAGGCCACCGAGCTCGCGGGCCGGTGGCTCGCGTCCCTGGGGCTCGCGGGCATGGAGGGCCGGCGCCCGGGGGAGCTGTCCGGGGGCCAGGCGCAGCGTGTCGCGGTGGCGCGGGCGCTGATCACCGGGCCGGAGGTGGTGTTCGCGGACGAACCCACGGGTGCGCTCGACCAGGCCACCGGCCAGGAGGTCATGCGCGTGCTGACCGAGACGACGCGGCTGGCCGGCGCGTCCCTGGTCGTGGTGACGCACGACGCCGGCGTCGCGGCGTGGTGCGGGCGGCGTGTCGAGGTCCGCGACGGCCGCGTGGTGGCGGACGAGCGCCGCGTCCCGCAGGGCGGCGTCCGGTGAGCGCCGTGCTCGCCCTGGCGCCGCGGTTGCGGCGCGCCGGCGGCCGGGACGGCCGTCTGACGACCGTGCTCGCGGTGGCGGCGTTCGCGGTGATGACCGCGCTGACGCTGTCCGTGATCGGCGGGCTCCTGGGCTTCGCCGGCCGCGCCGCCGACCCCGCGGACGCCTACCAGCGCGCGAACGGCGACAGCTACGTGGTGTTCGCCTGGACGGCCGTCGTGCTGCTCGTGGTGCCGCTGCTGACGCTGGGCGGGTCGGCGGCGCGGCTCGGGGTGGCGCGTCGCGACGCGCGGCTGGCGACGCTGCGGCTGCTCGGCGTGACCCCCCGTGAGGTGGTGGCGCTGACGGTGGTCGAGACCGCGTGGCAGGGGCTGGTGGGCGCGGTCGCGGGCGTGGCCGGCTACGTCGCGCTGCTCCCCGTGTGGACCCGCGTGCCGTTCCAGGGGTCGACTTTCTCCGCCGCGGAGCTGTGGGTGGGCTGGCCGGTCCTCGCCGCCGCCTGCGTCGTGGTGCCGGTGCTGGCGGTCGTGAGCGGCGTCGTCTCGTTGCGGCGGGTCGTGGTGTCGCCGCTCGGGGTCGCCCGGCGGCAGACGCCCCCGAGGATGCGCGCCGTGCGGGCGGTGCTGGCGCTGGCGGCGATGGGCCTGTTCATGGTCGTGACGCTCGTGCTGGGTCAGCTCGGCGCGTTCGCGGTGGCGTTCGCGATCGGGTCGCTGGCGCTCGGGTTCGCGGCGCTCAACCTGATCGGGCCGTGGGCGCTGGGTGTCGTCGGGCGGCTGCGGGTGCGGCGGGCGAGGACACCCGCGCAGCTGCTGGCCGCGCGCCGGCTCGTCGACGACCCGCGGGCGACCTGGCGGGTCGTCGGCGGGCTCGGGCTGGCGGGCTTCGTGGCCGGGGCGCTCGCGGTGGTGCCGCTGCTGGCCTCCGGGACGGCCGGCGACGGCGCGTCCGCGGCCGAGGTCGCCGAGATGCGGACGTTCACCGGCGACCTGATGCGCGGTGCGCTGCTGACGCTGACGATCACGTTCCTGGTCGCGGCCGCGTCGGCGGGCATCACCCAGGCGGCGACGGTGCTCGACCGGCGGCGGGAGTACGCCCTGCAGGTCCTCGCGGGGACGCCGGTGGCCCTGCTGGACTCCGTGCGCCGGCGGGAGGTGCTGGTGCCCATGCTGCTCGTGGCCGTGGGGTCGGCGGCGACGGCGGTGGTGATGATGTCGCCGGTGTTCGGCGTCGCGGGGCTGACCGACCCGAGCGGGCTGCTGCTGCTCGTGACGTGCCTCACGGCGGGGTGCCTGCTGGTGCTGGGCGCCACCGAGACGAGCCGGCCGCTGCTGCGTTCTGTCCTGGCGGAGACGCAGGTCAGGCCGGACTGAGGCCCTCGGCGGGCGGAGTGCGGACCGCCGGGCGGCGTCCCCCGTGCAGGTGACGGCGCCCGTCTCGACGCGCGGATGCGAGGGTCTCCGGTGATCCTGGTACCTCACGTCGGGGAGGTTCACCGGTGGGAGACCATCTCGAGCAGGCGACCGCGCCTGCCCTCGGCGTCGCGCCCGGTTCGGGGCTGCGGCCCCGGGACCACGCACTGCCCGCGGGCACGGTGCTGGGCGGCCGGTACACGGTCGGCGAGCGCCTGGGCCGCGGTGGCATGGCGGAGGTCTACCTCGCGCACGACCGGGTGCTCGCCCGCGACGTCGCGGTGAAGGTGTTCCACCCCGCGGCGGCGGGGCACGACGAGGACGAGCGGCACGGCACCGAGATGCGGCTGCTCGCCCGGCTCGCGCACCCCGGCCTCGTGATGATGCTCGACGCCGGCACCACCGAGCTGCCCGGCGGGGAGGTGCAGGACTTCCTCGTCATGGAGCTGGTGCGCGGCCCGTCGCTGGCCGCCCGGCTGGCGGAGGGACCGCTGTCCGCGGACGACGCCGCCCTCGTGGGCGTGCACGTCGCCGAGGCGTTGGCCTACATCCACGACGAGGGCGTCGTGCACCGCGACGTGAAGCCCGCGAACATCCTGCTCCCCCCGGCGGGCCGCCCCGGGGCGAGCGCGTCGTGGACGAAGCTGACGGACTTCGGCATCGCCCGCGTGCGCGCCGACGAGACGGCCACCGCCACCCAGGAGCTGCTGGGCACGCCCTCCTACCTCAGTCCCGAGCAGGCGACCGGCGGGCGGCTCACGTCCGCCTCGGACGTCTACGCGCTGGGGCTGGTGCTGGTCGAGTGCCTCACCGCCGAGCGGGCGTTCCCCGGGGACGCGCTGACCTCGGCGGTCGCCCGGCTGCACCGGCCGGTGCCGCTGCCCGAGCGGTTCGGCCCCCGGTGGGCGGAGCTGATCGGGTCGATGACCGCGCTCGACCCGCTGGACCGGCTCACGGCGACGGCCGCGGCGGAGGAGCTCCGCGCGCTGCTGCGGCCCGGGGCGCTCGGGGTCGGGCCGGTGGCGGGGGACATCGGGGCCGCGGCCGTCCCGCTGGGCACCGTGCAGCTGCCCGGCGCGGCCGGGCCGGCCGAGTCCGGGGCGCTCGAGGAGCACCCGAGCGGGCCGCTGCCGGACGGACCGCTCGACCCCGCGCTGGATGCGCCCACGCTCGGTGTCGACCCCCGGCTGCTGGGCCTGCGCGCGGAGCCGGAGGATGCACTCGCCCCGGCGCGCCGGCGCCGGGTCGGGGGCGTGGTGGCCGGGACCGCGCTGCTCGGCGCGGCGGCGGTGGTGCTCGGGGCGGGTGCGCTGGCGCCAAACGCGCCGGCCTCCGACCCGACGGCGCCGGGCACGACGGCCCAGCAACCGGGCTCGGTCGCGACGGAGGAGATCGCGCCGGCGGACGACGACGCCCCGCCCTCGCCGGTGGAGCAGGCGGCCACCGGCGGCGCCGCGGAGTCCGTCACCGACGCCGTCGCGGTGACGCCGGACGCCGGCGGCACGGTCGACCACGGCTCCCCGGCGCCCGACGCGGCGCCGGACGCGTCCGACGCCCTCCCCGTCGCCGACGCCCTCCCCGTCGCCGTCACGGACCCGGCCGTCACCGACCCGGCCGTCACTGACCCGGCCGTCACCGACCCGGCCGTCACCGACCCGGCACCCGTCCCGCGGGGCGGCACGGACCCCGGCCCGGCCGCGCACGCGAACGAGCAGGCGCACCAGAACGCGGTCGGGCGCGGCCCGAAGGGCTGACCGGCCCCGTCGCCGGCTGAGACACCGCCGCCCGACCCGGTCCCGCGGGGCTACCGTGCCCGGGCGGGGCCCGGAGCCGCCGGGCCCACCGGCGAGGAGGCGACACGTGCGGCGACGGCTGCAGACCTGGTCCGAGCTCAGGCCCCTGCTGCGGATGCGTCCGGTCGAGCTGGACCCGGTGGCCCGCCGGCTGTCCCGGGCGTACACGGTGCGGGACCTGCGGACGATCGCCCGGGCGCGCACCCCGCGGTCGGTGTTCGACTACGTGGACGGCGCCGCCGAGGCCGAGGTGTCGCTGCGCCGGGCCCGCCGGACGCTCCGGGACGTCGAGTTCCGGCCGTCGGTGCTGCGGGACGTCGGCGAGGTCGACCTGTCGACGACGGTCCTCGGCCGGCGCGCGGCGGCCCCGTTCCTGTACGCCCCGACCGGCTTCACGCGGATGATGCAGCACGAGGGCGAGCGGGCAGTCGCCCGGTCGGCGGCGCGCACCGGGGTGCCGTACACGCTGTCGACGATGGGCACGACGTCGATCGAAGACCTGGCCGCCGCCGCGCCGGACGGCCGGAACTGGTTCGGCCTGTACGTGTGGAAGGACCGCGGCGCGTCGACCGAGCTGATGGCGCGCGCGAAGGCCGCCGGCTACGAGGCCCTGGTGATCACGGTCGACGTCCCGGTGGGCGGGGCCCGGCTGCGGGACAACCGGAACGGCTTCAGCATCCCGCCCGCCCTCTCGGTGAAGACCGTCGTCGACGGCGCGCTGCACCCGTCGTGGTGGCTGAACTTCCTCACCACCGAGCCGCTGCGGTTCGCGACGCTGGACTCCTGGCGGGGCACGATCGAGGAGCTCGCGGCGCACATGTTCGACCCGACGGTCGAGCTCGCCGACCTCGCGTGGGTGCGCGAGCACTGGGACGGCCCGCTGGTCGTCAAGGGCGTGCAGACCGTCGCCGACGCCGAGCGCGTGGTCGGGGCGGGCGCGGACGCCGTCGTGCTGTCGAACCACGGCGGGCGGCAGCTCGACCGGGCGCCGGTGCCGCTGACCCTGGTGCCGGACACGGTGCAGGCGGTCGGGGACCGGGCCGAGGTGTACGTCGACACCGGGTTCTCGAACGGCGCCGACGTCGTGGCGGCGGTGGCGCTCGGCGCGCGGGCGGTGATGCTGGGCCGCGCGTACCTGTACGGCCTGATGGCCGGCGGCGAGCGCGGCGTCGACCGCGTCGGCACGATCCTGACCACCGAGATCGCCCGGACGCTGCGCCTGCTCGGCGTGCGGTCGCCGGCCGAGCTCACCCCCGACCACGTGAGGCTGCCGTGACCGAGACCCGCACGCCCGTCGACCCGGCCGCACCCGGGGCGCCGGCCGTCGTCGCCCCCACGCCGGACGACGCCGCGCTCGCGGCCGTGCTGGCCGACCTGCGCGCCGCGCTGCCCGCCGACGCGGTGGTCACGGACGCCGCGGTGCTGCGCGGCCGGGCCCAGGACGGCTCCGCGACCCCGCCGACCGGCGACCCCGTCGCGCTGGTGCTGCCGTCGACCACCGCCGAGGTGTCCGCCGTGCTCCGCGCCGCGCACGCGCACGGCGTCCCGGTGGTGCCGCAGGGCGCTCTCAGCGGGCTCGCGGGCGGCGCCAACGCCGTGCCGGGCGCGATCCTGCTGTCGACGGCCCGCATGACGGAGATCCGGCGCATCGACCCCGTGGACCAGGTCGCCGTCGTCCAGCCGGGCGTGGTCACGAAGGACCTGGTCGACGCCGTCGCCGCGCGCGGGCTGTTCTACCCGCCGGACCCGGCGTCGTACGCGCAGAGCACCATCGGCGGGAACATCGCGACCAACGCCGGCGGGATGCGCTGCGTGAAGTACGGGGTGACCCGGGACTTCGTGCGCTCGCTCGAGGTCGTGCTGGCCGATGGGGAAGTCGTCCGGACGTCGCCCGAGACCGTCAAGGCCGTGGCCGGGCTCGACCTCACGGGCCTGGTCGTCGGCTCGGAGGGCACGCTCGCGGTCGTCACCGAGGCGACCCTGGGCCTGCTGCCGGCGCCGGGGCCGGACCGCGGTGTGTGCGCGACGTTCGCGACCGTCGCCGACGCGCTGGAGGCGGCGAACGCGATCATCGCGAGCCCGCACCGCCCGTCGACGCTGGAGCTGCTCGACGGCGTGGTGCTGGCGTCGCTCGTGGCGTACGACCCGGACGCCGGGCTGCCCGCGGGCGCGGAGGCGATGCTGCTGGCGATCACGGACGAGGCGGTCGGCGGCGTCGAGGACGTCGCGGCCTACGAGGCGATCGCGCGGGAGCACGGCGCCCTGACGGTCGACGTCGCACACGACGAGCAGCGGCTGCACGCGCTGCTGCGCGCCCGGCGGGCGTTCAACCCGGCGATGCGGGCGGTCCGCGGCGGCAGCATCAACGAGGACGTCGCGGTGCCGCGCACCCGGCTGCCCCAGCTCCTGGAGCGGCTGGGCGACATCTCCGCGCAGGTCGGGCTGCCGATCGGGACCGGCGGGCACGTCGGCGACGGCAACCTGCACCCGGTGATCGCCTTCGACCCGGCCGACCCGGCGCAGGTCGCCGCGGCGGCGGAGGCGCACGCGCGGATCCTCGGCCTGGCGGTGGAGCTCGGCGGCACGGTCACGGGCGAGCACGGCATCGGCACCGAGAAGCGCGGCGCCCTGCCGGGCGAGCTCGGCGAGCGCGTCCTGTCGATCCAGCGCGGCATCAAGCAGGTCCTGGACCCGCGCCACATCCTCAACCCGGGCAAGAAGCTCTAGCGCCGGCCGTCACGCGGTCGCCGAGATAGGACCGCTCGGTCGAGATAGGGCCGTGGACGGTCCTATCTCGCCGGGCGGGTCCTATCTCGGCGCGAGGCGGCGGGCGCGCCGGCGGCGGGCGCGCCGGCGGCCGGCGAGGCGCGTCAGCGGCGCAGGACCTTGCGGGCCAGGAAGTTGCCCAGGAACTGGGCGAGCTGGACCATCACCACGATCACCGCGACGGCGGTCCACGTGACCACGTCGTTGAACCGCTGGTACCCGTAGACGATCGCGAAGTCGCCGAGGCCGCCGGCGCCGATCGCGCCCGCGACCGCCGTCATGTCGACGATGCCCACGAACAGGAACGTGAAGCCCAGGATGAGCGGGCCGAGCGTCTCGGGCACGATCACGGTCGCGATGATCCGCAGCGGCCCCGCGCCCATGGCGCGCGCCGCCTCGACGACGCCCGGGTCGAGCGCGACGAGGTTCTGCTCGACGATCCGGGAGGTCGCGAACGTCGCCATGATCGCCAGCGCCGGGATCGCGGCCTCGACGCCGTAGGAGGCGCCGGTGAGCGCCTGGGTCAGCGGCCGGATCGCGGTGATGAAGATGATGAACGGGATCGGCCGGATGATGTTGACCAGCACGTTGAGCACGACGAACACCGGCCGGTTGGCCAGGATGTTGCCCGCGCGGGTCACGTAGAGCGCGATGCCGACGAGCAGGCCGGCGAGGCCGCCGATCGCCAGGGCGGCGATCGCCATCTGCAGGGTCTCGCCGAGCGCCTGCCAGAGCTCGGGCCACAGGGAGACGCCGTTGGAGTTCACGCGCCCACCTCCTTGCTCGCGGGGCCGGCATGGTCGCCGTCGGGGGCGTGCTCGATCACCTCGGTGTGCGCGCGCAGGTCCGCGAGGAACGCGTCGACCGCGGCGTCCGGGCCCTCCAGCGCGAAGGTCAGGGAGCCGAGCGGGCGGGAGTTCACCTCGGTGATGCCGCCGAACACCACGTGCCCGTCGATCCCGTGGGCGCGCAGCCGCTCGGTGACGATGATGCCGGCGGTCGCCTCGCTCTCCCGGATGGCGATCGTGACGATCCGGCCCGCGTGCCGCTCGCGCAGCCGGGCGACCACGTCGGGCCGCGGGCGGTCGTGCAGCGCGGCGCCGATGAACCGGCGCGTGATCGGCTGCGCCGGCTCCGCGAACACGCGGTAGACGTCGCCCTCCTCGACCACCTTGCCGTGCTCCATGACCGCGACCTTGTTGCACAGGTAGGACACGACCGACATCTCGTGCGTGATGACCACGATGGTCACGCCGAGCTCGCGGTTGACCCGGCGGAGCAGGTCGAGCACGTCCTTGGTCGTCTCGGGGTCGAGGGCGCTGGTGGCCTCGTCGGCGAGCAGCAGGGCCGGCGACGTCGCGAGCGCGCGGGCGATGCCGACGCGCTGCTTCTGCCCGCCGGACAGCTGGTCCGGGTACTGCTTGGCCTTGTCCGACAGGCCGACGAACTCGAGCAGCTCGGCGACGCGGGCCTCGCGCTTGGCCTTCGGCCACTTCGCGACTCGCAGCGGGTACGCCACGTTCGCGGCGACCGTGCGGGACTTCAGCAGGTTGAACTGCTGGAAGATGAAGCCGATCCCGGCACGGGCGGGGCGCAGGCCGCGCTCGGAGAGGCCGGTGAGCTCGGTGCCGTCGACCACCACCTGCCCGGAGGTCGGCGTCTCGAGCGCGTTGATCAGCCGGACCAGCGTGCTCTTGCCGGCGCCGGAGTAGCCGATCACGCCGAACACGTCGCCGCGCTCGACGTCGAGCGTGACGCCGTCGACGGCGCGGACGGGACCTGAGGCCCCGTCGAACACCTTCGTCACGTCACGCAGGGAGACCATCGCGGTCATCGGGTCACCGTCCTGGGGTGGGGGTCGCCCGCGGGTGCGGGTGGCGGGTGCCGGCGTCGCGCCGGCGGGCGGTCGTGCGCCGGGCGACCCGCGGGCCGCCCGGCGCGGGTGGATCAGCCGGCGGCGCGGACCTGGTCCTCGAGCTCCGTCAGGCTGGCCTGCAGCTCCTCCGGGGTCAGGTCCTGCTCGACCGCGGTGCCCTGGTTCTCCTCCAGGAGCTGGCCGATGACCTCGTCGCGGTGGTAGATCTCGATGAGGTCCGCGTACACCGGGTTGTCGGCGTCCTCGGCCCGGGCGACCCAGATGTTCACGTACGGGCGCGCCGTGTCCGTGTCCTCCAGGTCGGAGTAGATCGCCGTCGTCGGGTCGATGCCCGCGTCGGCCGCGAAGTTGTTGTTCACGACCGCGGCGTCCAGGTCCTGCAGCTGGATCGCGGTCTGGTTGGCGTCGACGGGCACGACCTTCACGCGGGACGCCGCCTGGTCGATCTCGGCGGGGGTCGACAGCGCGTTGCCGCCGTCCTTCAGCGAGATGAGGCCGGCCGACTGCAGCACCAGCAGCGCGCGCGCCTGGTTGGTCGGGTCGTTCGGGATGGCGACCTCGCCGCCGTCCGGGATCTCGTCCGGCGACGCGTAGCCCTTGGTCGTGTAGAGGCCGAGCTGGTAGATGACCGTCGCCCCGATGGGCGCGAGGTCGTCGTCCGCGCTGACGTTGTAGTTGGCGAGGAACAGCAGGTGCTGGAACTGGTTGAGCTCCAGCTGGCCCTCGCTGAGCACGGTGTTCGGCTGCTGGTAGTCGGTGAAGTTCACCAGCTCGACGTCGATGCCCTCCTCGGCCGCCAGGTCCGTGAAGGTGGTCCAGTACGCCTTCGACTTGTCCGTCACGCCGACGCGGACGGTCACCGGGTTGTCCGGGTCGGCCGTGGTCGGTGCGGCCGCGGGCTCGCCGCCGGAGCAGGCGGCCAGGGCGCCCACGGCGAGGGCGGCGAGGACGGCGGTCAGTCTGCGCTTCATGGTGGTGCTGCCTTCCGGTGGATCTGAGCGGGGGCCCGGCTCGCGGCGCGGGCCCCGTGCGGGCCGGTGGCCGGGCCCGCGGGGCGGTGGCGTGCGGCGTGGCCGCGGTGCCGTCGTGCGGCCGACCGGCGGCCGGCCCCCTGCCGGACGGCGCGGCCGTCGGGCGTGCGGGTCGTGACAGGGTGTCCGGTCGGGCCGTCCGGCTCGCTCAGGAGCGTCGGGCCGGGCGGGACGTCCGCCGCGGGAGGGCCGTGCTGCGGAGGTGCCGCAGCGTCAGCACATTCGCTGACGACAGCACATGAGCCCGCAGGGCGCCCCGGCCATGGCGCGCATCTGCTGCGCGCGGCGCTCGGAAGCGGCGTGGGTGCTCACGTGCTCGACTCCTGTCCCTGGGTGGGGCGGACGCGGGCGACCCTAGCACCCGCCGGGAGCGCCGCGTCCACGGATCTCACGGCACCCGGGTGCCGCGCGATCACGGTGCCACCGGGTCCGCGGTCCCGCCACCGAACAGCGGCCGCGGGTCCGGCGCGCCGACGGCGCCGACCCCGTCGCGGGGCCGGCGCCGTCGGTCGGGCGCGGTGCTCAGGCGTTCTCGCGGACCAGGTCCTCGAGGTCGGCGAGGTCGGACTGCAGCTCCTCCGCCGGCACCTCCTCGACCACGGCGGTGCCGCCGTTCTCCTCCACGAGCTGGTCGGTGACCTCCGGGGAGTGGTAGATGTCGATGAGCTGCTGGTACACCGGGTTGTCCGCGTCCTCGGCCCGGGCGACCCACAGGTTGAGGTACGGACGCGCGGTGTCGGTGTCCTCGAGGTCGGAGTAGATCGCGGTGGTCGGGTCGATGCCCGCGTCCGTCGCGAAGTTGTTGTTGATGATCGCGCCGTCCAGGCTCTGCAGCTGGACCGCCGTCTGGTTGGCGTCGACCGGGACGACCTTCACCTTCGACGCGGCCTCGTCGACCTCGGCCGGCGTGGAGAACGCGTTGCCGCCGTCGACCAGCGAGATCAGGCCGGCCGACTGCAGGACGAGCAGCGCGCGGGCCTGGTTCACCACGTCGTTCGGGATGGCGATCTCGGCACCCTCGGGGATGTCCTCCGGTGAGGCGTAGCCCTTGGTCGTGTAGAGGCCGAGCTGGTAGATCGCGGTCGAGCCGATCGGCTGCAGGTCGTCGTCGGAGTTCACGTTGTAGTTCGCCAGGTACAGCAGGTGCTGGAACTGGTTGAGCTCCAGGTCGCCCGAGCTGAGGATCGGGTTCGGCTGCGTGTAGTCGGTGAAGTTCACCAGCTCGACGTCGATGCCCTCGTCCGCCGCGAGGTCGGTGAACGTCGTCCAGTACTCCTGGGCCTTGTCCGTGACGCCGACCCGCACCGTGACGCGGTTGTCCGCGTCGGCGGTCGCGGTCGCGCCGGAGGACGCCTCGCCGCCGCCGGAGCCGCAGGCGGCGAGCGACGCGGTGGCGGCGATCGCGGCGATCCAGGCGGTGAGTCTGCGCTTCATGGGGGTGTGCCTCTCGGGGTGGGCCCGGCGGGGCGTGCCGGGT
>NZ_JAKRMS010000029.1 GCF_022346185.1 Cellulomonas sp. ACRRI | reverse complement strand
CCGCGGGTGGTGGTCTCCGGCCAGCGGCGCGACGCCCGGCGCTGGGTGGGGACCGGTGGGGGTGGGTCGAGGTGGACCTCGAACGCCGGCCCGTCGGACTCGGGGACGTCGCCCACGACGAGGTCGCGGAGTCCGTCGGCGCGGAGCTGGTCCAGGGTGCGGGGGTCGCCCAGGGCTTTGGCGGTGCGGGCGGTGTGGTGCAGGACCCCGTCGACCCGGGTGGCGTCCTCGGCGGCCAGGACCACCCACATCGCGGCCATTCCGTGCGGGCGTCGCCGGGGCCGGGTGACGCGGCGGGTGTACCGGGCGCGGGTGTTGCGGCCGGCCTCCCCTTGGGGGTCGGCGATCCGGACCTCGCGGGCGACGCGTTGCTCGAGCTGCCGGCGGGAGCACTGGGCGGCGTCGGGCAGGACCGCGTCCTCCACGGCGTGCGCGGCCTCGTAGGGCAGGTCGATCAGCCCGCTCGCCAGGACCTCGGCCTTGCCGGCGTCGATGTGCCCGACCTCCAGCGCCTGGCGGGTGGCGGCGAGCATCCCGTCGAGGGTCAGTGCCCGGTGCACCGCCTTGTTCGCCGTCATCAGCGACCAGCCCAACCGCATCGCCAACTCATCACCGGCCACGCACCCCTGCGTCGGCGGGGCACCAGCGAGGGGTGACCACTGGGGGCTCATCTCGGGCCGGTTCGCGAGTTCGGCGACGGCGTCGAGCATCGCGGCGTGCTGGTGGGCCTCCATCCGCGCCCGCGCCGCGACCACCTCCACGAGGATCGCCGGGGCCAGCACCGTCAGGTCGAGCCCCCGCAACCAGGCATCCAGCACCGGCCCCGGCGGGCACGCGGCGATCGCCTCGACCTGCCGTTGCTCGCCCGTCCTGGGCGACCCGCCGAACGCCACCACCGGGTCCGGGCCGTAGTCGGTCAGGCACGTCCCGTCGGCGGCGTAGACCGGCAGCACCGGGCCGGCGACCACGTCGCCTCCGGGGTGTTCCTGCAGGTCAGCCATGCGAGAACGCTACCGGCCACCACTGACACGACCCCGGACCGAGCGCCGTGGTCACCCGCCGCCGCTGCCACCGGCGGACCCACCAGCGGACCCACCGGCGGACCCGACTGACGGACCCAGCGGCGGACCCACCGGTCGGCCGCCCCGCGGCACGCGGCCGCCCCCACGGGCTCGGTCGGCTCCCGCTCGACGCCCCGCGTCCGGCACCTCGCGCTGACGCCTCGCGCACCGGGGCCTACAGTGGCGCATGGGCCGGCTTCGGTCTGCTGCGACGATGCAGGACGTCGAGCTGGTCGACGTCACTGACCGCCCCCGCGCGCCCGGACGCCCGAGGACCTGGCTGCCGCCGGCCCCTCCGGAGGACCCGCCCGCCGCCCGCCCGCCCCGGCCCGCGCACCGGCGCCGGTGGGTCGCGCTGGTCGTCGTGCTCGGTCTGGTCGTGGCCGGCGCCCTGGTCGGCCGCGCGGCGGCGCCCGACGCCCCCGTGGTGGTGGCGCCGGGGATGCTCGCCCCGCTGGACGGCCCGCCGTGGGCGCGGTGGCGCGTCCCGGTCGCCCGGTCCGCCGACGTGCTGGCCGCGTCCGGCGCCCTGGTCGTGTCGGGCGTGCGGGACCGCCGGTTCGCGGTGGCGGCCTACGACGAGGACTCCGGCGAGCGGCTCTGGACCCGTGACCTCGGCCCGGTGGCGGGCACCCGTCCGCTGACGGGTTGCCCGCACGCGGGCTCGGACGTGGGTCCGGTGGTCCTCTGCGTCGTCGAGCCACCGGTGGTCCCCGGCGGCGGGGGGCTCGGGACGGTGCCGTTCCCGGCGCCCGACGAGCGGTGGGCGCAGGTCTCGGCGCTCGACGCGACCACGGGGGACGTGCTCGGCCGGTGGACGGTGGCGGGCCGGCTCGCGGCGGTGGAGCGGATCGGCGACGACCTCGTCGTGCTGCGGGTCGGCGCGGACGGCCACGCGCGGGTCGGCCGGTACGCGGGCGCCGACGGACACCGGCTCTGGTGGTACCGGGGTGCCAGCCCGCTGCGGCTGCGCGAGGGGATCGTCAGCGGGTCCGAGCTGCGGGTGAACGACGCGTTCGTGCTGCTGCAGGGCTGGTCGGCCACGGTGCTCGACGCCACCGACGGCGAGGAGCTCACCGCGTCGCCGCGCGGCTCGTTCGTCGTCGGGTCGCTGTCCCGGGACGTCTTCGGGACCTGGTCGAGCGGGGACGGCGGCGTGGTGCGGGACCGCACCGGTCGGGCGCTGTTCACGTCGCGCGCGCTGTTCCCGGCCGTCACGGCCTCCGACGGCGACCCGCCCGACGTGCTCGTGATGGACGAGGGCGGGACGCTGAGCGCCCGGTCGCTCCCGGGCGGCACCGAGCTGTGGCGGCACGACA
The DNA here is from genome assembly GCF_022346185.1 of Cellulomonas sp. ACRRI. GTDB lineage: Bacteria > Actinomycetota > Actinomycetes > Actinomycetales > Cellulomonadaceae > Cellulomonas. Next base: position 32,729 of record NZ_JAKRMS010000029.1, on the reverse strand, counting down.
CGTACCGCGCGGTGCGGCTCCAGGCCGGGGGGCACCTGCTGCTGCTCGGCGTCGACGGCTACCAGGTGGTGGCCGCGCGCACGGGCACCGTCGAGTGGGAGTCGCCGTCGCGGGTGCTCATGTGGTGGGCCCCGCTGACCGACGGCACGCTCGTGCTGGGGGCGGGGCGGTCGGGGACCGGCACGCCGACGATGGAGGCGCGGCGGCTGGCCGACGGCGGGCTCGAGTGGGTGCTGCCGATCGAGCAGGGGGTGCGCTCGGTGACGGCGGTCGGCGGGCACCTGGTGCTGCGGAACCGCGACGAGCTGATCCTGCTGACCTGAGCCGTCCGCATGCTGAGCGGTTGCGGTCCGCCGGGTGGTGCGGAGTACAGTCGAACCGTGCTCACGCTTCGTAGCCTCCTTCTTCGCCGCCGCGACGAGGCCCTCTAAGGCCGGATCCTCGTCGCGGTGTTCGGTGCGCCGGCTGACCCCAGCACCCCGCGAAGCGAAGGACCCCCGATGAGCTACCACACCCGCACCGCCCAGCAGCCGTCCGGCATGCCGGTGCACAAGTACCGCCCGTTCGCCGACCAGATCCGGGTCGAGCTGCCGGACCGCACCTGGCCGACGAAGCAGATCACGAAGGCCCCGCGCTGGTGCGCGGTCGACCTGCGCGACGGCAACCAGGCGCTGATCGAGCCGATGAACGCCGCCCGCAAGCTGGCGATGTTCGAGCTGCTGGTGCAGATGGGCTACAAGGAGATCGAGGTCGGCTTCCCGTCCGCCTCGCAGACCGACTTCGACTTCGTGCGGATGCTGATCGAGGAGGGTCGCATCCCCGACGACGTCGTCATCCAGGTGCTGACCCAGGCGCGCGAGCACCTGATCGAGCGGACGTACGAGGCGATCGCCGGGGCGAAGCAGGCCATCGTGCACCTGTACAACTCCACGTCGGTGCTCCAGCGCGAGGTGGTGTTCCGCAGCGACGAGGACGGCATCGTCGACATCGCCGTCTCCGGTGCCCGCCTGTGCAAGAAGTACGAGGAGAGCATCCCGGGCACCGAGGTGTACTACGAGTACAGCCCGGAGTCGTACACCGGCACCGAGCTGGAGTTCGCGGTCCGGATCTGCAACGCCGTGCTGGACGTGTTCGAGCCGACGGCCGACAAGCCCGTGATCATCAACCTGCCGGCCACGGTCGAGATGGCCACGCCGAACGTCTACGCGGACTCCATCGAGTGGATGGGCCGGCACCTGCGGTACCGCGAGCACGTCGTGCTGTCCCTGCACCCGCACAACGACCGCGGCACCGCCGTCGCGGCCGCCGAGCTGGGCTACCTGGCCGGCGCGGACCGCATCGAGGGCTGCCTGTTCGGCAACGGCGAGCGCACCGGCAACGTCTGCCTGGTCACCCTGGGCATGAACCTGTTCAGCCAGGGCGTCGACCCCGAGATCGACTTCTCCGTCGGCGGCGGCATCGACCACATCCGCCGGGTCGTCGAGTTCTGCAACCAGATGGCCGTCCCCGAGCGGCACCCGTACGGGGGCGACCTGGTGTTCACCGCGTTCTCCGGCTCGCACCAGGACGCGATCAAGAAGGGCCTGGACGCGATGGAGGCCCGGGCGGCGGCCGAGGGCGTGGACGTCGACGACATCGTCTGGGCCGTCCCGTACCTGCCGATCGACCCGAAGGACGTGGGCCGGTCGTACGAGGCGATCATCCGGGTCAACTCGCAGTCCGGGAAGGGCGGCATCAGCTACCTGATGAAGTCCGAGCGCGACCTGGACCTGCCGCGCCGGCTGCAGATCGAGTTCTCGCAGGTCGTGCAGCGGTACACCGACGCGCACGGCTCGGAGGTCACGGCCGACGCGCTGTGGCGGATCTTCACCGACGAGTACCTGCCCGTCGACGCCGCGTCGGACCTGGAGGCGTGGGGCCGGTTCGCGCTCCGCGGCACCCGGACCACCAGCGCCGAGGAGGGCCCGGACACGCTCGCGGTCGACCTGGTGGACAACGGCGTGGACCGCACCGTCGAGGCGTCCGGCAACGGGCCGATCGCGGCGTTCGTCGCCGCGCTCGACCAGGTCGGCGCCCGGGTGCAGGTGCTCGACTACGCCGAGCACGCGCTGTCCGCCGGCGGCGACGCCGCGGCCGCCGCGTACGTCGAGTGCGCCGTCGGCGACCGGACGCTGTGGGGCGTGGGGATCGACTCCTCGATCACGACCGCCTCCCTCAAGGCCATCATCTCGGCCGTCAACCGCGCCGAGCGCGAGGCGGCTGCCGCCCGCTGACCCGCGCGGACCCCAGGACGGGGCCGGCGCCACCCCCGACCGGCCCCAGCGCCCGGTCCCGTCCGCCGCGCCCACCCGCGCGCGGCGGCGGGGCCGGGCGTCGCCGCGTCCGGGACGGGTGGCCCGCCCGGTCGTCAGGTCGCGTCGGGCCGAGAGTGGAAGGTTCTGACGGACACGCCGACGGCGTGCCCGTCAGAACCTTCCACTGTCCGCGGAGGGCGCGGCCCACTCCTGCGGGGGCGCGGCCTGGGGAGGTCCCGCGGGGGCGCGGCACGCGGTCGGCGAACACGTGCGCGGTCCGGGGCGGTCGCGGGGGACAATACGTGCGTGAGCCTCTACCGCGACGAGGCGATCGTGCTGCGCACCCACAAGCTGGGGGAGGCGGACCGGATCGTCACCCTGCTGACCCGCAGCCACGGCAAGGTGCGCGCGGTCGGCAAGGGCGTGCGGCGCACCACCTCGCGGTTCGGGTCCCGGCTCGAGCCGTTCATGCACATCGACGTGCAGCTGAACACCGGCCGGAACCTCGACGTCGTCACCCAGGTCGAGACCCTCGGCGCGTACGGCCGGCCGGTCTGCGAGGACTACGCCCTCTACACCGCCGGCACGGTGATGCTGGAGACCGCGGAGCGGCTGGTCGAGGCCGAGCGCGAGCCCGCGCTGCAGCAGTACTGGCTGCTGGTCGGCGCCGTGCGGTCGCTGGCGGCCGGCGAGCACGCCCCGGGTCTGGTGCTGGACTCCTACCTGCTGCGCGCGCTCGCGATCGCCGGATGGGCCCCGTCGTTCACGGACTGCGCGCGGTGCGGGCGGCCGGGGCCGCACCACTCGTTCGCCGTCGCCCAGGGCGGCGCCGTGTGCACGTCCTGCCGCCCGCCCGGCGCGACCGCCCCGGCCCGGGAGACGTTCGAGCTGCTCTCGGCGCTGCTCGTCGGCGACTGGCCGGTCGCCGACGCGTCCGCCGAGCGCCACCGCAAGGAGGGCAACGGCCTGGTGTCCGCGTACTCCCAGTTCCACCTCGAGCGCACGCTGCGCTCGCTGCCGATGGTCGAGAGGATCTGATGCCGGTTCCGCCGCCCCCGCACCCGAGCGGGGCCCGCCCGCCCGTGCTGCCGAAGGAGCTCGTCCCGCAGCACGTCGCGATCGTCATGGACGGCAACGGCCGGTGGGCGAACGCCCGCGGGCTGCCGCGCACCGCCGGGCACGCGGCGGGGGAGGCGTCGCTGCTCGACGTCGTCGCCGGGGCCATCGAGATCGGCGTGCAGCACGTGTCCGCGTACGCGTTCTCGACGGAGAACTGGTCCCGGTCGCCCGAGGAGGTGCGGTTCCTCATGGGCTTCAACCGGGACGTGCTGCGCCGCCGCCGGGACGTGATGAACGACTGGGGGGTCCGGGTCCGGTGGGCCGGGCGCCGGCCGCGGCTGTGGCGGTCGGTCATCTCCGAGCTGGAGGAGGCCGAGCGGCTGACCGCGGGCAACACCACCTGCACGCTGACGATGTGCGTCAACTACGGCGGCCGCGCCGAGATCGCCGACGCCGCGAAGGCGATCGCGCAGGACGTGGCGGCGGGCCGGCTGAAGGCGGACAAGGTGTCCGAGAAGACGATCCAGCGCTACCTCGACGAGCCGGACCTGCCGGACGTCGACCTGTTCCTCCGGTCGTCGGGGGAGCAGCGCACGTCGAACTTCATGATCTGGCAGGCCGCCTACGCCGAGCTGGTGTTCCTCGACGAGCCGTGGCCCGACGTCGACCGCCGGCACCTGTGGCGCGCCGTCGAGACCTACGCGCGCCGGGACCGCCGCTACGGCGGCGCGGTCGACAAGCCGGCGACCGCCTGACCCGGGAGCCCGGTCCGTAGGTGGGCACGGCGTCTTCACCACGCCTCCCGCCGGTCCCCGCAGGTCCACCTACGCCGGCCACCCGACCGGGGACGGGGTGCCGCCGCGCTTCCTAGCGTCGCGGCATGACTCGTCTCTCCAGGCCGTCCCGGGTCCGGGTGACCCCGACGCAGGTGCTCGCGCTCCTGCTGGCGTTCGTGCTCGCCTCGGGCACCGGCGGGCTGCTGCTCGCCGGGACGCTGATGCCGGTCGCGGCGGCCGCGCGCACGGCCACCGGCCTCGGCGAGGAGATGCTCCAGGACCTGCCCTCGCACCTGGAGCGCCGCCCCCTGTCCCAGCGGTCCGTCATGACCGCCGCGGACGGCACCCCCATCGCGGAGTTCTTCGCGGAGGACCGGGTGGTCGTGCCGCTCGACCAGGTCTCGGAGCACCTGCAGCACGCCGTGGTGGCGACCGAGGACCGGCGGTTCTTCGACCACGGCGGAGTTGATCCCACCGGCATGGCCCGCGCCCTGGTGCAGAACCAGCTGACCGGGTCCCAGCAGGGCGCGTCGACGCTCACGCAGCAGTACGTGAAGAACGTGCTCATCGAGCGGTCGGCCCGCGACGGCGACCACGCGGGCGTCGCGGCCGCGCAGGAGTCCGACGGCGCGGAGGGGTACGCCCGCAAGCTCCGGGAGGCGCGGCTGGCGGTGGCGCTGGAGCAGGAGCTCACCAAGGAGGAGATCCTGGAGAGCTACCTGAACATCGCGCCCTTCGGGGTGGCGGTGTACGGCGCGGAGGCGGCCGCCCGGCGGTACTTCAGCACGTCGGCGGCGGAGCTCGACCTGGTGGAGGCCGCGACGATCGCGGGGATCACCCGGAGCCCGAGCGCCCTCGACCCGACCCGGTCGCCCGCCGCCGCCGAGCGGCGCCGCAACACCGTGCTCATGCTCATGCGGGACCAGGACTACATCACGGCCGCGGAGCACGACGCCGCGGCCGCGACCCCGATCGCGGACACCCTGCGGGTCAGCGAGGCGCGCAGCGGCTGCATGGCGGCGGACGACGCGATCCCGGGCTCCGGGTTCTTCTGCGACTACGTCACCCAGGTGATCCGGCACGACCCCGCGTTCGGCGAGACGCCCGAGGAGCGGGCCGACCTGCTGTACCGGGGCGGCCTGGTCATCAGCACCACGCTCGACCCGCGGCTGCAGGCGCTCGCGGACGAGCAGGTCAAGGCCCGGGTGCCGGTGGACGACCGCTCGGGCGTGGGGTCGGCGATGGTCGTCGTCGAGCCCGGGACCGGGCGGGTCGTGGCGATGGCGCAGAACCGCACCTTCGACAACACGGCCGAGGCCGGCGGGTCGGCGGTGTCGGTGAACTACAGCACCTCGTTCTCCTACGGCGGGTCCGGCGGGTTCGCGCCCGGCTCGACCCTCAAGCCGTTCACGCTGCTGGAGTGGCTGGAGCAGGGCCACCACCTCGGGATGACCGTCGACGGCACGGCCCGCACGCTCGACACGAACCAGTTCACCGCCTGCGGGTCCCGGCTGCCGGGCCAGACGTGGCCGGTGCGCAACTCCGAGGGCGGCGCGGGCCGGATGTCGGTGCTCCAGGCGACGCAGCGGTCGGTGAACCTCGCGTACCTGTCGATGGCCATGCAGCTCGACCTCTGCGACATCATGCAGGGCGCCGCCGACCTGGGCGTCACGCAGTCCTCGCACGGGCGCGAGGGCGAGCCGTTCGGAGCCTACGCCGCGAACGTCCTGGGCTCCGAGGCGACCTCCCCGCTGGCGCTCGCGGGGGCGTACGCGGCGTTCGCGGCGGACGGCGTGCACTGCACCCCCGTGGCGGTCACCGCGGTGCTGGACGCGGACGGCGCCGCGCTGCCCGTGCCCGACGCCGGGTGCGCGCAGGCGATCGACTCGGACGTGGCCGCCACGATGAACCACGCCCTCGGGCACGTGTGGCAGGGCACGGGGCGCTCGCTCGGGACGCCGGGGTACGCCGCGGCGGGCAAGACCGGCACCACCAGCCGCAACGAGCAGACCTGGTTCGTCGGCTACACGCCCCGGCTCGCGGCGGTCACCTGGGTGGGTCACCCGGACTCGTTCACCCCGATGCAGAACGTCGTGATCAACGGCCGCCGGTACCAGCACGTGTACGGCGCGACCCTCGCCGGGGTGGCCTGGAAGGGCTTCATGGACGCGGCGCTCGCGGACGGGCAGCCGAACCCCGCGTTCACGCCGGTGTCCGACCGGGCCCGGCTGGGTCGGTCGTCGTCGGTGCCGTCGGTGGTGGGCCTGGACCGGGACGCGGCGGTGGAGGCGCTGCGGCGGGCCGGGTTCGAGGCGGTCATCGGCGGCAGCACGGCCTCCGACCTGCCGGCCGGGACCATCGCGAGCCAGAGCCGGATCGGCAGCGCCGAGGCCGGGTCGAGGATCACGCTGCACCCCTCGCGCGGCCCCGCCGGCGGAGGCGCGAGGGGCGACGGCGAGGGGTCCGGGGTCGCGCCCGAGGCCGAGCCGCCGGCCGGGGACGACCCGGGGGAGGGCGGCGGCTGACCCGCCGGGCGGGCCGCCGCCGCGCGGGCGTCCCGGGTCAGACCAGCTGGTCGGCCGGGGCGGCGCTTCCGGCGGTCGTCCCGTCCCCGGACGCCCCGGGGGCGCGGCGGGCCCGGACGCGCCGGCGCACGACCAGCCAGGCGGCCAGTCCTGCGAGCACCAGCAGCACCGCCGCGAGGCCCCACGGGGACGCGGTCGCGAGCCGGGCCGCCGCCCAGACCGCGCCCAGGCCGACGGTGCCCCACACGAAGGCCCAGGCCACGCTGCCCGGGACCGACGCCGCGAGGAACCGGGGGTAGGGCATCCGGACCAGGCCGGAGCCGACGAACACGGCGGTCTGCACCCCGACGGTCAGGTAGGCGAGCGTCACCGCGAGCGGGCCGAACCGGTGCACCAGGCCCAGGCCGCGGCGGGCCGTGGGGGTGCGCATGAGGCGCAGGACGCGCGCGCGGGCGGCGGCGCCGCGGCCGGCCGGGCGGTCGGCCGCGTCCCGGGCCGCCCCCGCGTCGTCGGCGACGCCGTCGTCGTCGGCGCCGGGCACCCGGTCCGCCAGCCGCGCCGCCCCGGACGTCACCCCGCGCCCGACCCAGTAGAACAGGTGCGAGCGCGCCATCACCACGACGAACAGCCCGGCGATCACGGCCCAGAACGGCCAGCCGCCCATGCCGTACGCCGCCGCCGTGTCGCTCACCCGCCCGAGTCTACGAGTGAGGCGACCCTCAGTGCCGCCCCCGGGACCGCCGCCGTCCACCCCGGGACCGAGGTCCCGGACGCGCCGCGCGGCGGGCGTGCTAGCGTCTTCGCCGAACCTGAGTTCACCCAGGGTTGTTACCCGCCGTCGTCGCGGGGCAAGACCTGAGTCGCAGCGATGCGCCTCAGGTCTTTTTTTGTGCCCCGACGCCGACGGCCTCGACGAGGAGTACGAACATGACGTCCGCGACGACGCGCGACAGTGCCGAGGAGATCATCCGGGCCGTCGGAGGACCGGAGAACGTCCTCAACCTGACCCACTGCGCCACCCGGCTCCGCTTCGAGCTCCGGGACGCCTCGGTGGTCGACCAGCAGGCCGTGGAGGCCGTCCCCGGCGTCATGGGCGCCGTGCCGCAGTCCGGCGACCGCTACCAGGTGGTCGTCGGCGGGGCCGTGCAGACGGTGTTCACCCAGATCATGCACCTGCCGGAGATGGCCGGCGTGGGCGCCGGCCGGCAGTCGGACGCCGACGTGAAGGCCGCGGCGCGCGCGAAGGCCCGCGGCAAGGTCGCCTGGCTGGACGCGGTCTTCGAGTACCTGTCCGACTCGTTCCGCCCGCTGCTCGGCGTGCTGCTCGGCGCCTCGCTGATCATCGCGTTCGCGGCGGTGCTGGACGCGCTCGGCGTGGTCGACTTCCGCGCGGCCGACAAGCCGGCGACCTGGGTGTTCGTCGACGCGATGTGGCGGGCGGTGTTCTACTTCCTGCCGATCATGGTCGCGTACAACGCGGCCAAGAAGCTGCAGGTCGACCCCTGGCTCGGCGCCACGGTCATGGCCGCCGTGATGACGCCGGACTTCCTGCGGCTCACCGACGCGGCGACCACGGTGTGCACCACCAACGCCACGCTCGGCACCACGGCCTGCGTCGCGGACGTGTTCGGGCTGCCCATGCAGCTGAACGACTACGGCGGCCAGGTGTTCGTGCCGCTGATCATGGTCGCGGTGCTCGCCCCGCTGTACCGGGGGCTGAAGCGGGTGTTCCCGGAGAACATCCAGATGGTGTTCGTGCCGTTCCTGTCGATGGTCGTGATGATCCCGGTCACGGCGTTCCTGCTCGGCCCGCTCGGCATCTGGCTCGGCTCCGGCCTCGGCGACGGCCTGGCGTGGCTCAACGGCAACGCCCCGATCGTGTTCGCCATCGTGATCCCGCTGATCTACCCGTTCCTGGTCCCGCTGGGCCTGCACTGGCCGCTGAACGCGCTCATGCTGGTGAACCTCAACACCCTCGGCTACGACTTCATCCAGGGCCCCATGGGCGCGTGGAACTTCGCCTGCTTCGGCGCCACCGCCGGCGTGCTCGTGCTCGCGGTCCGCGACCGGGACGTGCAGATGCGGCAGACCGCCACCGGCGCGCTCGCCGCGGGCCTGCTCGGCGGCATCTCGGAGCCCTCGCTGTACGGCATCCACCTGCGGTTCAAGCGGATCTACCCGCGCATGCTCGTCGGCTGCCTCACCGGCGGCATCATCATCGGCGTGCTCGGCGGCGTGGACACCAACGCGTTCGCGTTCACCTCGCTGCTGACCATCCCGGTGTTCAGCCCGATCCCGGTCTACCTGATCGCGATCGCCGCGGCGTTCGCCGTGTCGATGGTGCTGGTCATCGTGTCCGACTACCGCACGCCGGAGCAGCGCGCCGAGGCCCTGGCCGCCAAGGCCCAGGCCGAGGCCGACCTCGCGCTGGAGGCGGCGGCGGTGGGTGCGGCCCCGGCCGCGGCGTCCGCCGGCACGCCGGCCGCCACCCCCGCGGCGTCCGCGCCGGTCGCGCCCACCGCGGCCGTGCTGTCCCCGGTGGCGGGCGAGATCGTCCCGCTCGCCGAGGTCGACGACCCGGTGTTCGCCTCGAAGGCGCTCGGCGAGGGCGTCGGCGTCGTCCCGTCGGACGGCGTGGTCGTCGCACCGGTCGCCGGCGAGCTGCTCACGGTCGCCGACACGGGCCACGCCTTCGGGCTCACGACCGCCGACGGCGTCGAGGTCCTCGTCCACGTCGGGATCGACACGGTGAAGCTCGCGGGCACCGGCTTCGAGGTCGCCGTCCGCAAGGGCGAGCACGTCGCGGCGGGGGACCGGCTCGTCACCGTCGACCTCGGGGTCGTCCGGGAGGCCGGGTACGACACCACGACGCTCGTCACGGTGGTCAACGCCCGCGCGCTCACGCGCGTCGAGCCGCACCCGGCCGGTACGGTCGCCCGGGGCGGCGTCGTGATCGACGTCGAGCCCTGACCGCCCCCGCGGGGGCCGTGCCGGACGGTGCGGCCCCCGCGCGCGGCGCCCCCGGGCACCGCACCCCGACCCCGGCGAGGAGCGACGTGGACATCCTCCGCGTGTTCAACAACAACCTGGTCCTCGCGCGCGACGCGGACGGCTCCGAGGTGATCCTCACCGGCCGCGGGCTGGGCTTCCAGGCGAAGCCGGGCGACCGCGCGGACCCCGAGCGGATCGTGCGCGTGTTCCGCCCCGACGAGGGCCGGGACCCGGACCACCTGGCGGGCCTGCTCGCGGGCATCCCGCCGGAGCACGTCCAGCTCGTGGGCGACGCGCTGACCGAGGTCGGCCTGCAGGCGGTCGCGGCCCGCCCGGCGCTGGTCGTCGCGATGGCCGACCACGTCAGCTTCGCGCTGGCGCGGGCCGAGGCGGGGCAGACGGTCGAGTACCCGCTGCTCGCCGAGGTGACCAACCTCTACGCGGCCGAGCACGCGCAGGCCACGCGGCTGCTCGCCGCGATCAACGCCCGGGTGGCGACCCCGCTGCCGGCGACCGAGGCCGTCGGCCTGGCGCTCCACCTGGTCAACGCCGGGTTCGCGACCGGCGACCTCGCGTTCAGCTACACGATGACCGGGCTGATCCAGCAGTTCCTCGACGTGGTGGCCGGCGCGCACGGCGTCGTGCTCGAGGCCGGCTCGGTGAGCGTCGGCCGGTTCGTCACGCACCTGCGCTACCTGTTCGTGCGGGTGCACCAGCGCCGCCAGCTCGACGACGCCCGGCACTCGGCGGTCGGCGACGCGATCCGGCAGACCTACCCGGAGGCGGTGGGCACGGCCGACCGGCTCGCGCGGCTGGTCGAGGTCCGGCTGCAGGCGTCGCTGACGCCGGACGAGGTGGCGTACCTGGCGCTGCACGTCGCGCGCGTGGTGCAGGACGCGCAGCAGCCGGGCTGACCCACCCGCGCGGCCGTCAGCGGGCCGCCGGCAGCTCCACGTCGTCCGGCAGCTCCGGGTGCGGGTCGTGGTGCGGCGCGTCCCCGGACCGGCGCCGGGTGAGCAGCGGCCGGGTCACCGCGGCGAGCGCGTACAGCCCGATCGCCAGCAGCACGATCGTCGCGCCCGGCGGGATGTCCTCCCAGTAGGTGATCGAGAGCCCGACGACGCTGACGGCGACCCCGATGCCGGACGCCAGGGCCATCACCCGGGAGAACGAGCCGACCACCAGCTGCGCGACCGCCACCGGGACGATCATGAGCGCGCTGACCAGCAGCAGGCCGACGACCCGCATCGCGATCGTCACCGTGAGCGCCGACATCGCGGCGACGACCATGTTCAGCGCCGTCACCGGCAGGCCCGACCCGCGGGCGAACTCCTCGTCGTGGCTCACCGCGAACAGCACGTGCCGCAGGCCGAGCCCGACCAGCAGCACGCCGACCGCGAGGCCGGCGGTCCACCACAGGTCGCCGGTGGACACGGTGGAGATGGAGCCGAACAGGTAGGACACCAGGTTGGCGTTCGTGCCACCGGCGAGCTTGATCAGCAGCACGCCGCCGGCGATGCCGCCGTAGAACATCAGCGCGAGCGCCAGGTCGCCGGAGGTGCGGCCGCGGGCGCGCACCCACTCGATCGCGACCGACCCGATCAGGGCCGCGACCACCGCGCCCGGGATGGCGAGCGTGTCCTGCGGGACCAGGCCCGCCCACGTGCCGACCAGCCAGCCGAGCGCGACGCCGGTGAGCGCCACGTGGCCGAGCCCGTCGCCCATCAGCGCGAGCCGGCGCTGCACCAGGAACGTCCCGACGACGGGCGCGGCGGCGCCGACCAGCACGGCCGCGATCAGCGCGCGCTGCATCAGCGGGGACGACAGCATCGCCCCGAGCGTCTCGAACCACGTCACGGCAGGACCTCCATGGACAGCCCGGTGCCCGGGTCCGGCGGGGGCGGGTCGGCGTGCGGGTGGGTGTGCTCGTGCTCGGGGCCGGCGTGCTCGCCGCGCGGGGTGGGCGGCGGGCCGTCGTAGACGACCCGGCCGTGCCGCAGGGCGACCGCGCGGTCGATGAGCCCGGCGAACGCGCCGAGCTCGTGCAGGATCACCAGCACCGTGCCGCCCGCCTCGTGCAGCCGGCGCACCGTGGCGACGAACGTCTCCTGGGTCGGCAGGTCGATCCCGGAGGTCGGCTCGTCGAGCACCAGCAGGTCGGGCTCGCGGACCAGGGCGCGGGCGATGAGGACCCGCTGCTGCTGGCCGCCGGACATCTGCAGCACCGAGCGGCGCGCGTGCCGGGCCATGCCCACCTGCTCCAGCGCGGCGAGCGCCCGCTTCCGGGCGTCCCGCGGCGGGCGGAGCGTGCGACCGTGCACCAGGCCGGACACGACGACCTCGACCGCGGTGGCCGGGACGCCGCCCCCGGCGGGCAGCCGCTGGGGCACGTAGCCGATCCGGTCCCACGGGACGCCGTTGCCGAGCGCGCCGCCGAGCAGCCGGACCTCGCCCGCCGTGCGCGGCGCGATGCCGAGCAGCGCGCGGACAAGCGTCGACTTGCCGGAGCCGTTGGCGCCGAGCAGGGCGACGACCTCGCCGCGCTCGACCCGCAGGTCGACCCCCTGCAGGATCTGGTGGCCGCCGAGCACGACGTCGACGCCGGTGGCGAGGACCGCGGGCTCGGGCGCGGTGGTGTCGGTCACGAGCACGAGAGTGCCGTACGGAGGGTCTCCAGGTTCGCCCGGGCGACCGAGACGTAGTCCTGCGTGTCGTCCGTCAGGCCCTCCAGCGGGTCGAGCACCGCGGTGTCGACGCCCAGCTCGTCGGCCAGCGTCTCGGCGACCTTCGGGCTGGCGAGCGTCTCGAAGAAGATCGTCGACACGCCCTCGTCCTGCACGACCTTCCCGACCTCGGCCAGGCGCGCCGGCGACGGCTCGCCCTCGGGGTCGACGCCGGAGATCCCGACCTGCTCCAGGTCGTACCGCTCGGCGAGGTAGGAGAACGCCTCGTGGGTGGTGACGATCGTGCGGCTCTCGCAGGACGCCAGGCCGGTCTCGTACTCCGCGTCCAGGTCGGCCATCCGCTGCGCGAACGCCTCGGCGTTGGCCTGGAACTCGTCGGCGTGGTCCGGGTCGATCTCGGCGAGCTGCGCGGCGACGTCGTCGGCGACCGCGGGCAGGCGGGTGGGGTCGAGCCAGAAGTGCGGGTCGAGGGAGCCGTGATCGTGGCCGTCGTCCTCGGCGTGCTCCTCCTCCCCGTCCTCGGCGTGCTCGGCCGCGTGCAGCTCGGTGTCCTGCGCCGCGTCCACGACGTGCGCCGGCGGGTTCGCGTCGACCGCGTCGTCCACCGACGCCTGGAACTCGGACAGGTAGACGACGAGGTCGGCGCGGCCGACCGCGTCCACCTGGGCGGGGGAGAGCTCGAGGTCGTGCGGCTCCGCCCCGGGCGGGGTGAGGGTGTCGACCTGCACCAGGTCGCCGCCGACCTGCTGCGCCACGTACTGCAGCGGGTAGAACGAGGCCAGCACCGCGATGCCGTCGCCGGAGCCGCCGCCGGAGCCGCCCGAGCCGGGGGAGGAGCAGGCGGACAGGGCGAGGAGGACCCCCGCGGACACGGCGAGGGGACGGGTGCGGCGACGGGGCATGGGACCATCATCGGACTGTTGAGAACGAGTGTCAAAACCGGGAGGCGGCGCCCGCGTACCGAGGCGCGGCGCCGCCGGTCACGGGCGCTCCTCGCCCGGTAGCCTGTCCGACGATCCCTTCCCCCGCGCCACCCAGGCGCGCAGGACCTCGGCACCAGGAGCACTCACCGTGGCAGCACCCTCCCGTCTCGACTCCGTCGTCTCCCTCGCCAAGCGGCGCGGCTTCGTCTTCCAGAGCGGGGAGATCTACGGCGGTTCCCGCTCCGCGTGGGACTACGGGCCCCTGGGCGTCGAGCTCAAGGAGAACATCAAGAAGCAGTGGTGGCGGACCGTCGTGCAGTCGCGCGACGACGTGGTCGGCCTGGACTCCGCGGTGATCCTGCCGCGCCAGGTGTGGGTGGCCTCGGGCCACGTCGGCGTGTTCACCGACCCGCTGACCGAGTGCCTGCACTGCCACAAGCGGTTCCGCGAGGACCAGATGATCGAGGAGTTCGAGGAGAAGAAGGGCCGCGCGCCCGAGGGCGGCCTCGCCGAGATCGCCTGCCCGAACTGCGGCACCCGCGGCCGGTGGACCGAGCCGCGCGACTTCAACATGATGCTCAAGACCTACCTCGGCCCCGTCGAGGACGAGTCCGGCCTGCACTACCTGCGGCCCGAGACCGCGCAGGGCATCTTCGTGAACTTCGCCAACGTGCTCACCACGGCCCGCAAGAAGCCGCCGTTCGGCATCGGCCAGATCGGCAAGTCGTTCCGCAACGAGATCACCCCCGGCAACTTCATCTTCCGGACCCGCGAGTTCGAGCAGATGGAGATGGAGTTCTTCGTCGAGCCCGGCACCGACGAGACCTGGCACCAGTACTGGATCGACCAGCGCACCGACTGGTACGTCGACCTGGGCATCTCGCGCGAGAACCTGCGGCACTACGAGCACCCCGCGGAGAAGCTGTCGCACTACTCCAAGCGCACCGTCGACATCGAGTACCGGTTCGGCTTCTCCGGCTCCGAGTGGGGCGAGCTCGAGGGCATCGCGAACCGCACCGACTTCGACCTGTCGACGCACAGCACGCACTCCGGCCAGGACCTGTCGTACTTCGACCAGACCTCCGGCGAGCGGTGGGTGCCGTACGTCATCGAGCCGGCCGCCGGCCTGACCCGGTCGCTCATGGCGTTCCTCGTCGAGTCGTACGCCGAGGACGAGGCCCCGAACGCCAAGGGCGGCGTCGACAAGCGCACCGTGCTCAAGCTCGACCCGCGCCTCGCGCCGGTCAAGGCCGCGGTGCTGCCGCTGTCCCGCAACGAGGCCCTGTCGCCCAAGGCGCGCGACCTCGCCGCGGAGCTCCGGAAGTCCTGGAACGTCGACTTCGACGACGCCGGCGCCATCGGCCGCCGGTACCGCCGCCAGGACGAGATCGGCACCCCGTTCTGCATCACGGTCGACTTCGACACGCTCGAGGACCAGGCCGTGACGATCCGGCACCGCGACGACATGACGCAGGAGCGGGTCGCGCTCGACCAGGTGACCGGCTACCTCGCGCAGCGGCTCGTCGGGGCCTGACCCCTGGGCGGCACGCACGGCCACGCGCACGGCGCGGGTCCGGCCCCCGACGTCACCGTCGGGCGGCGGGCCCGCGCCGTCGTCGTCGTGCTGCTCGGCGTCGCGCTGCTGGCGACCCTCGCCGGGCTCGCGGCGCTCTGGCCGCGCGAGGACGCGCCGACGCTGCAGACCATGCCCGACGGGTCGTCGTACGTCGAGGTGACCGCCACCGACGTCGACCTGCTCGCGGACGCGGAGACCGGGCCGGCGCTGCTCGCGGAGACCGACGACGGCGAGTCGATCACCGTGCAGGTCGCTCCCGAGTACCTCGACGTGATCGAGGCGGGCGACCGGATCCGGGTGCTGACGCTGCCGCAGGCGGGGGGCGCGGCGCCGTACGTGTTCGTCGACCTGGTGCGCGGGCCGCCGATGGCGCTGCTGGCCGCCGTGATGGGCGTCCTGGTGCTGGCGGTGGCGCGGCTGCGCGGGCTGGGTGCGCTCGCGGGGCTCGTGGTGTCGGTCGGCGGGGTGCTCTGGTTCACGGTGCCCGCGCTGCTCACCGGCGGGCCGCCGCTGCCGGTCGCGCTGGTCACCGCGTCGGCGCTCATGTTCGTGCTGCTCTACCTGGCGCACGGGGTGTCGATCCGGACGTCGACCGCGCTGCTGGGGACCCTCGGCGGGCTGCTGGCGACCGGCGCGCTCGCCGCCTGGGCCACCGGGGCGACGCACCTCAACGCCCTCAGCGGCGAGTACGCCCTCGACCTGCGCGCCAACGCCCCCGAGGCCGACCTGCAGGGGATCCTGCTGTGCGGCATCGTGCTCGCCGGCCTCGGCGTGCTCAACGACGTGACCATCACCCAGGTGTCGGCGGTGTGGGAGATCCGGGCGCTGTCCCCGGTCGCGTCGCGGCGGGACCTGTTCCGCGGCGGCATGCGGATCGGGCGGGACCACATCGCGTCGACCGTGTACACCGTCGCGTTCGCCTACCTGGGGGCGGCGCTGCCGCTGATCCTGCTAGTGGCGATGTCCGACCGGACGCTGCTCGACACGCTGACGTCCGGGGAGATCGCGGAGGAGGTCGTGCGGACGCTGGTCGGCTCGATCGGCCTGGTGCTCGCGATCCCGCTGACGACCGCGATCGCCGCGGCCCTGGCCCCGGCCCCGTCCCCGGCCGCGGCGGGGGAGCCGGCGAGCGACCAGGACACCGCCGCCGCCCCGACGGCCTGACCCCGACGGCCTGACCCCGACGGCCTGACCTGGCCCTCCCGACCCGCGCCCCCCTCTTCGCCGAGATGGCAACTCTCGGCTGTGCGAGGCGCCCCGGTCACAGCCGAGAGTTGCCATCTCGGCGGATGTGGTTCTGGACGAGAACTCTGGTGGCGCAAGTAGTTGATCTGTTACGGTACTCGACATGACACAGGCAACCGACCGCACAGCCGCGGGGTCGGACGCGTTCGCCGCCGACCTGCTGCGCGGGCACACCGACACGATCGTGCTGGGGGTGCTGCGCCGCACCGACCGGTACGGCTTCGAGGTCTACAAGGCGATCCGCGACGCCACCGGCGGTCAGCACGAGATCAAGGAGGCGACGCTGTACGCCTCGTTCCGGCGCCTCGCCCGCGACGGCCTCGTCGAGGCCTACTGGGGCGACGAGTCCCAGGGCGGACGCCGCAAGTACTACCGGATCACCGACGCCGGCCGCGCCGTGTACCGCCGCAACGTGGCCGACTGGCGCGCCACCCAGCAGATCATCAACACGCTCCTGGACCTCGAGGAGGGCCCACGATGACCACCACCGTCGACACGAGCATCCACCGCGCGCTGGACCGCGCGTTCGCCGCGGCACCGGCCTCCGCCGAGGCGCAGGACCTCAAGGAGGAGGTGCGCGCCAGCCTGATGGCCCGCGCGGCCGACCTCGAGGCCGCCGGCGCCGGCCCCGCGGACGCGGCCCGCACCGCGCTGGCCGAGATCGGCGACCTGCGCGACGTCGTCGCCGCGGTGGCGAACGGCCCGGCGGACGACGAGGGCCACGCGGCGCTGCTCGCGACGCACCGGGTTCGGCCCAGGCCGGCGTTCGTCGTGCGGGTGTCCCTCGCCGCGGTCGTGCTGGCGGGAGCGGCGGCGCTCGTCGCGCTCGTCGCCACCGGGGTGCTGGGCTGGTCGCTCGCCGCGGGCGCGGCGCTGGCCGCGGTCGCAGGCCTGGCGACGGGCGCGGTGGTCGCGGACTCGCTGCGCCAGGAGACGACCCAGAACTACCCGCTGCCGGCGGGCCGGGCCCTCGGCTTCGGCGCGGCGGGCGCGGCGGTCGTCGCGGCGCTCGGCCTCGGCGGGCTGTTCGCGGCGCACCTGGACCGGCCGTGGCTCGCGGCGGTGGCCGGCGTGCTGCTCGTCGCCGGCGTGCTCGGCTTCGTCGTCCTCGGGGTCACGCAGACCAACCGGCACAAGCCGTGGACCGTCGAGCTCGGGCGGCAGGCGGTCGGCCAGGACCGGTTCACCCGGGAGCCGGAGGCGGCCGCGCGGTTCGGCATCTACTCGGGGGCGCTCGGGCTGGTGGCTGTCCTGGCGTTCGTGGTGCTGACCATGACCGTGGGGATCGCGTGGTCGTGGCTCGCGCTCGTCGGGGGGATGGTCGTGCACATGGTCCTGCTGGCCCGCATGCTGTTCCCCGCGGCCCACGGCCCCGCGGCCTGACGCCCGTCGCGGAGCGCGGCGCGCGGGTGCGAGCGGGCGGGGCGTCAGGGCGTCAGGGGGCCGGGTCGGCGGCGTCCGCCGCCGTGACCGCGTGCACGTGCGCGTGCGCGTGGGTGTCCGGCGCCGCGTGCCGCGCCGGGGCCGCGCCCGCCCGCGTCACCACCAGCGCCGCTATGCCGGTCGTGAGCGGGATCGCCAGCACCAGGCCGATCGACGACACCATGGTCCGCACGATCTCCTCCGCGAACTCCCCGGACGTCAGCGTCGGCCCGAGCGGCAGGCCGTAGAGCTCGAGCAGCAGCAGCACCGGGAGGGCCGCGCCGGTGTAGGCGAACGCGATCGTGTACACCGTCGACGCGATGTGGTCCCGGCCGATGCGCATGCCGCCGCGGAACAGCTCGGCCCGCGACGCCCCGGGGGACACCGCGCGCAGCTCCCACACCGCCGAGGCCTGGGTGATCGTCACGTCGTTCAGCACGCCGAGCCCCGCCAGCACCAGGCCGCACAGGAACAGCCCGCGCAGCGAGGTGGCCCCGGTCTCGCCGAGGAGCTGCGCCAGCCGGTAGGAGTCCTCGCTGCTCACGCCAGACAGCCGCGCCCACGCGGCCCCGAGCACGCCCAGGACGGTCGTCGCCGCCAGCCCCGCCAGGGTGCCGAGCAGCGCCGCCGACGTCCGGAGCGACAGCCCGTGCGCCAGGTAGAGCACCACGGCCATGATCAGCGTGGACGCGCTGAGCGCCACGACGACGGGGTTCTCACCCCGGACCAGCGCCGGGAGCACGTAGACCCCGATCAGCGCGAACGCGAGGAGCAGCCCGATCAGCGCCCGCAGCCCGCGGCCCCGCGCGACCAGGATGATCGCCAGCGCGAACACCAGCGCGATCGACACCAGCGGCAGCGTGCGGTCGTAGTCGTGCCAGGCCCAGACCTCGGCGTCGGTGCCGGTCGCGGGGTAGTGCTCGACGAGGATGCGGGTGCCGGCCGGTACCTGGTCGGCGGTGGTGGACGCCGTGGCCCACACCTCGACGTCCCGCCCGCGGTCCGGGCCGCTGGTGATCGTCGCGTGCACCTGCAGGCACGCCACCTCCTCCGGGATGGTGCCGTCCGGCTGCCGGTCCTCGACCGTGCCCTGGCACTGCTCCACCGACGTCCCGGTGACCGTCGCCGTCGGGTAGTCGATCGCGACGTCGCTGATCTGCCGGGCCGTCGACGGCTCGCCGTGCGGCCAGGTCAGCACCATGCCGACGGCGGCGGCGAGCACGAGCGGCAGCAGGATCGCGGCGATGACGCGTCGGGTGCGCAGGGCGTCGGGGGAGGGCACGGGGCGATTCTGCCGGGTGCGCCGCGGTCCCGCCCCGGGGCCCGCTCGCCGGGCGGGCCGGCGGCCGGTCCGACCCCGGTCAGGGCCGGGCCGCGAGGTCCACCCGCGCCGTGGGGGACAATCGAGGCATGACCGCTCCCGCCACCGTCGACCCGGCCGCCCCCGCGGCCGAGGGGCACGTGCTCCCGCCGCTGCGCATCGGACCGCTCACGATCGACACGCCCGTGGTGCTCGCGCCCATGGCCGGCGTCACGAACGCGGCGTTCCGCCGGTTGTGCCGCGAGTCGGGCGCCGGGCTGTACGTCGCGGAGATGGTGACCTCGCGGGCGCTGGTCGAGCGCGGCGAGGAGTCGATGCGGATCATCTCCCACGCGCCCGACGAGAAGCCGCGCTCGGTGCAGGTGTACGGCGTCGACCCCGCGACGGTGGGCGCGGCGGTGCACCTCATCGCGTCCGAGGACCGCGCCGACCACGTCGACCTCAACTTCGGCTGCCCGGTGCCCAAGGTCACCCGGCGCGGCGGCGGTTCCGCGCTGCCGTGGAAGCGCGAGCTGTTCGAGTCGATCCTGAAGGCGGCCGTCGACGCGGCCCGGCCCTACGGGGTCCCGGTGACCGTCAAGATGCGCAAGGGCATCGACGACGACCACCTGACATACCTCGAGGCCGGCCTGGTCGCGCAGGACCTCGGCGTCGCCGCGGTCGCGCTGCACGCCCGCACGGCCGAGCAGTACTACTCCGGCACCGCGGACTGGGAGGCGATCGCGAGGCTCAAGGAGACGGTCACCGACATCCCGGTCCTCGGCAACGGCGACATCTGGTCCGCCGAGGACGCCGTGCGCATGGTCCGGGAGACGGGCTGCGACGGCGTGGTCGTCGGCCGCGGCTGCCAGGGCCGGCCCTGGCTGTTCGCCGATCTGGCCGCGGCGTTCGCGGGCTCGGACGCGCGCATCACGCCCGGCGCCCGGTACGTCGCGCAGATCATCCACCGGCACGCCGAGCTGATGGTCGAGCACTTCGGCGACGAGGGGAAGGCGCTGCGCGAGCTGCGCAAGCACATGGCGTGGTACTGGAAGGGCTACGTGGTGGGCGGCGAGCAGCGCGCGGCGCTCGGGCTCGTGTCGTCCCTGGCCGAGCTCGACGACCGGCTCGCGGCCCTCGACCTGGACCAGCCGTACCCGGGCGAGGCGGCGGAGGGCCAGCGCGGCCGCGCCGGCAGCCCGAAGCGGCCGCACCTCCCGGACGGCTGGCTGGACAGCCGCGACCTCTCGGAGGACTTCCGCCGCGGCCTCGCCGAGGCCGAGCTGAGCGTCAGCGGCGGCTGAGCCGCGCGCTCCCGCGTGCCGTGCAGACGCACGGGGGGCACGGTCAGGCGCGGGCGACCCCGACGCGCGCCGCCAGCGCCGCCACCGTGGCGCGCGTCGCGTGCGGGGCACCCAGGGACTCCGTCCCGACCGCCAGGGCGCCCGTCGCGGACGCCCACGCCAGCGCCTCCGCCGTCGAGCGGCCGTCCAGCGTCGCCGTGAGCAGGCCCGCGAGGAACGCGTCGCCCGCGCCGTTCGTGTCGACGACCGCCGCCGCCGGGGCCGCGCCGACCTCCCAGAACCCGCCCGCGTCCAGCGCCAGCGCCCCGCGCGCGCCGCGGGTGCAGACCGCCAGCCGCGCGCCGCCGGCCACCCGGGCCCGCAGGTACGCCACCGGGTCCGCGAGCCGGGCCTCGGACACCAGCAGCACGTCCGCCCCGTCGGCGAACGGCCGCTGGAACGCCGCCACGCCGTCGTCGTCGTGGACGTCGCACCACACCGGTACGCCGGCCTCCCGCGCCGCGGCCAGCACCGGGACCGACAGCTCCGCGAGGTCCACGACGGCGGCCCGGGCCCCCGTGAGCCCGGCCGTCGCGTCCACAGGCCCGCCCGGCGACGGCAGCGTCAGGTACACCGACACCCGCCCGCCGTCCGGCGCCATGAGGTTCACGTGCCGCTCGGTCGACCCGTCCCGCGCCGGCACCGCGTCGAGCGCGATCCGCGGGTGCGCCAACGCGCCGCGCACCGCGTCCCCGAGCGCGTCCGCGCCGAGCACGGTCCGCAGCCGCACGTCGACCCCCAGCGCCGCGAGCGTCACCGCCTTGCCCGCGGACGTCCCGCCGAGCCCGTCGTGGTGCCCGGACGCGAACAGCGTCTGCGACCGCGCGTCGGGCAGCGCGTCGAGGCGGATCAGGGTGTTCCAGGAGGCGGGCCCCACGACGACGACGGGGCCGCCCCCGTGCGTGAGGGCGGCCCCGTCGGGGTGCGTCACGGCGTCAGCGCGCCCGGAGCCAGACGGTGGTGTCACCGGGCAGCTCCGCGCCCACCGGGGCGTCGCCCGGCAGGCCGGAGGCGAGCAGCACCTCGGCGCCGGCGGGCAGCGCGACCGGGGACGAGCCGAGGTTCGCGACCACGACCACCGAGCCGTTGCGCACGGCGATGACGTCCTCGTCGTCCTGGAAGTCCGGCTCCCAGGACGCCCCGCCCAGGCCGAGCTTCTCCGCCCGGCGCAGCCGCAGCGCGGCCCGGTACAGCTCGAGCGTGGAGCCCTCGACGCCGTCCTGCGCGTCGGCGGCGAACGCGGCCCACTCCGCGGGCTGCGGCAGCCACGTCTTCCCGTTCGGCGAGTAGCCGAAGCCCGGGGCGTCGGCCTCCCACGGCAGCGGGACGCGGCAGCCGTCGCGGCCCTTCTCGGCGCCCTGCGTACGGAAGAACGCGGGGTCCTCGCGCACCTCGTCGGCGAGGGCGGTGTGCTCGGGCAGGCCGAGCTCCTCGCCCTGGTAGACGTAGGCCGAGCCCGGCAGGCCGAGCATGAGCAGCGAGGCGGCGCGGGCGCGGCGCAGGCCGAGCTCGGCGTCGGGCTGCTCGTCCTCGGCGCCGATGCCGTTGGGGCGCGACGACGGGTCGGCGAGGCCGAGGCGGGACGCGTGCCGGACGACGTCGTGGTTCGACATGACCCAGGTGGTGGGTGCACCGACGGTGTCGTTGACCTGGTAGGACGCCGCGATGACCTTCTTCAGCGCGGGGGCGTCCCAGCCGGTCGCCAGGAAGGCGAAGTTGAACGCCTGGTGCATCTCGTCCGGGCGCACGTACCGGGCCAGGCGGCTCAGCGGCTCGACCCAGGCCTCGGCGACGAGCATCCGGTCGCCGTCGTACTCGTCGAGGACCTTGCGCCACGCGCGGTAGATCTCGTGCACGCCGTCCTGGTCGAACATCGGGCCCTGGTTGCCGGAGCCGGAGACGGCGTCGCTGTCGTCGGCACCCTCGATCATGGACACGTGGCCGTCCCAGTCGGGCAGCCCCTCGGCCTTGACCATGCCGTGGGCGACGTCGACCCGGAAGCCGTCGACCCCGCGGTCCAGCCAGAACCGCAGCACGTCCTCGAACTCGGCGCGGACCTCGGGGTTCGACCAGTCGAGGTCGGGCTGCTTGGAGTCGAACAGGTGCAGGTACCACTGGCCGTCGTCGACGCCGTGCTGCTCCGGGGTGAGCCGGGTCCATGCCGGCCCGCCGAAGATGGAGCCCCAGTTGTTCGGCGGCTCGGTGCCGTCGACCCCGCGGCCGTCGCGGAACAGGTACCGCGCGCGCTCGGGGGAGCCCGGGGGCGTCTTCAGGGCCTCGGTGAACCACACGTGCTCGTCCGAGGAGTGGTTCGGGACCAGGTCGACGACGACCTTCAGGCCCAGCTCGTGCGCGCGGCCGAGCAGCGCGTCGAAGTCCGCGAGCGTGCCGAACAGCGGGTCCACGTCCCGGTAGTCCGCGACGTCGTAGCCGGCGTCCGCCTGCGGGCTCTTGTAGAACGGCGACAGCCAGACCGCGTCCACGCCCAGCGCCGCCAGGTGGTCCAGCCGCGCGGTGATGCCCGGCAGGTCGCCGATGCCGTCGCCGTTCGCGTCCGCGAAGGACCGCGGGTAGACCTGGTAGATCACCGCGTCCCGCCACCACGGGCCGTCGACGGGGCCGGGCTCGTGCACCACCTCCGGGGCGGGGCGGGAGATCGGCTGCTGGTCGAGCTGGGTCACGCTGGTCCTCCGGGGGAGACGGGTGCGGAGCTGGTGGAACCGCGCACGATGAGCTCGGGGTGGAACAGGAGCTCCGTGCGCGAGGTGGGGGTGCCGTTGATCTCCGCCATGAGCGCGGAGACGGCGGCCTGGCCCATCGCCTGGACGGGCTGGCGCACCGTCGTCAGCGGGGGGTCGGTGAAGCCGATCAGCGGCGAGTCGTCGAAGCCGACGACCGACACGTCCTCCGGGACGCGCAGGCCGCGGGACCGGGCGGCGCGGATGACGCCGAGGGCCATGAGGTCCGACCCGCAGATGATCGCGGTGTGGCCCGAGTCGAGGAGCTCGTGCGCCGCGGTGGCGCCGCCCTCGACCGTGAACAGGGTGGTGTTGACGTGCGGCGCGGCGTCCTCGACGCCGAGCTGGGCGCGCAGCTGGGTGGCGAACGCCTGGCGCTTGCGGGCCGCCGGCACGAACCGCTCCGGGCCGATCGCCAGGCCGATGCGCCGGTGCCCGAGGGCGACGAGGTGCCGGACGGCCAGCTCGATCGCCACGGAGTCGTCGGTGGCGATGCTCGGGGCGTCGACCGCCTCGGCCCGGCCGTTGACGAGCACGATCGGCAGGCCGCGCCCGCGCAGCGCGTGGTAGCGCTCCACCGACGCCTGCGTGTCCGCGTGCAGGCCCGAGACGAACAGGATCCCGGCCACGTCGTGGTCCAGCAGGATCTCGACGTACTGGTCCTCGGTGGTGCCGCCGGGCTGCTGCGCGCACAGCAGCGGCGTGTAGCCGCGCTGGGTCAGCATCGACTCGATGACCTGGGCCATCGCCGGGAACACCGGGTTGGACAGCTCGGGCACCACGAGGCCGACCAGGCCGGCCGGCCTGGTGCGGAGCTTCTCGGGTCGCTCGTAGCCGAGGACGTCGAGGGCGGCCAGCACCGCCTGCCTCGCCTGCGAGGAGACGCCGGGCTTGCCGTTCAGGACCCGCGACACGGTCGCGGTGGAGACGCCGGCCTGCTCGGCCAGGTCGGTGAGGCGTGTGCGCACGGTCGCGAGCGTAGAGGGCACCGTCGCCTCCTCGTCGTCGTTGTCGTCATCCGATCGGGGCTGCTTCGTCCCCTCGGGTCGGAGATCACTGTAACCGATGCCTGAAAGTTACCGTAACGGCTTGCAACGGGACCGGGAAGTTGATTACCGTCCCCGTCATCGAGCCAGCGCCGGCGGTGCCGGAGACGGCTCGCACCGCCCCTTCTGACGCTGGGAGAACACCCTGATGCGACGGAGCATCCCCGCCCTCGCCACGACGGCCGTCCTCGCGCTCGCCCTCGCGGCGTGCTCGAGCTCGGACACCCCGTCCGACGCCACCTCCGACAGCCCCGCCGCCGACTCCGGCACCGAGGGCACCCTGACGATGTGGGTCGACGACACCCGCATCGACTCCATGCGCCCCGTCGTCGAGGCCTTCACCGAGCAGTCCGGCGTCGACGTCGACCTGGTCCAGAAGGCCACGGGCGACATCGGCCCCGACTTCGTGACCCAGGTCCCGACCGGCGAGGGCCCGGACATCATCGTCTCCGCCCACGACGGCCTGGGCGAGTGGGTCAACAACGGCGTCGTCGCGCCGATCGAGCTCGGCGACAAGGCCGACGAGTTCGCCGACTCCGCGGTCGCCGCCATGGCCTACGACGGCCAGACCTACGGCGTGCCGATCTCGATCGAGAACATCGCGCTGGTCCGGAACAACGCGCTGCTGCAGGACACCCCGGCCACCACGTTCGACGAGCTCGTCGAGCAGGCCAAGGGCGCCGGCACCGACTTCTCCGTGCTGATCCAGCAGGGCGAGGAGTCCGACCCGTACCACCTGTACCCGCTGCAGACCTCGTTCGGCGCCCCGGTGTTCGAGCAGTCCGCGGACGGCTCCTACACCGACACGCTGGCGCTCGGCGGCGACGCCGGCCACGCCTACGCCCAGTACCTGGCCAAGCTGGGCCAGGAGAAGGTCCTCGACCTGTCGATCGACGGCGACAAGGCCAAGCAGGCGTTCCTCGACGGCCAGGCGCCGTACATCGTGACCGGCCCGTGGAACACCTCCGCGTTCGAGGAGGCCGGCATGGACATCTCGGTGCTCCCGGTCCCGTCGGCCGGCGGGCAGCCCGCGCAGCCGTTCGTCGGCGTGCAGGGCGTGTTCATCTCGGCGAAGTCGGCCAACCCGGTGCTCGCCAACGAGTTCGTCGTCAACTACCTCACCACCGAGGAGGCGCAGGACGCGCTGTACGCGGCCGGCGGCCGCCTCCCGGCGCTGACCGCCTCGGCGGACAAGGTCGACGACCCGGTCCTGCAGGGCTTCAACGACGCGGGCGCCACCGGCGCGCCGATGCCCGCCATCCCCGCGATGAGCTCGGTGTGGTCCTTCTGGGGCGCGACCGAGGCGCAGATCGTCGGCGGCCAGACGGCCGACCCGGCCGGCGCCTGGGACGCGATGGTCCAGAACATCCAGGACGCCATCGGCGGCTGACCGCCTCCGCGACCGCCGGGGTGCCCACGAGGCGCCCCGGCGGTCGCCGCTCGCCCCCCACCCCCGACCCAGCAGCACCGCCGCGCCGCCCGGAGGCACCCGCATGTCCGACCAGTCGACCGTCCAGGAGGTCGCGCCCGGCGACCCCGGGACGACCCGCCCGCCCCGCCGGCGCGTGCCCCGCGGCACCACGTCGCACGCCCGCTCCTTCTCCCCGGGGTTCATCGCCAAGCTGATCCTCGTCGGCACGGTCGACGCGCTCGGCGTGTACGGGATCCTGTCCGCCTGGGCCGTGGGCCAGTGGGGGATCCTGGCGTTCCTGGTCGTGGCGCTCGCCGTCGCGAACTGGGCCTACTTCTCCCGCCGGATGCTGCCGGCGAAGTACCTGGTGCCCGGCCTGGTGTTCCTGGTCGTGTACCAGCTGTTCGCCATGGGCTACACCGGCTACGTCGCGTTCACGAACTACGGCGACGGCCACAACTCGACCAAGGCCGACGCGATCTCGCAGATCGCCGCTCAGAACGAGCGCCGCGTCGAGGGCTCGCCCGCGCTGCCGCTCGCGGTCGTGCAGAGCGGTGACGAGCTCGGCTTCGCGGTCGTCACCGAGGACGGCGACGCCCAGGTCGGCACCGCCGAGCAGCCGTTCGAGGACGTCGACGCCACCGTCGAGTCCGGCCGCATCACCGCCGTCCCCGGCTGGGAGGTGCTCGGCTTCGCGCAGGTCGCCGCGGACCAGGAGGCGATCACCTCGCTGCGGGTGCCGTTCTCCGACGACCCCGCCGACGGCTCCGTCCGCACCCAGGACGGCTCGACCGGCTACGTGTTCCAGTCGACGCTCGAGTACGACGCCGCGAGCGACACGTTCACCGACACCGAGACCGGCACCGTCTACTCCCCGGGCGAGGGCGGCAACTTCGTGTCCGAGGACGGCGAGCGGCTGACCCCCGGCTGGCGGGTCGGCGTCGGCTTCGACAACTTCACCGCGATGGTCACCGACTCCCGGATGGCCGGGCCGTTCGCGCAGATCTTCGTCTGGACCTTCGTGTTCGCGTTCCTGTCCGTGGTGACGACGTTCGCGCTCGGCCTGTTCCTCGCGATCACGTTCAACGACCCCCGGGTGCGCGGCCGCAAGGTCTACCGCTCGCTGCTGATCCTCCCGTACGCGTTCCCGGGCTTCCTGTCCGCCCTGGTCTGGCGCGGCATGCTGAACGAGCGGTTCGGCCTCATCAACGAGGTGCTGCTCGGCGGGGCGTCGATCCCGTGGCTGAGCGACCCGTGGCTGGCGAAGGCCGCGATCATCGGCGTGAACCTGTGGCTCGGCTTCCCGTACATGTTCCTCATCTGCACCGGCGCGCTGCAGTCCATCCCGCACGACATGACCGAGGCCGCGCGGATCGACGGCGCGGGGCGCTGGCGGATCTTCCGCTCGCTCACGCTGCCGCTGCTGATGGTGTCGGTGGCGCCGCTGCTGATCTCGAGCTTCGCGTTCAACTTCAACAACTTCTCGCTGATCTACATGCTGACCGGCGGCGGACCCAACTTCGTCGGCACCCCGTACGTGGTGGGCCACACGGACATCCTCATCTCGATGGTCTACTCCGTGGCCTTCGAGTCGGGGGTCAAGCAGTACGGCGTCGCCAGCGCGCTGTCGATCGTCATCTTCCTGATCGTCGGGGTCATCTCCTACCTCGGCTTCCGTCGCACCCGCACCCTCGAGGAGATCTGAGATGGCCCGCACGATCGAGCAGCACACCGCGGTGCGCGGCCGCCGCTGGTGGTCCGAGGTCGGCTGGCGGCACGTCGTCGGCGTCGTGATGATCGCGGTCTGCCTGCTGCCGCTGCTGTACGTCCTGTCCGCGTCGCTCAACCCCGGCGGCACGCTGACCGGCTCGAATCAGCTGTTCCGCACGATCAGCCTCGAGAACTACACGGAGCTGGGCCCGCGGGGGTACGACAACTGGGCGCTCAACTCGCTCGTGGTGTCCACCGCGACCGCCGTCGGCACGGTGCTCATGGGCGCCGCCGCGGCCTACGCGTTCTCGCGGTTCCGGTTCCGCGGCCGCCGCTCGGGCCTGACCACGCTGCTGCTGGTGCAGATGTTCCCGCAGATGCTCGCCTTCGTGGCGCTGTTCCTGCTGCTGCTGTCGCTGTCCGAGGTGTTCCCGGCCATCGGGCTCAACACCCAGCTCGGCCTGATCTGCGTCTACCTCGGCGGCGCCCTCGGCGTGAACACGTTCCTCATGTACGGGTTCTTCAACACCGTGCCGCGCGAGCTCGACGAGGCCGCCAAGATCGACGGCGCCACGCACGCGCAGATCTTCTGGACGATCATCCTGCGGCTGGTGGCGCCGATCCTCGCGGTCGTCGGGCTGCTGTCGTTCATCTCGTCCTACGGCGAGTTCATCATCGCCAAGGTCGTGCTGCAGCGGCCGGAGCGGTTCACCCTGGCGCTCGGCCTGTACAACTGGGCGTCCGACGAGCGCAACGCGCGCTGGGGCATCTTCGCCGCCGGCGCGGTGATCGCCGCGATCCCGGTCGTGCTGCTGTTCCTGTTCCTGCAGAAGTACATCGTCGGCGGCCTCACCGCCGGCTCCGTGAAGGGCTGAACCGCTTGTCCGACCCGACGACGCGGGGCCGGCACGCCGCCGGCCCCGCCGCACCCGACGCCGTCGCCGTGCCGCTCGGCGCGCACCACGACGGCTCCGCCCTCTACGTCCCGGCGCGGACGCCGGCGCTCGGCGACGTGGTGCCGGTGCGGCTGCGGGTGCCCGCCGGGGCCGGGCCGGACCCCGAGGTGTGGCTCCGGGTCGTGGAGGACGGCGAGCCGCGGGTCTACCCGGCGCGGGCCGACGGGGGCGACGCGCACGAGCGCTGGTTCACCGCCGACGTGCCGGTGACGAACCCGGTCACGTCGTACCGGTTCCTCCTCGCCGGCCCCGGCCGGCCCGGCGGCCAGGAGTGGCTGAACGGCGAGGGCACGATCGCCCGGGACGTGCCGGACACCTCGGACTTCCGGCTGTCGACCACGCCGCCCGGGCCCGCCTGGGCTCGCGACGCCGTCGTCTACCAGGTGTTCCCGGACCGGTTCGCGCGCTCCTCGGGCCGGCACGACGGCCCGCCCGAGGGCGACCTGCCCGACTGGGCGCTGCCCGCGGCGTGGGGCGACGAGCCCATCGGCGGCGGGCCCGGCACCGGGACACAGCTGTACGGCGGCGACCTCGGCGGCATCGAGCGGCGGCTGGACCACCTGCAGCGGCTCGGCGTCGACACCCTCTACCTGACGCCGGTGTTCCCCGGCCGGTCGAACCACCGGTACGACGCGCGGACGTTCGACCACGTCGACCCGGTGCTCGGCGGGGACGAGGCCTTCGCCTCGCTGGCGCGGGCGCTGCACGGCCGCGGGATGCGGCTGGTCGGCGACCTGACGACCAACCACACCGGCGACGCGCACGACTGGTTCCGGCGCGCGGTCGGGGACCCGGCGGCGGAGGAGCGCTCCTTCTACTACTGGCAGGACGCCGAGCCGGGCTACGTCGGCTGGCTCGGCCACGCCTCGCTGCCGAAGCTCGACCACCACGCGCCCGCGCTCGCCGCGCGGATGTTCGGCGGCCCGTCGTCGGTCGTGGGCCGGTACCTGTCCGAGCCGTTCGGCATGGACGGCTGGCGGGTCGACGTCGCGAACATGACCGGCCGGCAGGGCGCGGACGACCTGACGCACGAGGTCGCGGAGCGGATGCGCGCGGCCATGGCGGAGATCAACCCGGACGCGGTGCTGATCGCGGAGCACTTCCACGACGCGGGCGCCGACCTCCGGGCCGCCGGCGGCTGGCACGGGACGATGAACTACTCGGCGTTCACGCGCCCGGTGTGGACCTGGCTCACCGACCCGGCGTCCGAGGCCGCGGCGGGGCTGCGCTACGTCGAGCTGCCCGTGGGCATCCCGCGCCGGCCCGGCACCGCGGCCGTGGCGGCCATGCGCGAGTTCGGCGCCGCCGTCCCGTGGAGCGTGACGACCCACCAGTGGAACCTGCTCGGGTCGCACGACACCGCGCGGTTCCGGACCATCGCCGGCTCGCGGGACCTGGTCGAGGTGGGCGTCGGCCTGCTGATGACCTACCCCGGCACGCCGGTGCTGTTCGCGGGCGACGAGGGCGGGCTGGTCGGGCGCAACGGCGAGAACTCGCGCGTGCCGATGCCGTGGGACCAGATCGACGCCGGCGGCGGCCCGACGTGGGACACCGGGCTGTTCGAGACGTACCGGTCGCTGATCGCGCTGCGGCGCTCGTCCCGCGCGCTGCGCGAGGGCGGGCTGCGCTGGGCGCTCGTCCGGGACGACGCGATCGCGTACCTGCGGGAGACCGCCGACGAGCGGGTGCTGGTGCTCGCGGCGCGGGCGCCGTGGGGCGGGGCGCTGCTGCCCGGCCACCTGCTGGCGGCGGGGGAGCAGCCCGAGAACCTGCACGGCGGGGCGGCGCTCGGGGTCGAGCCGGGCGGGCTGCGGCTGCCGGGGGACGGGCCGGGCGTGCAGGTGTGGCGGCTGGCGTGACGCGGCAGGTCAGGACGCGGTGATCGTCCGGATCGCGCATCGCGCGACGCCCGCGCGCGCGATCCGTGCGTCCGCGGTCACCAGGGTCGCGTCGTGCGCCTCCGCCGCCGCGACGTAGGCGGCGTCGTACGCCGAGAGGTTCGTCCGCACCTGCCACATCCGAGGCAGCAGCGGAGCCGTCGGCGTCACGGCGACGGTGGCGGCGGCGAGCGCACCCACAGCTGCGTCGGCTCGGGCCTGGCCGATCTTGTCGCCCAGGAGCAGGCCGCGGATCACGGCGAGCACCTCGACGTGCCACTGCTCGGGGACGAGCCACGCCGGATCGGCGCGCAGCGCGCGGTCGGCCGCGGCTGCCCGAGGGTCGTCGCCGGTGAAGAGCAGGGCGAACGCGGAGGCGTCGGGGACGATCACGCCGAGCCGCCCGGCCGGTCGCGGCGGGCGGCGTCGAGCGCGTCCAGCACGTCCTGCCCGGAGGCGGGTGACTCACGGCGCCAGGCGGCGACCGCGTCCAGCAGCGCGACGTTGTAGTCGAACGCCGCCTCCCGGAGCACCATCTCGCGCAAGAACGCCTGCAGGCTCTGTCCCTTGGCCCGCGCGCGCCGGGCGAGCGCGTCGCGCGCGTCGTCGGGGATGTCGCGGATCTGGAGGGCCACCATGCTGCCATTGTGCATGCACTCTGCATGCGGCGGTAGGCCGCGCCTGGAGCCGGTGCCGGGGTCGCCCGCCTAAACTGGGGCCCGTGACCAGCGAGCACCCCGACGGCTACGTCGACGCCGACCGGGAGCGCTGGGTCGCCGAGGCGCCCAAGTCGCGCTCCCGGACCCCGTTCGAGCGCGACCGCGCGCGCCTGGTGCACTCGTCGGCGCTGCGCCGGCTCGGCGCCAAGACCCAGGTGCTCGGCCCGTCGAGCGACGACTTCGTCCGCACGCGGCTGACGCACACCCTGGAGGTCGCGCAGGTCGGCCGGGAGATCGGCAAGACCCTGGGCTGCGACCCGGACGTCGTCGACACGGCGTGCCTCGCGCACGACCTCGGCCACCCGCCGTTCGGCCACAACGGCGAGCGCGCGCTGGCCCACCTCTCCCGCGACATCGGCGGCTTCGAGGGCAACGCGCAGACGCTCCGGCTGCTCACCCGCCTGGAGCCGAAGGTCGTCGGGCCGGACGGCGTCGCCGTGGGGTTGAACCTCACCCGGGCCTCCCTCGACGCATCCGTCAAGTACCCCTGGGGCGCCGGCGAGGGCCCGCTGTCCGCGACCGGCCGCCCGACGCACAAGTTCGGCGTGTACGCCGACGACCTGCCGGTGTTCGCCTGGCTGCGCGACGGCTCCCCGACCGGACGCAAGTGCCTGGAGGCGCAGGTCATGGACCTCGCCGACGACATCTCCTACTCGGTGCACGACGTCGAGGACGCGGTCGTGGGCGGCCGGTTCGACCTGTGGGTGCTGACCGTCCCGGATCAGCGGGCGCGGGTCGTCGAGGCGATCCAGACCTGGTACGGCGATGCGATCGACGCCGCCGGGCTGGAGGCCGCGATGGACCGCCTGGTCGCCGCCGAGCTGTGGCGCCCCGGGTTCGACGGCACCCGGGGGGCGCTCGCGGCGCTCAAGGACACCACCAGCCAGCTCATCGGCCGGTTCGCCCGCGCCGCGCAGGTCGCCACCCGGGAGCGGTACGGGCCCGGCCCGCTGACCCGGTACGCCGCGGACCTCATCGTCCCCGAGGAGACCCAGGCCGAGATCCTGGTGCTCAAGGGCCTCGCGGTCGCCTACGTCATGGCGCCGCGCGAGCTCGAGCCGCTCTACCAGCGGCAGCGGGAGATCCTGGCCGACCTGGTGCACGTGCTGTCCGAGCGGGCGCCGCTGGCGCTGGAGCCGCCGTTCGCCGCGGACTGGCGCGCGGCGGCGGACGACGCGGCCCGGCTGCGGGTCGTGGTGGACCAGGTGGCGTCGCTCACCGACGTCAGCGCGGCCGCCTGGCACGCGCGGCTGGCGCCCCCGCCGCGGTACTGACGCAACCTCCGAGCCCCGCGGTGCGTGTACCTGGTGTGAGAGTCACCATCGCCGCCCCGGCCGAGGGGCCCGACGCGCCGGCGGAGCTCCTGCTCCCCGTGCAGCCCGACCGCGGGCCCGAGGGCGCGGCGCGCCGCGAGCCCACCCGCCGGGCGACCGCCGACGAGGAGTTCGCCCTGTTCATGGGCGACGCCGCGCCCGCCCTCGCCCGGACGGCCTGGCTGCTGTGCGGCGACGCCCACCAGGCCGACGAGCTCGTGCAGCAGGCGCTCGTCCGCACCTACCTCGCGTGGCCGCGGGCGCGCGAGCGCGACCCGCTCGCCTACGCCCGGCGTGTGCTGGCGAACCTGCGCGTCGACACCTGGCGCCGCCGGCGCCGCGAGGTGCTGACCGACCCCGGCGACCTCCCGGACGGCGCGACGCCGTCCGGTGCCCAGCAGCAGGCGGACCGCGACCAGCTGGTCCGGGCGCTGGCCACGCTGAGCACCCGGCAGCGGCGCGTCGTCGTGCTCCGGCACCTGGAGGGCCTGTCCGAGGCCGAGGTCGCCGAGGACCTGGGCGTCACCGTCGGCACCGTGAAGTCCACCGCGTCGCGCGCGCTCGCGCGGCTGCGCGCCTCGCTCGGCGAGGACGCCGCCGGCCCCGGCCGCCCCACCGACCCGAGGAGCACCCGATGAGCACCGACGACGAGTTCGTCCGCGACCTGCGCTCCCGCGTCGAGGCCGCCGCCCCGAGGATCGACGTGCACCTGACGGGGGTCGTGCCGCACGCCCGGCGCCGGCGGGCCTGGACCCGCGCGGCCGGGGCGGGCGCGGCCGGCGGGCTGGTGCTCGCGGGGGTGCTGGTCGGGCAGGCATGGG
>NZ_JAKRMS010000028.1 GCF_022346185.1 Cellulomonas sp. ACRRI | reverse complement strand
CGCCCCAAGCCCGCGCGCCCTCGCCCACGCGCCCCGCCCGCGCGCGGGGGAGGGGCGCGCGGGCGGGGCGCGTGGGCGAGGGCGCGCGGGCTTGGGGCGCGCGGGGGCGACGCTCGGCGGGGCCGCGCGCCGCGCGGGGTCAGGCGGCCAGGAACTCCAGGGCGCGGGCCTGGTCCAGGACCGCCGCGACCAGGGGCTCGTGCGCGCCCAGGCCCGCGCCCAGTCGGTCCAGGACCGCGCGGACCGACGTCGCGAGGTCGCCGTCCGCCAGGCCCGCCACGCGCTCCGGCCGCGCCTCCGTGACCGCGCCGCCCTGCCCGCGCAGGTGCAGCGCCCACGCCGCGACGGTCGTGGCGGCCCCCGCCGGGACGCGTCCCGCGCGGCACTCGGCGACCAGCACCGGCGCCACCCGCACGGGCAGCTTCTCCGAGCCGTCCGCGGCGATCTGCGTCAGCAGGTGCTCGATCCGCGGGTTGCCGAACCGGTCGAGCAGCGCGCGCCGGTACGCGCTGACCTCGTCGGCGGGCAGGTCCAGGTGCCGCGCGGCCTCGTCCCACCACGTCTCGACCCAGCCGCGCAGCCGGCGGTCGGCGATCGCGTCCGCCACGGTCCGGTACCCGAGGGCGCCGCCCGCGTAGGCCAGCAGCGAGTGGGCGCCGTTGAGCAGCCAGAGCTTGCGCTGCTCGAACGGCAGCACGTCCTCGACGAGCTGCGCGCCCGCGTCGTCCCACGCGGGGCGCCCGGCGGGGAACTCCCCGGCGACGACCCACTCGGAGAACGGCTCGGTCACGACGGGCGCGGCGTCGGCGAGCCCGGTCGCGGCGCGCACCGCCTCGCGCCCGGCGTCGGTCGTGGCCGGGGTGATCCGGTCGACCATCGTGGTGCCGAACGCGACGTGCTCCCCGACCCACTCGGCGAGCGCCGGGTCCACGAGGTCGGCGAGCTCCAGCACCACCCGGCGCAGCGCGGCGCCGTTCTCGGGCAGGTTGTCGCAGGGCAGCAGCGTCATCGGCCCCGCCCCGGTCGCCCGGCGCAGCCGCAGGCCCGCGACCACCCGGCCCGGGACCGTCCGCACCGGGCCGTGCCGGTCGGCGCGCAGCGCGGCCACGTCGGCCCGCACGTCGCCGCGGTCGGTGTCCAGGGCGCCGGACGCGGTCCGGACGTAGCCGGCCTCGGTCACGGTGAAGGTCGCGACCGCGACGGCGCGGTCCGCCCAGTAGCCCAGCCAGGCGTCGTGCTCGTCGCCGCCGTGCGCGGCCGACACGCTCGACACGACGCGGAACCGCTCGCCGTCGGCGGCCCGGGTGACCAGCGTGTACAGCCCGTCCTGCGGGCCCAGTGCCTCCGCCAGCGTGCGGGAGCGACCGGTGAAGGCGGCGATGCCCCAGCCGGCGGCGTCGGGGGCGTTGTCGGTGTACCAGGCCTGGTGGGCGCGGAAGAAGCCGCCCAGCCCCAGGTGCACGACGCGCACCGGCGCGGCGGGGCGGCCGTGGCCGGCGGCGCGGGACAGCCGCAGGCCGGTGGGGGTGGTCAGGCGGTGCTCGGGGAGGGTGATCACAGCCGGAACGCCTCTCTCGGGATGGTGGTGACGAGGTCGACGGCGGTCTCGTGCGCCTCGTCGAGGGTCAGCCGGTGGTCGGTGACGAGCCGGGCCAGGTACGCGGCGTCCGCGCGCCGGCTCGCGTCGTGCCGGGCGGGGATGGACAGGTAGGCCCGGGTGTCGTCGACGAACCCGGAGGTCTTGGCGAACCCGGCCGTCTCGGTGACGGCCGCCCGGTACCGCTCCATCGCGTCGGGCGCGTCGAGGAACCACCACGGCGCCCCGACGTAGAGCGACGGGTAGAAGCCGGCCAGCGGGGCGAGCTCGCGGGAGAACGTCGTCTCGTCGATCGTGAACACGACCAGCCGGAACCGCGGGTGGGTGCCGAAGGCGTGCAGCACCGGGCGTAGGGCGTCGGTGAACTCGACGGTCGCCGGGATGTCGGCGCCGATGTCGGTGCCGAGGCGCTCGCGGGACGGGGCGTGGTGGTCGCGGCGCACGCCCGGGTGCAGCGTCATCACGAGGCCGTCCTCGCTCGACATCCGCGCCATCTCGAACAGCAGGCCGCGGCGCAGCGCCTCCGCCTCCGCGGGCGTCGCGGTCCCGGCCCGGGCCGCGGCGTACAGCCGCTCGCCGTCGGCCGGGTCGAGGGGCGCCATCGCCGCGTCCCGGTGGCCGTGGTCGGACGACACCGCGCCGTGCGCCGCGAAGTGCGCCCGCCGGCGCTCCATCGCGTCGACCCAGCCCGCGAGCGTGCCGGTGTCCGCCCCGGCGACCTCGCCCAGCGCGTCGACGCGGTCGGCCCAGCCGGGGGTGCCAGCCTCCAGGTACCGGTCGGGGCGGAACGTCGGGACGACCCGGCCCTGCCAGGTCGGGTCGGCGCGCAGCGCGGCGTGGTGGGCGAGGTCGTCGCAGGGGTCGTCGGTCGTGGCGAGCACGTCGAGCCGGAACCGGTCGTACAGCGCCCGCGGCCGGAACCCGGGCTCGGCGACGCGGCCGGCGATCGCGTCGTAGAGGTCGTCGGCGCTCGCCTCGGACGGCACCAGGTCGACGCCGAGCACCTCGACCAGCACCTGCTCCAGCCAGAGCTTCACCGGCGTCCCGCGGAACGTCGGCCAGTGCCGGCACAGCAGCCGGAACGCGGCCCGGGACTGCGCGGGCGTCGGGTCGGCCACCCCGACGCCGAGGTCCTCGAGCGGCACGCCGCGCGCGTGCAGCAGGCGGGTCAGGTAGTGGTCCGGCGTGATGAGCAGCGCGGTCGGGTCGGGGAACGGGGTGTCCTCGGCCAGCCACCGGGCCGGCACGTGCCCGTGCGGGGACACGATCGGCAGGTCCCGCACCGCCGCGTACAGCTCGCGGGCGACCGACCGCGTCGCCGGGTCGGCGGGCAGCAGCCGGTCGGGGTGCGGCGCGAGCCGGGGTGGGGCGACGGGGGTCGACAGCGCTGTCATGCGGCCATGGTTCGAGGCGGCGGGGCGGGGCTGCAAGCGGTTGCCATGAGTTGCCCCGGCGCCGGCCGGCGTGGCTCGCGGCGGGTACGCGACCGACCCGCGCCGGGCACGCGGCGTCAGCCCGCGCGCGCCGCCACGACCCCCGACGACTCCCGCACCACCAGCCGCGCGGGCACCACGACCGGCTCCCCGCGGGACCGCGCCCCGTTCACCAGCGCCAGCAGGTTCCGCAGCCCGGTGGCGCCCATCGCCTGCAGCGGCGACGACACCGTGGTCAGCGCGGGCGACACGATCTGGCCGATCAGCACGTCGTCGAACCCGACCACGCTCACGTCCTCCGGCACCCGCAGCCCGGCCTGCTGCAGCCCGCGGATCACCCCGACCGCCATGAGCGCGTTGAACACCAGCACCCCGGACGCCCGGGAGCCGCCGAGCGCCAGCGCCGCCTCGAACCCGTCCGCGAACGTCGGCTCGAACGGCCCGATCCGCCGGCCGGTGATGTCGAGCTCGTGGCAGGCGTCGCTGAACGCCCGCCAGCGCGCGCCGTTCGGCCAGGACGCGTCGGGGCCGGCCACGTAGACCAGGTCGCGGTGGCCGGCCTCGCCCAGGTGCTCGACGGCGCGCCGCGCCCCGCGCTGCTCGTCGGCGACCACGCACGGCACGTCGGCGAGCCCGCGGTTCATCACCACCACCGGACGCTGCTTCGCGATGCTGCGGATCGCCGAGTCCGGCATGCGCGACGACGTGAGCAGCACGCCCTCGACCATCGGCAGGATGCGCTCCGCGGTCTCCCGCTCGGTCGCCGCGTCCTCCCGGGTGTCCTCGACCAGCACCCCGTAGCCCGCGGCGGACGCGGCGACCTGCGCGCCCCGCAGCAGCTCGGCGTAGATCGGGTTGGCCAGGTCGGACACGAGCACCGCGATCATCCGGCTCCGGGCGGTCGACAGCGCCTGGGCCACCGGGTTCGCGCGGTAGCCGATCGCGGCGGCGGCAGCGCGCACCCGCTCCGCGGTCTGCGAGTTGACCCGGCCCGGCCGCGCGAACGTCCGGGACACGGTCGAGGCCGCGACCCCGGCCGCCTGCGCGACGTCGTAGATCGTCGGCGCGCGGGTCGCCCGCGGCTCGCTGCCGCCCTCGGCCTCCACCATGCCGCGATCGTAGGGTGCGGCTAGGCCGCCGGGACCAGCGCCCGGACCGCCTGCTCGACCCCGCGCAGCTCCGCCAGCCCCTTGAGCCGGCCGATCAGCGAGTAGCCCGGGTAGGTCTCGCGGAACTGGTCGTCGAGCATCCGCTGGCCGTGGTCGGGGCGCATCGGCAGCCGGGGCCCGCCCTCGCGCTCACGCCGGCGCTCCTCCGCGACCAGCGCCGCGACCACCGCGACCATGTCCGCGTCGCCGGCGATGTGCGGGGCCTCGTAGAAGCTCCGGCCGCCGTCTTGGAGCCGCACCGACCGCAGGTGCGCGAAGTAGATGCGCTCGGCGAACCGCCGGGTCATCGCGACCACGTCGTTGTCCGCGCGCGACCCGTAGGAGCCGATGCACATCGTCAGCCCGTTCGCGGGGGAGGGCGCCGCGTCCAGCAGGTGCTGGGCGTCCTCCGCGGTCGACACCACCCGCGGCAGCCCGAACAGCGGGCGCGGCGGGTCGTCGGGGTGGATGGCCAGCCGCAGCCCGACCTCCTCGGCGACCGGCACGACCTCGCGCAGGAACGACGACAGGTTGCCCCGCAGCGCGTCGGCGGCCACGTCGTCGTAGGTGGCGAGGGCGGTGCGGAACTCGTCGAGCGTGTACCGCTCCTCCGACCCCGGCAGCCCGAGCAGGATCGTGTCGATCAGCCGCGCCCGCGCCGCCTCGTCCATCGCGTCGAGCACGCTGCGCGCGCGAGCGGTCTGGTCGTCGTCGTACTCGGCCGCCGCGCCGGGGCGGCGGAGCAGGAACAGGTCGAACGCGGCGAGCTGGTCCGCGTCGAACCGCAGCGCCCACGTCCCGTCCTCGAGCGGGTACCCGAGGTCCGTGCGCGACCAGTCCAGGACGGGCATGAAGTTGTAGCAGACGAGGTCGATCCCGCAGGCGGCGAGGTTGCGGATCGTCTGCTGGTACGCGGCGACCGCGCGGTCGCGCAGCGGGCCGCCGCGCTTGATGTCCTCGTGCACCGGGACGCTCTCGACGACCGACCACACCAGACCGGCCGCCTCGATCTGCGCGCGGCGGGCCGCGATGGCCTCGACCGGCCACACCTCGCCGTTCGGGATGTCGTGCAGGGCCGTGACCACGCCCGTCGCGCCGGTCTGGCGGACCTGCGCCAGAGTGATCGGGTCGCGGTCGCCGAACCAGCGCCAGGTGTGCTCCATCGCCGTCCCTCCCGGGTCGGGGCGGCGCCGGTGCCGCCCGCGTGGTCAGCAGCGTCGCCTCGGCGGGCGTCGGGGGACAACCGGTTGCCAGAAGTTGCTCGGGACCCGGCGCGAGCCCCGGACCTGCGGGGCGGCCCTCGCGCGCAGGAAGTCGTTCTCGCGCCGCGGCGCCCGAGTCCCCCTAGAGTGACGCCGTGACCGACCCGCAGGACCCTCTCGCGCAGGCCCCGCTGCTGCGCGTCGTCCACGAGCGCCACCCCGACGTCGACGTCGTCGTGCTGCCGCCCGAGACTCCCGCGCCCGAGCCGGCCGACGCGCCGGTCCCCGTCACCGACGCCGCGCTGGACGCCGAGCGCTCGCGGGTGGAGGACGTCCTCGCCGGGCTGCTCGCGGCCGCCGAACCCGCGCCGGCCGCCGACCCCGCGCCGGACGCCGCCCTCGCCCCTCGCGCCACCTGGCGCAGCGCCCCGGCGTCGCACGTCGTGCCCGTCGCCGAGGCGCGGCTGCCGATCGACGGCCCGGAGGCCGGCATCGCCGTCGGCCGGACCCTGTCCGCCCGGCTGCGCGCCGACGGCTGGGACGGCCGCCTCGACCACGCGGGCGTGACGCCGCTGCTGCTCGCCGCGCTCGACGACCGCTCCGTGCGGGTCGCGTGGCTCGACGACGCCGTCCTGGTGACGGTCCGCGGCCGGGACCTGCCCGTCGCGACCGCCACCGCCCGCGCGCTCGTCTCCGGGACAGAGGACGACCGGTGAGCGGCGAGATCCAGGTCGACCCGTACACGCTCAGCCTGTCCGCCGACGACTGGACCGACCAGGGCTCGCGCGTGCGCACCGCGCGCGACCGGGTCGCCGACGCCACCACCTCCGGCTTCACCCCCGCGGTCGCCGGTGCCGCCGCGTCGTGGACGTCCGCGTGGGGCACGGTCCTCGGCGACGTCGCCGACCGCGCCGAGGAGATCGGCACCCGGCTCCGCGACGCCCAGCAGGCGTACGCCGTCACGGACGTCGCGGCGCAGGAGACCTTCGAGAGCTGGCTGGGGGGCACTCCGTGACCACGGTGACCATCGACATCCCGCCCGCGATCGACGCGATCCCCGCCGTCGAGGGCGACCCGGCCGTCGTGGCCGCGTTCGCCCAGGACCTGCTGGCCAGCGCGGTCAACCTGGACGACCTCGACACGTTCGCGCTCGACTCCTCGACCCTCGACGGCTGGACCGGCGAGGCCGCCACCGCGTACGGCCGGCACGTCCGGTCCGCCGGCGCGGACGCCCAGGCGATGGGGGTCGCGCTGCGCCAGGTCGCCCGCGCGGCGGACGACCACGCCGACGCGCTCACCGACCTGCTCCGCCGGCGCACCGACCTGGTCGAGGCCCGGTCGTCGTACCACGAGGCCCGCGAGGACCTGGATGCCGACATCCGGTCCGCCGGGGAGGTCGACGACGCCGCGGTCGCCGAGCTGCAGGCCCGGGCGGCGTCGCTCGCCACCCGCCGCGACGGCGTGGTCGCGGACGTCGACGCTCTGGTGCGCGACCTCGCGACCGCGGAGCGCGCGATGCTCGACGCGTTCTCCGCGTACTCGACGCTCGCGCAGGCGCGCGCCGCCGTGTCCGGGCAGATCGACCTCGCCGACGACGCCCTCGGCCGGCCGGGCTCCCCGTCGCAGGGCGGCACCCCGGAGCAGGTCGCCGCGTGGTGGGCGTCGCTGACCGAGGAGGAGCAGTTCGCCGTCCTCGCCGCCCGCCCGGAGCTCATCGGCAACACCGACGGCCTCCCGGCGCTCGCCCGCGACCAGGCGAACCGCCTGCTGCTCGAGACCGACCTCGAGGCCATGGAGCTGCGCGAGCAGCGGGGCGAGCGGCTGTTCGAGGACTACCAGGCGCTGGACAACGCGCGCGCCGCGCAGGCCGCCCTGGACGAGGGCGCGAAGAAGGTCGACCCCGTCACCGGGGAGCCGCTGGTGCCGCTGCTGCACCTGTACGACGCCACGGCGTTCGGCGGCGACGGCAAGGTCGCCATCGCGTTCGGGAACCCCGACACCGCCGACCACGTGTCCGTGATGGTCCCCGGGCTCACCAGCCGGGGCACCGAGGCGGGCGGGAACGCCGACGCGGCCTACAACATCTACGAGTCCGCGCGGCTGTCGGACCCGTACTCGACCGCCTCCTCGATCATGTGGATCGGCTACGACGCCCCCAGCGACTGGGACTCGGCCACCGTGGCGACCGAGGGGCGCGCCGAGGAGGGCGGCGAGCTGCTGTCGCGGTACATCGACGGCCTGCGCGCGGCCCGCGAGGGCGAGCCCGCGCACCTGACCGTCATCGGCCACAGCTACGGCTCCACCACCACCGCGCACGGCGCGACCGACCACGGCCTCGCGGCCGACGACATCGTGCTGGTCGGCAGCCCGGGCGCCGGCGGCGGCGTCGAGCACGCCTCCGAGCTCGGCGTCGGCGCCGACCACGTCTGGGCCGGCAACAACAGCCGCGACCTCGTCGCCGCGCTCGCCGACGACGGCTGGGCCGGCGGCTGGATGCTCGGCGGCGCCGGCCTCGGCAACGACATCGTCGAGGACGACTTCGGCGCCAACCGGTTCCAGGCAGAGTCGACCACCCGCGCCGACGTGATGCGCAACTTCGGCGACCACACCAAGTACTTCGACCCGGACACCGAGTCCCTGTACAACATCGGGCAGATCGTCGTCGGCGACTACGACCAGGTCATCGCCGCCGAGCACTCGTACGACCCCTGGTACGACGGTCCGGTGGACCCGGAGGCGACCCGCGACCCGCGGTCGTTCGACGACAGGAGGCCGGAGTGGTGAACCGTCGGGTGCGTGCGTCCGCCGTGGTCGCGGCGCTGTCCCTGCTCGCCCTGTCCGGCTGCGGGGGCGGCGGCGGGGCGACCGCCGACGACCTCGACGCCAGCCGCGACGAGGTGCTCGCCGCCGCGCGGCAGGTGCTCCCGGGCGTCGTCGACGCCCTCGGTGCGCAGGTCCAGGACGCCTACGGCGAGTTCGACATGGGTGGCGACGGCATCGTCGACCGCCGGCGGTACAGCGTCACCGTGATCGCCGTCGGCGCCCAGGCGGACACCGACGACCTGGTCGCCGCACTGGAGGACGCGGGCGTCACCGACGTGCAGGTGAACCCGATCGGCGGGGCCGCCGGGCAGCGCGACGGCCTCGACGTCTCCGGGTCCGACCCGGGCGGCCGCGACATGAGCGTGAGCGTCAGCGGGCCGTACCTCGAGGTCGCCGACGGGGTGCCGCGCGAGGCGGCGCGCCAGGAGGTCGACCTGGGCTGAGCGCGGGTGGCACCGAGCCGGGGCACCCGGCTACCCCCCGACCAGCCTCCGCACGACCGTGCTCACCGGGATGGCGCGCCCCCCGAGCACCACCTGGAACTGCCCGCCCTGGGTCACCACCATCGCCACCCCGGGCACCGACCGGACGGCCGGCTCGTCGACGACCGCCGCGTCGCGCAGCACGAACCGCAGCCGCGACGCGCACGCCGTCACCGCCGACACGTTCCCGGCCCCGCCGACCAGCGGCAGCAGCGCCGCGGCCAGCTCGTCGTCCGACAGCCCGCCGGCCGCCCTCGCGTCGGTCATGCCACCGCCCCCGTCAGCCGCGCCACGTGCAGCGCCAGGTACAGCACCTCGTCCCCGGTCACGGTCCAGTCGTACCGCTCCCGGAGCAGCTCCTGGATCGCCACCGCCGCCTCGACGGCGTCGGGGTGCTGGGACCGCACCGCCTCCAGCAGCACGCCCTGCACGTCCGGAGGGGGTGCGCCCTGCTGCTGCCGCACGAACAGGTACCGCAGGTGCGTGATGAACCGGGCGACGTCGATAGACTCCTCGTCCAGCTCCATGCCGAGCCGCGTGCGCACGATGCCGAGCACGGCGCCGAACACCTCGGTCATCTCGACCGTGCGGGACAGCTCGCCGGCGCCGAACTGCGCGTTGACGAAGTGCAGCGCCAGCGGCACCGCCTCCAGCGCCGGCAGCTCCACCCCGGTCGACGAGCGCACCATCTCCAGCGCGCGCCGCGCGAACGCCACCTCCTTCGGGTAGAGGTGCAGCACCTCCCACTGCAGCGGGTACGCGATCTGCACGTCCTGGCGGGCCCGCCGCAGCGCGAACGAGATGTGGTCGGCGAGCGGTACGACGACGTGCCCGGTGATGTGCGTCCCCAGCTGCTCGCGGGCCTCGGCGACGATCCGCTGGGTGAGGTCGATGTCCTCGGCGGGGATCTCGTCGAGCAGCGCGACGATCCGCTCGGGGGTGGTGCCGCCGCCCGCGACGAACGTGCGCTCGACGTCGGCGGTGCGCACGGCGTCCCCGGCGTGCACCTGGAACCCCAGGCCCTTGCCCATGAGGACGACCTCCGTGCCGGCGTCGTCGGCCGCCAGGAGGACGTTGTTGTTGAACACCTTCGTCACCCGCACGCGTGCTCCTCGTTCAGGTCCGGGCGTCGCGCGCCCGACGACTCGATTCCTACCAAACCGGCCTGTGCGCCGACAGCCGGCGCGTGCTCAGACGGAGACGCGCAGCAGCGCGTCGCCCGTCGACACCCGGCCCTCGGCGGCCGGCCGCACGGCGTCGGCCTCGACCCCGCCGGTCACGACGACCACGGTGCTGGTGTCGTGCCCCGCGGCGCGCACGGCCGCCAGGTCGACCTCGGCCAGCAGGTCGCCCGCCCGGACCGACGAGCCTGCCGCGACCGCCGGCGCGAAGCCCGCGCCCGCCATCTGCACGGTGTCGATGCCGATGTGCACCAGCAGCTCGACGCCCTCGGCGGTGCGCAGCCCGTAGGCGTGCGGGAGGACGCTGAGCACCTCGGCGTCGACGGGCGCGACGACCCGGCCGTCCGACGGCACGACCGCCGCCCCGGCGCCGAGCGCGCCCGAGGAGAACACCGCGTCCGGCACCGCCGTGAGCGGGACCGCGGCGCCAGCCACCGGGGCGAGCACCTCCAGCACCCGCGTCCCGGTGAGGGTGGCGGTCGCCGTGCCGCCCGACGCCGACCCGAGCGCGGCGCCCGCCGTCGGAGCCGCGGCCGCGCCCGTCGCACCGGCCCCGGTGCCGGCCCCCGCCGGCGTCTCGTCCGTCGCGGGCGGGTTCGGGATGTCGGTGAACCCGAGCGTCATCGTCAGCGCGAACGCGATGCCGATCGCCAGCGCGGACCCGACGAGCTGCAGCGTGAAGTTCCCGACGTTCAGCGCCGAGGTCAGCGTGATCGCGCCCGGCAGGACGAAGCCCTCGGCGGCCGACCCGCCTGCCGCGGCGATCGCGCCGCCCACCGCGCCGCCGATGCAGGCGTAGATGAACGGCTTCTTCAGCCGCAGCGTGACGCCGTAGATCGCGGGCTCGGTGATGCCGGCGAGGAACGCGGAGATGGTCGCGGGACCGGCGACGCCCTTGAGGTCGCGGTTGCGCGTCTTGAGGAAGACGGCCGCGGTGGCGCCGGACTGCGCGAGCACGGCGGCGAACAGCGGGCCGGTGAGCAGCGAGTACCCGTTGGTGACGACGTCCTGCAGCATGACCGGCACGAAGCCCCAGTGGACGCCGAAGATCACGAACACCTGCCACAGCGCGCCCATGAGCAGCCCGCCGACCAGCGGGCTCAGCTCCCACAGCCAGTTGATGCCGCTCGACAGCCCGCGGCCGACCAGGTCGGACACCGGGCCGATGGCCAGGAACGTCAGCGGCACGATGACGGCGACGGTGACCATCGGGGTGAGGAAGTTGCGCAGCGCCTCCGGGAAGAACCGGTTGAGCAGCCGCTCCAGGTGGGACTGCGCGTAGACCGCGAGGATCGTCGGGATGACCGCGGACAGGTAGCTGATCATCACGACCGGGATGCCGAAGAACGTCAGCTCGCCGCCGCCGGACGCGAACCCGTCGAGCGTGAGCGTGGCGCCGTCCGGCCCGGGGATGACCGCGATCGTCGCGGAGTACAGCAGGGCGCACGCGATCGCGACCGACACGTAGAGGTTCGCCTTGAACCGCTTGGCGGCGGTGATCGCCAGCAGGATCGGCAGGAACTGGAAGATCGCGTCGGCGGCGGAGAACAGGATCGCG
The DNA here is from genome assembly GCF_022346185.1 of Cellulomonas sp. ACRRI. Lineage (GTDB taxonomy): Bacteria > Actinomycetota > Actinomycetes > Actinomycetales > Cellulomonadaceae > Cellulomonas. The sequence goes on along the minus strand of NZ_JAKRMS010000028.1, from coordinate 23,921 downwards.
TACGCGCCGGAGGCGGCCCAGTCCGGCGACACCTTGACCACGACCGCGAGCAGCGCCTTGAGCAGGCCGGTGCCGGCGAGCACCCAGAGGAACGGCGTGAAGATGCTCGTGATGAGGTCGATCGCCCGGGCGAGGAACCCGCCGGACGCGGCCGCCTCGGTGGTCACGCCCCGGGTGCTGATCGCCTCGAAGACGTTGTTGACCGTGTTGCCGATGACGACCTGGAACTGCCCGCCGGCCTCGACGACGGTGATGACGCCCGGCGTGGCCTCGACCGCGGCCTTGTCGGCCCGGTCCCGGTCGTGCAGCCGGAAGCGGAGCCGGGTGGCGCAGTGCGTCACCGAGGCGACGTTCTCGGCGCCGCCGACGCCGCGCAGGACGTCGTCGGCGATCGTCTGGTACTTGCTCGCGGTAGCCACGATTCCTCCTCGAATCAGTGTCCGCGCGGGCCGTCGTCGGTGTTTTCGGGCAACAAAAAACCCGAGCCGGTGGCAGAGGCGGGACACGCGTCCCGCATCACCACAGCTCGGGTTTTGCCTGAAGCCAGTAACAATCCCGGACCTGCGCGAGTCGCCGGCGGCGGCGACCGTGCGGCGAAGGTAGGGCCCCGCGGCCGAGCGTGTCAAGACCCGCGTGATGACGGGCTGGTCGCGGGGCCGCGCCCGAACACCGACCGGCCTTGACGGCCCCGTGCGACCCGGGTAGGAATGACGGAGTCGTCCAAGGATTGTGACTGATTCGATCAGGCAAGACCTGTGGTGCACCGCCCCTGCGAAGGTTCGGTGCGCGCAGGTCTTTTTTGTTGCCCGGAATCGGCCGCGACCTGCACTCACGCACCGCCGCAAGGGAGCCCAGCCGTGCCGCACCGCACCGTCACCATCGCCTCGTCCGTGGGCCTGCACGCCCGCCCCGCCAGCGTCTTCGCCCGAGCGGCCGCCGCCACCGGCGTCCCCGTCCGGATCGCCCGGCCCGGCACCGCGCCGGTCGACGCGTCGAGCCTGCTGCTCGTCATGGGCCTGGCCCTGCAGCACGGCGAGCCGGTCGAGCTCGCCGCGGAGGGCGACGGCGCCGACGCCGCGCTCGACGGCCTGGCCGACCTGCTGGCGACCGACCTGGACGCCACCGCCTGAGACCCCAGCCGCACCACCGTCCCGCAACGCAGAGAGGCGTCATCGTGACCAGCACGCACACCCCCTTCCCGCCCGGCTTCCTCTGGGGCGGCGCCACCGCCGCCAACCAGGTCGAGGGCGCCTACGCCGAGGGCGGCAAGGGCCTGTCCATCCAGGACGTCATGCCCCGCGGCATCGCCGGCCCGCCCACCGAGGAGCCGACCCCGGACAACCTCAAGCTGGTGGGCATCGACTTCTACCACCGGTACGCCGAGGACATCGCGCTGTTCGCGGAGATGGGCTTCACGACCTTCCGGTTCTCGATCGCGTGGAGCCGGATCTTCCCGCAGGGCGACGAGGCCGAGCCGAACGAGGAGGGCCTGGCGTTCTACGACCGGGTGCTCGACGAGCTCGAGAAGCACGGCATCGAGCCGCTCGTCACGATCAGCCACTACGAGACCCCGCTGGCGCTCGCCCGCAAGCACGACGGCTGGGTGTCCCGGGCGATGATCGACCACTACGCGAGGTACGCGCGCACCCTGTTCGAGCGCTACGGCTCGCGCGTGCGCTACTGGCTCACGTTCAACGAGATCAACTCGGTCCTGCACGCGCCGTTCCTGTCCGGGGGCATCGTCACGCCCAAGGACCAGCTCTCGCCGACCGACCTCTACCAGGCCGTGCACCACGAGCTCGTGGCGAGCGCCCTGGCCACGAAGATCGCCCGCGAGGTCGCCCCGGACGCGCAGATCGGCTGCATGCTCATCGCGATGCCGACCTACCCGCTGACCCCCGACCCCGCGGACGCGCTGGCCGTCATGCACGCCGACCACCTCAACCTCGCGTTCGGCGACGTGCACTGCCGCGGCGAGTACCCCGGCTACCTCCTGCGGCACCTGCGCGAGCAGGGCGTCGAGCTGGAGGTCACCGAGGAGGACCGCGCGACCCTGCGGCACACCGTCGACTTCGTGTCGTTCTCCTACTACATGTCGCTCTGCGAGTCGGCCGACCCGGACGCGAAGGCCGGCGAGGGCAACCTCATGGGCGGCGTCCCGAACCCGACGCTCGAGGCGAGCGAGTGGGGCTGGCAGATCGACCCCGTCGGGCTCCGGATCGTGATGAACCAGTTCTGGGACCGGTGGCGCAAGCCGCTGTTCATCGTCGAGAACGGCCTCGGCGCGAAGGACGAGCTGGTCGAGGTCGACGGCCGGCGCACGGTGGTCGACGACTACCGGATCGCCTACCTCGACGACCACCTCGTGCAGGTGGGGGAGGCGCTGCGCGACGGGGTGGAGGTGCTCGGGTACACGACGTGGGGCTGCATCGACCTGGTGTCCGCCAGCACGGCGCAGATGAGCAAGCGGTACGGGTTCGTCTACGTCGACCGGGACGACGACGGGTCGGGGACGCTGGAGCGGTACCGGAAGAAGTCGTTCGACTGGTACGCGGAGGTGATCCGGACGAACGGGGGGAGCCTCGGGCGCTGAGCGCGCGCTTCGTCCGCCCGGCCTACGGTTCCCGGTCCCGCCCACGCCTTCCGGCGGTGGCGGGACCGGAAGGCGTAGGCCGCGGCTTCCGTCGGCGCGCGGGCGCCGCTTGATAGCGTGACGGCGCGCACGCAGCAGCAGGCCGACGGGGAGTTCCGAACGTGAGCAGCACAGCAGCATCCGGCGGCGTCCTCGCCGTCCGCGCGCTCGACCCGGCCGCCGGCGGCACGGTCGTCGCCCGCCTCGATCGCGGCACCGGCGTCCTCGACCCGGAGCGTCACTCGCTCCGCAACGGTCCCGTCCGGCTCGACCGGAAGACGGTGGCCGTGCTGACGTCCGACAAGCGGCGGACCGAGCTGATGGTCTCGCGCGGGATCGGCTGGAAGTACGCCGTCGTGCCGCTGATCGAGGTGCACGGCGGTCAGGCCGTCGGCGTCCCGGCGGAGGTGGCGCGGGCGCTCGCGGACGAGCTGGCCTCGCGCGGGGTGAAGGAGACCACGGCGGTCCTCGCACCGCTGCGGGCGCACGCCGACCACCTCGACGCGGGCGGTCCGGTGGCGTCGTCGCCGCTGGGGCGGTACATGGGACTGGGTGGTGGGGGAGCCCTCACTTCGCTGGGCGACTTCTGAGTCGGCCGACGACCTTCTGACACGCGCACGACCGCAACACCCGGGGGTACGGAACGCATGAGTGTGGACGTCTCGATCGCGGCGCTGGACACCGCCGCGTCCGAGCTGGAGACGGTGGCGGAGGAGCTGCAGGCGCTGGACGTCGCCGGCGCGTTCGTGGGGATCGAGGCGGCGCTGCCCGGCTCGGCGGTCCCGGACGCCGCCGTGTGGGTGTCGACGCGCGTCGCCGCCGCGGTGCAGGTGCTCGGCGACAACATCCGGGCGATGTCGGCCAGCGCCTCCGGGTCCGCCGACGGCTACCGCCAGGCGGACGGCTCCGTGCAGAGCCGGTTCGGCGCGATGGGGACGTTCTGATGGCCGCGCTCACCCTGGAGGTGGTGCGGAGCTGGCGGCCCGAGGCGCTCGCGGAGGCCGCGACCGGCGTGGGCACCGCGCAGCAGGCCGTCGACGCGCAGGTCCAGGCGGCGAAGTCCGCGATGACCCGGTTGAGCGACCACTGGCAGGGGGACGCCGCCCAGGCCGCGGCGCAGCGGATGGCGAGCGAGGCGACCACAGGGTTCGCGCTGGCGGACGCGCTGGAGTCGGCGCGCTCCGCGCTCGCGTCCGGCTCCACGGACCTCGGCCGCGCGAAGTCGGCGGTGCTGTCGACGGTCGACGCGGCGACCGCTGCCGGGTTCACCGTCGCGGGCGACGGACGGGTCACCGCGCCGACGCTGCCGCCGGTGATGACCGCCGCGGGTGACCCCGACGGCGCGGGCGCACAGCGGGACGCCGAGCAGCGCGCGCTCAACGCGGAGGCGCAGGAGCACGCCGACGCGATCGCCACCGCGCTGCAGGACGTGGCGACGACGGACCAGCAGGTCGCGGACAAGCTGTCCGCCGTCGAGGTGCCCCAGACGTTGCAGTCGGCGGTCGACGCCTACCTGCAGCGCGCGTTCGCGAGCGGCGACGTCATCGGCGCGCTCGGCTCGGTCGGGGCCGGCGGCGTCGCCCTGGCGCAGGTGATCAAGGGCGTCATGAAGTCGGCGACCAAGGGCAAGGCGTTCCTGGACTTCCTCCGGGCGTCCGGCGCACCGATCACGCACTACCAGGCGATGCTCGACAACTTCGCCAAGGCCGACGCCGCGATGGACGTGTTCAAGAACGGCAAGGCGCTCAACCCGACGCTGGCGCGCCTGCTCGGTCCCCAGGCGACGTCCGCGATGCGGGTGGCCGGCAAGGCGTTCCTCCCGCTGACCGTGCTGACCGGCCTCGCCGACACGGTGACCGGTGGCGGCTACGACGGCGCCCGCGGTTGGGCGACCCGGGGCTTCGGCCTCGCGGGCGCTGCCGGCGCCGGCACGCTCATCGCCGTCGGCACGGGCGCGCTCGCCCTCGGCCCGGTCGGCCTGGCCGTCGCCGGCGGTGCGGTGCTGGCCTACGGCGCCTGGAGCGTCGGCGACCTGATCTGGGACAACCGCGAGGCGATCGGCGACTTCGTGTCGACGGCGGGCAAGGCCGTCTGGGACGGCGCGACGACCGCGTGGAACGCGACGACGGACGCGGTGTCGGACGCCGCCGACTGGGCGGGGGACCAGGTGGACAAGGCCAAGGACGCGGTGTCCGACTTCGGCAAGGGCGCGCTGAGCGTGCTCTCGGGCGGGCTGCTGTGAGCGCCGCGCCCGAGGCGGCGGCCGCGCCGGAGACCCCCGGCGCCCCGGTGCCGGTCGAGGTGCTGACCGACGAGGAGCTGGCGATCCTGGCCGGCCCCGGCGGCCTCGTCGTCGCGCCCTACCTGGCCACGCTGCCCGACGCCGACCGCGAGGTCGCCCTGCGCACCGCCTACCGCGGGCTGCTCGCGCGCGGCATCGTCGACCCGCCGACCCCTGCGGCGCTCGCGGCCGCCGTCGGCGAGCCGACCGTCGAGCTCCAGGTCCGCCAGGACGTGCTGTCGCTCGTCGCCCTGCGGCGCGGCGCCTCGGCGACGGTGTGCGTCGCCCGGTCGACCGTCCTCGGCCAGGACTACTGGTACGCCCACGTCGTCCGCGACGTCGTGCTGGTCGAGCAGGTGACGACCGACGGGCAGCACCGGTTCGCGCTCGCCGCCGCCGGCACCCTCGGCGACCTGCTGCTCGACGCGGCCGCGCACCCGGAGACGGCCGACGGCACCGGGCCGGAGATCGAGGTCGCCGACCCCGACGAGCCGCCGACCGAGGTCGTCGAGCACCTCGGGTCTGCGCTGGTGCGCGCCGACGTCGTCGTGCGGGTGCCGGACGACCGGGAGCCGGAGCTGCTCGGGCTGTTCACCGGGCCGGGCGGGGCGTGGGTGCTGTCCGCGCGGGAGGCGTCCGGGGGGCCCGTGGTCGCGCGGCCGCTGACCCGGGCGGCGCTGGAGGCGCAGGTGCGGGAGCTCGCGGAGCGGGCCGTGTCGACCGCGGCAGCGGTGGCGTCGGCGGCGGCCGGGACGCGATGACCGAGAGCCTGGTCCGGATCCCGGCCTTCTCGTCGCGGTCGTCGCGGCGGTGGATCGTCGCGACGGCCGTCGGGGTGGTCGCCGTGCTGGGCTACCTCTGGGTCGCGCAGCCCGAGAACCGGGTCTTCCTGCTGCTGATGATCCCGCTGGCGCTGTACTTCGCGGCGCTGGTGTGGCAGTCGACGTGGCTCGACCCCGTCGCCGGCTCGCTGGTGCGGGTCCGGTGCCGGGTGTGGCGCCGCGAGGTGCGGCTCGAGCCGGGCACGGCGGTGTCGCTGGTGCCGAACGGTGGTGGCGCGCTCCTGCTCAGGGCGAAGGCGGCGCGGGGTCGGGCGCTCTTCGTGTCGCTCGTGGCGCGGACCGACTACCTCGACCAGTCCCAGCCGCCCGCCCTGCTGCGGCAGATCGCCGATGCCGTCGAGCAGCACCGCGCCGGCGGCGCGCGCCCGGTCGCCGAGGCGCTGCGCAAGCAGGCGGCCCACCTGGAGGCGGGCGGGACCGTCGCGAGCTCGCCGCTCGCCGGGCTGATCACGACCGGCGCGCTCACCGCCGCGAAGGCCGGTGGCGCCGGCGCGATCGGCGGCCACCTGGGCTGACGGACACCACCCCGATCAGGCGGCTGGCTACCGGCGCGCCTCGATGAGGTGCCGCGTCGAGTGCGCCACGACCGGCCGCCCGGCCCGCATCTCGGCGTCGAGCGCCCGCAGCGTGTCCTCGTAGCGGTCGACCGAGAAGTCCGGCACCCACCACACGCACTTCCGCAGCACCCAGATGACCGCGCCGACGTCGTCGAACTCCATCCGGCAGGTCGCCCGCCGCAGGTCCACGACGGTCAGCCCGGCGCGCTCGGCGTCGGCCGCCTCGTCGTCGGGGTCGCGCGCGACGGGCCCCGGCACGGGCCCGACGAACCGCTCGATCAGCTCGAACGCCGACCGCGGCCCGACGTGCTGCCCGAGGTAGGTGCCGCCGGGCCGCAGCACGCGGTGGATCTCCGCCCAGTCGGGACGCACGGGGTGCCGGGAGGTGACCAGGTCGAACGAGGCGTCGGGCAGCCGCACCCCGTCGCCGGGCTCGACCACCTCGACCCCGCGGGGAGCGAGGAGGCTCCGGGCGCGGCGGGCGTTCGGCGGCCACCCCTCGGTGACGACCATCCGCGGCGGGAGCACCGGGGCCTCGGCGACGACCTCGCCGCCGCCGGTGTCGACGTCGAGCGCGGAGTCGGCGCGCGCGAGGCGGTCGGCGAGCAGGCGCGCGTAGCCCCACGGCGGGCGCTCCTCGGTGGCGCGGCCGTCGAGCCAGCCGAAGCCCCAGCCGGTGACGTCGGCGGCGACGGCCTCGGCGGCCAGGTCCTCGAACGGGCGCATCGCGGCATCGTCGCACCGTGGGCGGGGCGCGGTCGCGGCCTTTCCGTCGAGGTCGAGGGTTCGCGCCGAGGTCGAGGGCTTCAGCGGCCCTGCGCGCGGGAACCCCTCGACCTCGGCAGGGGACGCCTCAGGACCGGGCCGCGAGCAGTGTCGCCGCCACGTCCCGCGCGCGGGTGAACGGCCGGTCGAACGTCCCCATCCCCACGGTGACGATCGCGCCCTCGTAGACCAGCATCAGCGCCCGCGCGGTGTCCTCCGGGTCCCGCACGCCGGCCTCCCGGCACAGGTCGACGAGCAGCCCGACCTGCCACGCCTTCTCCGCGGCGACCTCCGCGAGCACGGCGTCCCCGTCGCCGGCGGACGACTCGGCCCGGGCGTTGATCGCGCTGCAGCCCCGGGGGCTGTTCGCCGCCGACCAGGACTCCGCGGCGTCGAACACCGCCAGCATCCGGTCCGGTCCCGGGGCCGGCACGCGGTCCAGCACGGCGAGCAGGTGCGCGCGCCACCGCGCGTCGCGCTCCCGCAGGTAGGCGACGACCAGGGCCTCCTTCGACCCGAACCGGTCGTAGAGGGTCTTCTTGGTGACACCCGCGGCCTCGGCGATGCCGTCGACGCCGACGGCGTGGATGCCGCGCTCGTAGAACAGCTCGGACGCGGCGTCGAGGACGCGGCGCGCGGCGGGGGTCAGCGGGGCGGCGGGCTCGTGCGCGACCATGCGCCGGAGTATACCGAACGGTCTACCGACCTCGCGTGGGCCCGAGCGAGCGGCGGAGGGGTTGCGCATCGGCAGAGAGTGAATGTACAGTCACTCACATGACACGAACGACGCTCTCCACCGCGGACCTCCGCCGGCCGGTCGTCGCCGCGGCGGCCGTCCAGGAGTTCGCCCGCGGCGGTTACCACGGCACGACCATCGCCGACGTGGCCCGCGCCGCCGCGATCTCCCCGGCCTACGTGGTGAAGCTGTTCCCGACCAAGGAGCGCCTGTTCGTCACCGCCCTCGAGGCCTGCTTCGACCGGGTCGTCGAGGCGATCGCCGCCGGCGCCGACCGCGCCGAGGACACGTCCCCGGACGGCATCCTGTCCGCGATGGGGGAGGCCTACGCCCACCTCATCGCCGACCGCACCCTGCTGATGCTCCAGGTGCACGCGCAGTCCGTGGCCGACCTCCCCGAGATCGGAGAGGCGCTCCGCGCGGGCCTGCGCGAGGTCGTCGACTTCGCCAAGGACCGGTCGCGCGGCTCCGGCGAAGCCGTGCAGCGCTTCATCGCGTACGGCCAGCTGTGCCACCTGATCGTCACCGCGCAGGTGGACCAGGTCCCCGAGGCCTGGGCCCGCCTCCTCGTCGAGGGCATCCGGCACCCCGGCTGACCCCCGCTCGCCCGGCCCATGCTGCTGAGCCGCCGCTCTTCGCGGCGGCCCAGTGAGTGGCTGTTCACTCTCTCTTCCACCTCACATCAGGAGAACGTCTCATGACCACCCACGACACCATCCCCACCACGATCGACGAGTCCGCGACGGTGGTGGTGCGCCGCGAGATCCGGGTCGCCGCCCCGGTCGACCTGGTCTGGCGCCTGCACACCGACGTGGCCCGGTGGCCCGCCTGGCAGACCGACGTGGAGTCCGCGCAGGTCGACGGCCCGCTCGCGCCGGGGTCGTCCTTCCGGTGGCGGACCCACGGGCTGGACGTCACCTCGACCGTCTACGCGCTCGACGCCCCGCACCGCATCCTGTGGGGCGGCCCCGCCCAGGGGATCGACGGCATCCACGAGTGGACCTTCACGGCCGACGGCGACGGGACGGTGGTGCGGACCGCCGAGTCCTGGGAGGGCGACCCGGTCCGGCAGGACGCGGCGAACCTGCGCGCGGCGCTCGACGCGTCGCTCGGTGCGTGGCTCGAGCGGCTGCGGGCCGAGGCCGAGGTCAAGGTGGCCCGGCGGGCGCGCAGGGCGCGCCGCCGGCGGTGGGCGAAGGCCCTGGCCTGGGCGTCGCTCGGGCTGACCGGTCTGTTCGTCCTGGCCGAGCCCTGGCTGCTCGTGCCGGTCGTCCTGTTCGTCGTCGCGCTGAGCCTGTGGGACTGACGCCGTGACCGCCCCCACGCAACGCGACCCCCGTCGCACCTCGGCACGGGCCGGCGTCGCGCCCGGTCGACCGGCACGTGCAGCGGTGCTCGCCGCGGCGGCGCTGACGATCATGGCCCCGGCCCTGATAGCCCCGAGCCTGCCGGCGATGGCCGACCACTTCGGGGACGACACCCTGGTCCGGCTCGCGTTGACCGTCACCTCGCTGGCCATCGCGGCCGGCGCGCCGCTCGCCGGCGTGCTCGCCGACCGGTTCGGGCGCCGCCCCGTCCTGGTCGGCGGGCTCGGCGTCACCGCGGGCACCGGAACGGCCGGGCTCCTGGTGGGCGACCTCGGTGCGCTGCTCTCGACGCGCGCCGTCCTCGGCCTCGGCGTCGGTGCGGTCACCACGGCGGTCGGCGCCCTGCTGACCGACTGGTTCCGCGGTCCGCGACGCGCCGCCTACCTGGGCTACCAGCAGGCCGCCGCGAGCCTCGGCGGGGTGCTGCTCCTGCCGCTGGCGGGCCTCCTGGCCGGCACGGGCTGGCGCGCGCCGTTCTGGCTCCACGCCCTTGCGGCTCCGGTCGCGGCCCTGGTGCTGGTGGCCGTCCCGCGGACCGGATCCGCCCCCGCCCGCCCGGTCCCGGGCGACGGGGGCCGGCCGTCCGGCGGGCCGCGCCCGCGCACCGCCGGTCGGGTCCTGGGCCTCTACCTGCTCGCGCTGGCGGCGACGGCGGTGTTCTACCTGGCGCCCACCCAGCTGCCGTTCCTGCTGGGCGACCTCGGTGCGGGACCCGGCGTCGTGGGCGTCGCGATCGCCGGGTCGACGCTGTCGAGCCTGATCGGCTCGCTCGCCTTCCCGGCCGTGCGGCGGCGCCTGACGCCGACCGCGATCACGATCACCGCGCTGCTCCTGCTGGGGGTCGGGTGGCTCGTGGTCGGCCGGGCGACGGGGATCGCGCCGGTCGTCGCCGGGCTGCTGGTCGGCGGGCTCGGCGTCGGCCTCACGGTGCCGAACCTCAACCTCCGCCTCGGCGACCTCGCCGCGGACGGACGCCGCGGCCGGGTCCTGGCGGGGCTCGTGACCGGCATCTTCCTCGGGCAGTTCCTGTCGCCGCTGGCGGCGGGGCCGCTCGTGGCGCTCCTCGGGCCGGGCGGCACGTTCGTCGCCGCCGGGCTCGCCACCACCGCCGGTGCGCTCGTCGCGGCACCGGTCCTGCTCCGGCCGCGCCGCGGCCGCTGACCCGCACCACCACCGAGAGGAAACGACCATGATCGTCCACGGCAACCGCTTCACCATCAAGCCCGGCGTCACCCCCGAGCAGCTGGAGGAGGCGCTCGAGAGCCTGCGCCAGCAGGGCCGGGTCATCCCGTCCGTGCGTTCGTTCGTCGTCGGCCGGGACTTCGGCGGCGAGTACGAGTGGGGCGCGACCTTCGTCATCGAGGACCTCGACGGCTACTGGGAGTACCTGATCCACCCGGCGCACCGGAACACCGACCGCGTGGGCCTGCCCCTGGTCGACCGGTTCGCGTCGTTCGACATCACGGACGACGAGGACCCCGACATGGGCGCGAAGATCGCCGCGCTGCACCAGCGCCGGTACGACGCCGACGCCACCCTCACCGAGCTCGTCTCGGGCCTCGGGGAGTACACCGGGTCCGCGGCGCCGGGGCCGCACGGGCAGGACTGATCTCCCGTGCCGCACTGCGCCGGGCCGGCCCGCGGGGCCGGTCCGGCGCGGTCGTGCGTCGACCGGCCGACGCCGGCGAGGGAGCGCGAGGGCGTCCACCGGGCGGTCCGGTAAACCGATCGGTATAGTCGCGTCGATGGGTAGACAGGTCGGTGTACTCGGGCAGGTCGCGACCGCGCTGGCGGCCGCGGCGTTCGTCGGGAGCTGGAGCTCGGGGTTCGTCATCGCGAAGGTGGCGACGGTCGACGTCGCGCCGCTGACCCTGCTGGTCTGGCGGTTCGTCCCGGTCGCGGTCGGGCTGCTGGTCGTGACGCTGGCGACCGGTGCGGCCCGCGCGGTGCCGCACGCCGACCTGCGCCGGCAGGCGGTGATCGGGCTGTTCGCGCAGCTCGGCTACGTGGTGCTCGTGTACGCGGCGATCGCCGCGGGCGTGGCGACGGGGACCACCGCGCTCATCGACGCGGTGCAGCCGCTGGTGGTGGCGACGCTCGTCGGGCCGCTGCTCGGCCTGCGGGTGCGGGGGGCGCAGTGGGCCGGCCTGGCGGTCGGCGCGGTCGGGGTGCTGCTCGTGGTGCGGTCGCAGCTCGGCGGGTCGCAGGCACCCGCGGCGGCGTACCTGCTGCCGCTCGCGGCGATGGCGTGCCTCGTCGCCGCGACGTTCCTCGAGCGCCGGTCGCCCGCGCGGCCGCCGGTGCTCGTCGTGCTCACGGTGCAGGTGGTGGTGACGGCGGCGGCGCTGCTGGTCGCGGCGGCGGTCGCCGGGGAGCTCGCGCCGCCGGCGGACGGCGCGTTCTGGGTGGCCACGGCGCTGGCCGCGGTGTTCCCGACGCTCGTCGCCTACGGGCTGTACTGGTGGCTGCTGCGCCGGATCGGGGTGACGGCGCTCAACGCGCTGCTGTTCCTGGTCGCGCCGGCCACCGCGGCGGCGGGCGCCGTCGGGCTGGGGGAGTCGCTGACCGCGGTGACGGTCGTGGGGTTCGAGCTGTGCGCGGCCGGGGTGGCCGTGGTGCTGGCGGTCGAGGCGCGGGCCGCGCGGGCGGCGGCACCCGCGCCCGCGCCCGTCAACGCCGCCGCGCAGCCCGCCCCGCCCCGAACGGGCCCCCGAACACGATCGTGATCCCCAGGACGAACCCGAAGTCGTACCAGTTCCCCGAGTTGAACACCTCGTACGGGGAGACGGTCCGGGTGAACAGCGACACGATCCACGTGACCGGCAGGATGATCCCGTGCCAGAGCCCGAGCCAGAACCCCGCGGGCTCCTCGGCCCCTGGCGGCGCCTGACCGACGTCGGGGTTCACGCCCGCGGCGCAGGCGGCGAGCAGCAGCACGGTCGCGGCGGCGACCCCGACGGCGAGGGCGATCCGGGTGCGCGGCCTGCGGCGGGTCTCCATGCCGGTCATCGTGGCAGCGCCCCTCGCAGCACGGGCCTCCGATCGCCGAGATGGCAACTCTCGGCTGTGTGCGGGCGCCCGCGCACAGCCGAGAGTTGCCATCTCGGCGGGAGTCAGGCGCGCGTGCTCTCGCGGGGGTGCACGGTGTGCGGGGCCGTGACCTCCACCGCGGGGGTGTCCGGGTCCGTGATCCGGGCGGCGATGCGCGCCACCGCCTCGCGGGCGATGAGCGGCGTGTCCAGCGAGACCGTCGACAGCGTGGGGCGCGAGTACCGGCCCTCCTCGATGTCGTCGATCAGGTCGGAGTGGCAGAAGATCGCGTCCGGCAACCACGTCAGCGACCCGGCGTTCTGGAGCACGTCCACCGAGGCGCGTATCGCCGAGGAATTCCGGCGGCGAAACGGCGGCAACGCGTTCATCACCGTCGAGGGACGGAGCGGGGTGGACGTCCAGCCGCTCTCGCACTTCGGGAGAGAGGCAGAGATCCTGATGCCACCGGGCACGGTGTTCGAGGTGCGTGACGCCCAGCTGATCGGCGAGGGCGCCTCCAGCTTCTGGTCGTTCGTCGGACGTGAGGTGGCACGATGAGCCGGATGGACGACGCGACGCAGGACCCCCGGCCGGATCCGCGCACCTGGAGCTCCGACGACCTCGACGGGCTCTCGCCCGACGAGCGCAGGCGACAGGTCGAGGCGATGCTGCGACGCGCGCTCGAGGAGAGCTCGGAGCGTGTCGGAGAGCTGCGGGCGGGGGACATCAGCGACCGCAAGGGCGCTCTCCCCACGGTCACCGAGTTGGTGTCGACGCCCGAGGAGCGCGCCGCACGCGCGGAGCAGGACCGCCGCCGATGAGCAGCCCGCTGAGCAGCTTCCTCGACGCCCTCGCCAAGCTCCCCGAGTTCAACGGCATCACCTTCCGCGGGCTGGCGGCCGGCGAGCCGCTGCCCCACGCCGTCGGCGTCCTCGCGGGCGTCGTCTCGTCGTCGCGCAGCGCGCGGGTCGCGACGGAGAACTTCTCCGCGGCCCGGCTGCTCGTCCTGCTGAACCGGACGGGGCGCAGCATCGCCGAGTTCTCGGAGCACCCCGGGGAGGGCGAGGTCGTCGTCCGTCCCGGCACGGTCTGGCGCGCGCTGATCGAGGTCACCGTCACCGGCACCGAGGTCCCCGTGCTGGTGCTGGAAGAGCTCGACCCCTCGGGGACGACGCCTGCCCCGACCGAGTGGGGCGACACCCTGGACGAGCTCGCGACCCGGGTCGTGCGCCTGGTCCAGCAGGGGCTGGCCACGGACGCGGTGCCCGTCGCCGTGCCGGGCAAGTACGTCGGGCCCTGGCCGACGCAGCCGCTCCCGGCGCAGAGCGGCCCCGCGGCGTCGCGCTGAGCACAGGCGGGTGGACGATGGCGCGCCAGACGTGGCGGCTCCGCCCGCCGCGCGGTCGCCCGACGGCGCCGGCGTGCGCCCACCGGGACGCACGCCCGGACGCCGGTTCGCGTCCGCCGGGCGTCACCGTGTACACAGTGCCTATGAGCGGGGTCCTGGTCTACGCCGACAAGATCGACGAGAACGCGGCGGAGGTCCGCTACGAGGTCCGCCGCGACCAGCCGGACGGCCAGGTCGACGGCGTCCTGGTGATCGAGACCTCGGGCGACCGGAACACCTGGCACGTCGAGGGCAGGAACGCGTCCAGCGCGCTCGCCGGCCTCGTGGTCGGGCGCGCGGTCCGGCACCGCGGCGAGCAGGGCGCCTGGCCCGACCGGGTCGCGCAGCAGTAGCCCCCTACTCCGGGGCGGCCGCCAGCTCGTCCCACACGGGCCCGTAGCCGAGGCGCGCCTGCTCCATCGCGACGACCTCCCGCGCCAGCCCCGCCTCGGTCACGTCGACCGCCGCGACGGCCGCCGCCGCGACCGAGGACTCCCGGACGTAGGCGTCGAACACCCGCCGCTTGCCCGCCAGCAGCTCGACGATCCGCTCGTCCACGCCGTCCTCGGCGAGCAGCCGGTGCGCGACGACGGCCCGCACCTGGCCCATCCGGTGCAGCCGGGCGACGGCCTGCGACTCCGCGGACGGGGTGAGCTGCGGCTCGCAGAGCACCGCCACGGACGCGGCCTGGAGGTTCAGCCCGACGCCGCCGACGGTGATCTGCGCGACCAGCACGCCGTCGCGCGGCCCGGCGGAGAACGCGTCGATGACGGCCTGGCGCTCGTCGGCCGGCACGTCCCCGGTCAGCGGCCCGAACACCCGGGGGGCGCCCGGCCCGGCCCCCAGCGCCCCGGCGACGACGTCCAGCACGTCCCGGAAGTACGAGAACACGACCGTGCGCTGCCCGTTCACCCCGGCCTCGGCGACGACCTCGCGCAGCCGGCCGAGCTTGGTCGACTCGCCCGGGTCGGCCGTGAGCCAGGCCGCGCGGCGCATCGCCATGAAGTTCCCGCTCGCCACCGCGGCGCGGTACACCTCCTCGCCGGCGGGGGACAGGTCCTCCCACTCGTCGACCAGGACCAGGTCCGGCAGCTCCACCAGCACGTCGGCCTGGTTCCGGCGCAGGTAGACCGGCGCGACGTCCCGGCGGAAGGTGTCGGCGCCGACGAGGCCCAGGTGCCGGGGGAGCGACCCCGCGAGGTCCGGGTCGAGGAGCCGCACGAGGGCCACGAAGTCGTCGATGCGGTTGTCCATCGGCGTGCCGGTCAGCAGCAGCACCCGCCACACCGCCGACGCCCACGCCGCCACCGCCCGGGACCGCTGGGCCTCGGGGTTCTTCACGTAGTGCGCCTCGTCGACGACCAGCATCGCCACCCCGTCGGCGCCGTCGAGCGGCACGTGCGGCAGGCCCTCGAACGTCGTCACGCCGATGCCGCCCTCGGCGTGCCAGCGCGCGACCGCGGCCGCGCGGTCCGGCCCGTGCAGGCGGTGCCCGCTCAGGGTGGTCTTCGCGTCGATCTCGCGCAGCCAGTTCACCAGCACCCCGGCGGGGCAGACGACGAGGAACCGTCGCTCGCCGCCGGCCGCCAGGTGCGCGATCGCGGCGAGCGCCTGGACGGTCTTGCCGAGGCCCATCTCGTCGCCGAGCAGCGCCCGGCCCTGGTTCAGCGCGAACCGCGCGCCGAACTCCTGGTAGCCGCGCAGCGGGACCCGCACGGCCGCCAGGTCGAGCGGGTGCGCGGCGACGCGTTCGGCGAGCTCGGCGGTGAGCAGGCCGCGGGCGGCGAGCACGTCCTGCGCGAGCGGCACGATCGTGCCGAGCACGCCGTACAGCTCGGCCGCGCGGCGCTCGAAGACCTCCCACAGCGCGGGCCCGTCGGTGTCGGGCGCGGCGCAGGCGGCGGCGAGCCGGTCGATCGTCGCGGCCAGGCCGCCCGCGTCCAGCGTGACGTCCCA
The DNA here is from genome assembly GCF_022346185.1 of Cellulomonas sp. ACRRI. Taxonomy (GTDB): domain Bacteria; phylum Actinomycetota; class Actinomycetes; order Actinomycetales; family Cellulomonadaceae; genus Cellulomonas. The sequence goes on along the minus strand of NZ_JAKRMS010000028.1, from coordinate 8,368 downwards.
GCCCGCCAGGGCCGCCAGCGCCCGGCGCGCGCGATCCTTCGTCGCCCGCCGGGACAGCGCGAACCGCAGCCGGCCCGCGGCGGGTGCGGCGGACGCGGCGTGCACCGGCACCGCCGACGCGTAGGCGGTGAGCGCCTCGCGGTGCGGCTCGATGAGCGGGCGCAGCCGGAGCAGCCGGTCCAGCAGCCGCAGCACCTCGGCCGTGGTCGCGGTGTCGGGGCGGCCGGACCGGTCCACCTCCAGGCGCACCGGCACCCCGGCCCGCACCGCCTCGGCGAGCTGCTGCACCGCGGCCACCACGCTGCGCGCGGTCTGCGTCCCGACGCCCGGGACCTCGTCCAGCGCGGCAGCGGGGACCCCGAGCAGGTCGGCGGCCGTGGCGTACCCGGCGTCCGTCAGGGCCCGCAGCCGCAGGTTCCGGTCGGTCATCGCGCCGAGCTGCTCGACGGGGACGACGCCCAGCTCGGCGCGGACCCGCTGCTCGCGGTCGGCCTCGACGAGCGCGGCCACGCGCACGGTCGCGCCGTCGACGTGGTCGAGCACCGCGCGGGCGCTGTCGGCCAGGGCGCCGTGCCGGGCCAGCAGATCCCGCGCGGCGGCGCCGGGCTCGACCGGGGCGGGCTCGGCGAGGGGCGCGGTGCTCATCGCCCGTGGTGCGTCGGCGCGGGCGTCGGGCTCGCCGCCGGGGTGGGGACGGCGGCCGCCTCGGTCACCCGCACGGTCAGCACGTCGCACTGCACCGGGGACGACGCGGCGCACACCCCGCCCGGCACCAGCCACACCTCGACCCGGTCGCCGTCGCGGAGGTCGTCGACCGTCGCCTGGGAACCGTCGGCCCCGAGCACGGACGGCTGCCCGCTGCGCCCGGCGAGCGGCATCCCCTCGTAGGAGGGCTCCGACGCCCGGACGAGCGTCCCGCCGGCGACCTCCCCGGTGACGTCCGGCGTCGGCTGCCCGCCGAGGTGCTCGGACGCGGACGGCGCGGGGGCCGCCGGGGAGCCTGCCGGGCCGCAGCCGGCGGTCAGCGCCGCCGCGGCGGCGAGCAGGGGCGCGCCGAGCAGGGCGGCAGCGGGGCGGCGGCGAGGAACGGGCACGGACCGATCGTCGCATCCGCCGCCCGTTCGGGATGCGGTCGCGGCGCGGGGTGCGCAGGCTGAGGTGTCCGAGCCGGAGGAGGGGGACATCGATGCGCGCCATGGTGTACCGCGGGCCGTACAAGGTCCGCGTGGAGGAGAAGGACGTCCCGAGGATCGAGCATCCCAACGACGCGATCGTGAAGGTCGTGCGGGCGGCGATCTGCGGGTCCGACCTGCACCTGTACCACGGGATGATGCCGGACACCCGGATCGGGCACACGTTCGGCCACGAGTTCATCGGGGTGGTCGAGCAGGTCGGCTCGTCGGTGCAGCACCTGCAGGTCGGCGACCGGGTGATGGTGCCGTTCAACATCTACTGCGGGACGTGCTTCTTCTGCTCGCGGGGCCTGTACTCGAACTGCCACAACGTGAACCCGAACGCGACCGCGGTCGGCGGCATCTACGGGTACTCCCACACGACCGGCGGCTACGACGGCGGCCAGGCGCAGTACGTGCGCGTGCCGTTCGCGGACGTCGGCCCGCAGAAGATCCCGGACTGGCTGGAGGACGAGGACGCGCTGCTGATGACGGATGCGCTGTCCACCGGCTACTTCGGGGCGCAGCTCGCGGACATCCGCGAGGGTGACACGGTCGCCGTGCTCGGCGCGGGCCCGGTCGGCCTGTTCGCGGCCCGGTCGGCCTGGCTGATGGGCGCGGGCCGGGTCGTCGTGATCGACCAGCTCGACTACCGGCTCGAGAAGGCGGAGGAGTTCGCCTACGCCGAGACCCGGAACTACACCGAGTACCAGGACATCGTCGTCGAGATGAAGAAGGCCACCGACGGCCTCGGCTTCGACCGGGTGATCGAGGCGGTCGGCGCGGAGGCGGACGGCAACCTGATCCAGCACGTCACCGCGGCCAAGCTCAAGCTGCAGGGCGGGTCCCCGGTCGCGCTGAACTGGGCGATCGACGGCGTCCGCAAGGGCGGCACCGTGTCCGTGATGGGCGCCTACGGCCCGATCTTCTCCGCCGTGAAGTTCGGCGACGCGATGAACAAGGGCCTGACGCTGCGGATGAACCAGGCGCCGGTGGCACGGCAGTGGCCGCGGCTGCTCGAGCACATCCGGAACGGCTACCTCAAGCCGTCGGACATCATCACGCACCGCATCCCGCTCGAGCACATCGCCGAGGGGTACCACCTGATGTCGTCGAAGCTCGACGGCATGATCAAGCCGGTCATCATCCCGGACGAGGGCTGAGGGGAGCCACGACCATGCCGTACCGCGCCGAGAAGCCGCCGCTGCCCGAGACCCCGGAGCAGCTCCGCGCCCGCATCCCCGGCTGGGGTGCCGACCTCGACCCCGCCGACCGCCCGTCGTACCCGCGCGAGCGGTCCGACCTGACCACCGGCGCGCACTGGGACTTCCCGGAGCGCCAGCCGGAGCCGTACCCGCGCGAGCGGTCCGTCGAGCACACGCAGCTGCCGCCGGTGTTCGGCACCGCGCAGCCGCTGCACGGCCCCGCCGGGGCGATCCGGCGGTACGCGTACGACCGGTTCAGCGAGGGCCGCGCGGCCCACTGGCTGCTGCTGATCGCCGCGGACCGGGTGGAGTCGACGACCGAGCACCTGAAGTCGTTCGCGAGCACCCGGCCGGACAACCCGATCACCGAGACGGGGATCCTGTCCGAGCCGCGGCGGCACCCGATCGCCTCGCGGAAGGGCCGGGTCGACGTCCGGCACCAGGTGCTGGACCCGCTGATCGTCGCGGGCCCGTGGATCGCCGGCGGCCTCGCGGCGGTCGCGGTGCTCCGCCGGCTGACGAAGAGCAGCTGACCCCTCGCCGCGCCGGGAGATTACGCTCGCGGCATGACGAATCTGGAGGCCGTCGCCGCCGAGCGCGTGTGCAGCCCGGGCGGCGCGGCCGGGGGCGCCGCCGGGTTGCCCGCCGGGTTCGAGCTGCTCGAGCCGCGCGACGTCCCGCTCGGCGGCATCCGGGCGATGTCGGTGCGCCGCACCCTGCCGCAGCGCGCCCGGTCGTTCGTGGGCGCCTGGTGCTTCCTCGACCACTACGGCCCGGACGACGTCGCGGCGACCGGCGGCATGCGCGTCCCGCCGCACCCGCACACCGGGCTGCAGACGGTGTCCTGGCTGTTCTCGGGCGAGATCGAGCACCGCGACAGCCTGGGCACCCACTGCCTCGTCCGCCCCGGCGAGATGAACCTCATGACCGCCGGCCGCGGCATCAGCCACTCCGAGGACTCCACCGACGCCACGAGGGTGCTGCACGGCGTCCAGCTGTGGACCGTGCTGCCCGAGGCCGACCGCGGCGCGCCGCCCGCGTTCGAGCACCACGTGCCGCCGGTCGTCCCGCTCGACGGCGGCGAGGCGCGGGTGTTCCTGGGCACGCTCGCCGGGTCCACGTCGCCGGTGCGCACGTTCAGCCCGCTCGTCGGCGCGGAGGTGCGGCTGCGGCCCGGGGCCGCGCACACGTTCCAGGTCGACCCGGCCTTCGAGCACGCGGTGCTCGTCGACTCCGGGTCGCTCACGGTCGACGGGGTGGACGCCCCGCCGGCGCACCTGCTCTACCGGGAGCCCGGCGCGACGGCGCTCACCCTCACCGCGACCGGTGCCGGTGAGGCGCGGGTGCTGCTGATCGGCGGGCTGCCGCTCGGCGAGCAGATCGTCATGTGGTGGAACTTCATCGGGCGGGACCACGACGAGGTCGTCGCGGCGCGGGCCCGGTGGCAGGCCGAGATCGCGGACCCGGAGGCGCCCGCGCCGGGGTTCGGGCGCGTGCAGGGGCACCCGCACGCGCCGCTGCCGGCGCCGCCCATGCCCGAGCTCCGGCTCCGGCCCCGCGCGTAGGCCGCCCGGGTCGGTGCGGTCACGCGACCGGCATCGCCTCCGGGTCGCCGATGTGCCCCGGGGCGTTCGCCGCGAGCACCCGCTGGACGAACGCGCAGTACTCGGCCATGTAGTGCCGCAGGAACTGCGCGAGGGAGTCGTCCAGCAGCGTGCCGTCCTCCGCGAACGTGCCCGGCTCGACCTGGACGTAGACCTCCGGGGCGTTCAGCTGGGGCGCGTCCAGGAAGCTGAGCACGCCGCGCATGGACGACTGCATCACCGCGGTGCCGATCTTGCCGATCGAGGCCCCCGCGATGCCGGTCGGCTTCCGGGCGAACGCGTTCGTGCCCCACGGCCGCGAGCCCCAGTCGATCGCGTTCTTGAGGGCCCCGGGGATCGAGCGGTTGTACTCCGGGGACACGAACAGGATTCCGTCGGAGCCCTCGATCGCGGCTTTGAGTGCCCGGGCCTCGGCGGGGTAGTCGGCGTCGTGGTCCGGGCTGTAGAGCGGGAGCCCGCCGATGGGGATCTCGCGGAACTCGAGCTGCTCGGGCGCCAGGGAGATCAGGGCGTCCGCGAGGGTGCGGTTGATCGAGGTGCTCGACAGGCTGCCGACGAAGTAGCCGATGGTGTACGACATCGCGTTCCTCCCGTCCGGGACGGGAGCCCGGCGGACCCCCGCGTGCTCCAGCGTCGCACCGCCCGGCCCGGGGTGCGCGGCGGCGCGGGTGCCGCACCGCGGAGGCTGCGTAGGTGGGGATCGGCGGGTGTCCACCCGCCCCGGACGACCCGCCGCGCCGAGCCCGGCCCCCTTGCGTAGGTGCCCCCGACCACGTCCCTGAGTGGTGCCGCAGTCGACACAGTGCGTGTCCGGGGGTCGATACACACGGAGGCTGACGGTGGAGGCTGAGGGTTTCGGGTTGACGGTCGCGGCGGCGCAGCGGTGGCTGCCGCTCGGTCGTGACGTCCTCGTGCGCGGCGACCGCGGCGCGGGCAAGACCACGGTGCTGGAGGGGCTGCTCGCGGACGCGTCGCGGCGCGGCGTGACGGGCATCCTGCTGCGCGCGGGCGGGTCGCGGCCGCTGTCCGCCCTGCTGGACCACGCGTCGGCCTCGGTGCGCGTGCCGGACGAGGCCGCGCTGGCCGACTGGCTGACCGACGAGCTCCGGGCCCGGCGCAGCGTGCTCCTGGTCGACGACGCCGACCGGATGGACGACGCCAGCCTCGGCGTGGCCCGGCGCGTGCTCGGCCGCACCGGCTCGCTGCTGGTCGCCGCGTGCACCGCCGACCCGCTGCGGGCGCCCGGCGGCGGGCTGCGCGACCTCCTGCTCGGGCGCGCCCCGGCCGAGGTGCGGGTGCAGCCGTTCGGCTTCCGCGCGGTCGCCGCCCTGCTGGAGTCGGTGCTGGGCGCCCCCGCCGACGCCGGGCTGACCTCGTCCGTCATGGCCTCGACCGGGGGCAACCCGCGCGCGGTCGTGGCGCTCGCGGACGCCGCGCGCGCGGCCGGCGCCCTGCGCCGGCACGACGGGCTGTGGGTCGAGGACGGCACCCTGGGCGAGGTGCCCGCGGACGCGGTCGCGTACATCTTCCTGTCCGGCCTCGGGCCGGCCTGCGTCAGCGCGCTCGAGACGCTCGCCAGCGCGGGACCCGTGCCCGCCGGCGTCGCGGGCCGGCTCGTCGACCCGGCGGCGCTCGCGGCGCTGTCCGACCACGGCCGGGTGGTGGGGCACGAGCTCACGGGGGCCGGCGAGGTGCTCGCCGTGTCGCCGCCGCTGCTCGCGCGGGCGCTGCGCGACCGGGTGTCGCCGTACCGCCGTCGCCGGCTCGCGGAGCACCTGGCGACGGAGGGCGGCGCGCTCGCCGCGTCCGCCACCCCCGTCGACGACCTGACGACCGTGCTGCTCGCCGCCCCGTCGGGCGAGGGCGGCGCGCCCGAGTGGGTCGCGCAGGTCGCCGGCCTGGTGAACGAGCGCGCCGTCGCGGAGGAGGGCGCCCGGCGCTCGGAGTGGCTGGCGCAGCCGACCCTCGCCACGGCGAACGCCTACCTCGCGGCGCTCATGCGCCGGCCGGCCGCCGAGCAGCTCGACGAGGTGTTCGCACGGGTGGTCCCGGGCGAGCACGACGACGCCGGCGAGCGCGCCGTCTTCGCGTTCTACCGCTCGCGCTGGGCCGCCTGGGCGGGGATCACGGGGCCGGTGGCGGCCGCCGCCGAGGGCGCGGGCGGCGCGGACGACGGGCCCCCCGGGGAGGCGGCGCCCGCGGGCGCGGCACCGGAGGCCGCGAGAGCCGGGCGGGCGGGTGCCGACCGGGTGGATCCGCCGCCGTCCCGGGCCGCCGAGGAGGCGGCCCCCGACCCCGACCTCGCGCCGGTGGCCGACCTCGGCGGGCTGAAGACGCGCCTGCTGCGCGAGCTCGCGGCGGGCCGGAGCCCCGCGGAGGTCGCGACCGAGCCGGAGCCCTCGGCCCTGGTGCCGTTCTCCCGGGGCTGGCCGTCGGTGCTGCGCGCCGCTGCGCTGCTCGAGGCGGGCTGGCCCGCCGCCGCGCTCGAGGTCGTCGACCGGGCGGACATGGCGCGCGCCGGCGCCGAGCCGCGGCACTACCTCGCGGCGCTGCGCGGCCAGGCCCTGCTGCAGGCCGACCGGCTGGACGAGGCCGAGCAGTGGCAGCGCCGGATGCTCGACGCCGCCTACGACGAGGTGGACGCCCTGGCGATCCGCGTGCACGCCAGCATGCTGGCCGAGGTGCTGTACGCCTCGTCGCAGACCGCGGCGGCCTGGCGGGCGGTCAGCACGGCGCTGCGCCTCGGCGCCCCGGGGCCGGTCGGCACCACCTTCTACCGCCGCGGCCTCACCGTCGGCGCGGTGATCCAGGCGCACGCCGGCAACCTCACCCTCGCGCAGGTGCTGGTGCGCGAGCTGGACCGCTCGCCCGCAGGCGACCACCCGCTGCTCCGCTCCAACCGCCCGCTGGCGCACGCGGCCCTCGCGGCGGCGTCGGGCGAGCCGCTCGTCGGCCAGCGCATCGCGCGCCAGGCGGCCCGCGCGTACACCGCGGAGGGGCTGCTGCAGCCCGCGCTGCTGTGCTGGACGCTCGGCACCGGGGACCTGGACGCGGAGCGCGCCCGCGCCGTCCGCGACCTGGTCGCCCGCACGGACGTCCCGGTGCTCGCCCCCTACGCGCAGGTGGTGCTCGGCCTCGTCGACGGCGACCGGCAGGTCGTCGCCGGGGCCGTCGCGCGCACGAGCGCGGCCACGGCACCGGCGCTCGCCCGCGCCGCGGAGCAGTTCCTCGGCGTCCAGGAGGGCACCCCGCGGCCCGCGCGGGCGCCGGTCACCCGCCTCGGCAGCGTCCGGTCCGAGGCGCTGTCGGCCCGCGAGCAGGAGGTGGCGGTGCTGGCGCGGGAGGGGCTCAGCAACCGGCAGATCGCCGACCAGCTCTACCTGAGCGTGCGGACCGTCGAGAACCACATGAGCCGCGCGCTGCGCAAGCTCGGGCTGGTCAGCCGGTCCGAGCTGACGGAGTGGGCCGGCTGACCGGCACGCCCTGACGCAGGGCGCGCGGGATCTCGGCGACCTCGTCGACGACCGCGAGCAGCCGCGCCACCTCGGCGTCGGTCGCGGTGGTGTCGAGGCGCACGTCGTAGCGGACGCCGGTCGACGCCCAGGTCTCCGGCGCGAACCCGCCGCGCGCCGTCACCGCCGCGCCGGCGAGTGGCAGGTCGCGGGCGTGCGCCTCGCGGTAGACGTCGTTGAGCACGCAGCCCGCCACCGCGAGGTGCAGCAGGTGCGCGCCCGTGAACGTCACGGACGCCCGGACCCCGCCCGGGGTCCAGCGGTGGGGCAGCGCGACCCCGTCGCCGTCCGCGGGCGCCAGCGTCCCGGCGCCGACCGTGACCGCGAAGTCCTCGGGCACCGGCGGTCCTCCCCTCGGTGGGCGGGTCGCCGGCAGCGTATCGCCGGGCGTCGCGGCGCGGACGGCCACCTAGTCCCCGGGCTCCCTGGCGCTCACCCGCCGGGCCGCACCCCTCAGTGCGCGGCCTCCTGCCACTCAACGAACCCGTCGTGGGCACTCACAGCCCGCTGGTGGGGTGCCGCGGGCGCCTTGAATAGAGGACGTCGCAGGGCCTGCAGCGGCTGACAGGCCCTGCGACGTCGAGGTCTCCGGTGTCCGGCACCGCCCCCCGTCGGGCACCGGGGCCCTCGTCGTCGGGCCCGCGCCGGATCGTGATCTCGGTCACGAGCGCAAGAGCCGACCTGCGGCGATGCTCTTCGTCTGTGACCAGGCTGTGTGAGCGTTCACCCCGGGGGACGCCAGGTTGTTGACCGCTGCACCATCGAGGGCCATAGTTCATTCCCGACGGTGCGCATCGCCTGCCCCCTGCGCGGTGCGCACCGTTCACTAAGCCCCCTCGCCCCGCCCGTCGAGCACCCGGGGCGACCGGGGGGGC